>ONBF01000006.1 GCA_900315995.1 uncultured Eubacteriales bacterium
TAGTCCGGTATGTCGATGTTATGGAAAGTATATAAACCGACCATATGTAATACTAAAAATATTCCTATTATTACAAGTAATATTATTCCGAAATAAACAAAATTGAACAGTTTTCTTGCACCACGCTCGGTTTCGGTTACTCGATAAGTCCATTTTCCGAACTTTCTGCGTGCTTTTCCGACAAATAAGTAGGCGAAAAACAATACAATCCCAACTGATAATATCGTAATAATTATTATCCAAGTATTACGCGTAACGTTTGTACGTTCAAGTCCGAGAGTTTGGGTTATTGTTGCGAAATTATCATTATTCATAAATTCCGGGCGCATAAAATTATCGGTATCGAGACACATAAGGATAAACAGCGCGGAAATTAATATTATTGCAAAAATAATCGAAAACACTGTAAAACAAATGCGTCTTCTCGATTTGTGTTTACAAGTTTTTTCTTTACATTTTTTCTTTGGTTTACCCGAGTTACATTTGCAATCGTTGGGATAATTTTGTATAATTTCTGCATCAAAAAGTATATTTTGATTTTCGTTACGATTTAAGGAATTATTGTCGGTGGTGACTACTTGCGATGAAACCTGCTCGCCGTCGGTTGTTTCTTCGACTTCAACCGTTATATTGAACTCCGGGACTTTAACATTAAATTTACGCATAGATTGTTTCTCCTAAACTTTCTTAAACTTTCTTACTTTGAATTTTGTATTCGGCTGACTTTCGCTTGCGTATATGAACGCTATTTACCACCGTAATCGCCGCAACCGTTTCATTTTCATTTGAAAAACGCCGTACGAGTTGTTTCCGCTCTTGCGTTTGAATCGCGCTCGATTGCTTCGAGTTATTATCGCATTTGTTTGAAATTTTCTCTAATTGTTTGCGTTCATTGCAAAAACTTCTTTTTTCAACATATTTCAACATAAAACAACATATATTATAGAATATAAAATAAAAAAAGCAAGTGTCTTTTAACGATATAAACGCGCGATATTTTTGCCGATAAAGGCGTAATGGTGTTGTCGGGAAAAGAAAAAGTCGGCAAAACCGACTTAGTGGTGGGCAATAACGGACTCGAACCGCTGACTTTCTCCACGTCAAGAAGACACTCTACCAACTGAGTTAATTGCCCTTATGTATTATAATATACGCTTTCGAGTTTGTTTTGTCAAGAAATATTTTTAATCGTTATTAATTGAGTTTATCGGAATTTTCAGAACAACGGGATAAAGTTATCCGTAAATCAATCGACTTTGTTGAAATTATTTTTTTTATGTACTGTTCAACAAAAGTTTTCACTTTTGAAATCTTAATTACGAAATTTAATTACGAAATTAAATTCTATAATCTATCTAATAAATATGGGAATATTATCGGTGGCGTTCAAAAGCATTTCGTCTTAAACAGCGGTATCGTATTTACGGTTTATATAATTGTACATATTTGCATATCGGCATTATATAATTAAATTTTCAGTCGAAAATTTGTCGAATTGTGTTCAAATAATTGACTTTGATATTATTACATATTAAAATATTGCAAGATAGGGGTGCCGAAATAATTCGGCTGAGATTATACCCTTTGAACCTGTAAGGTAATACTTGCGTAGGGAGAATACTCGTATTTTTTTGTTGCTCTCGTATTCCTTAGGGGTGCGGGAGGTTTTTTTATGTTTTACGGTTTGATTTGTGCCGATGAATACGATACCGAAAGGTTAATCGGCGTATTGTCATTTGTGGGCGTTATCGCATTGTCGCTTATATTGCTGTTCGTTGTTTTCAAAAACAACAAAAACAATACGACTGTGCTTGCGTACGGCGCAATATGCATTGCATTGTCTTTCGGCTTGTCTTTGATTAATATTCCGATTTCGCTTTTGGGCGGAAGTATAACGCTTGCGAGTATGGTTCCGATTATACTGTTTGCGTACTGTTTCGGAATAGGCAGGGGACTTATGGCGGGACTAATATACGGTATTTTACAGTTTATCCAAAGTCCGTATTTTTATAATTTCGTACAATTTTTGTTCGATTATTTGCTTGCGTTCTCCGTTCTCGGTCTCGCGGGAATATTTTTTAAGATCAAAAACGTCAGAGTTTCCATGATACTCGGAGCGTTGGTTGCTTGCCTTGCGCGTTACGTTTGCGCAACCGTTGCGGGACTTGTATGGTTCTACGCGTACGGTCCTGTCGATAGTTTGGCTGTTTTCGGTTCGACCGCAGGTATGAGTGCATTTGTTTATTCTCTTGCGTATAACGCGGTTTATATGTTGCCTGAGACGATAATTACAGTGGGCGTGATTGCGGCGTTGAGTGCGTCGAAACAATTATTGCACGTATTGCCGATTGAAGATCCGCTCAGAAAGAAGTATGTCGCGGAAGCAACGGAAGAAGGGAGTTTTGAAAGCGAAGCGCCGATTCAAATCGACGAAAGCGTTCAAAAAGAAAGCGTTGACAATTCCGACGATTCCGAACAAGTCAAGTAAAATATTCTCAGATAACCGTTAATATAAAATATAGCGAAAAATCGCTATTGTTAATTATGCTGATAATATCGGCTTGTATTTTGTGCATAAAAACATTTGCGAAATATCGGAAAATTGAGTAATATATTAATAATGAATTTGTAAAGGAGAAATTATGGCAGGTTTATCATTAAGACACATTGAGAAAATTTATCAAGGCGGAATTAAAGCCGTTTGCGACTTTAACCTTGAAATCAAAGATAAAGAGTTTATCGTTTTGGTAGGTCCTTCAGGTTGCGGTAAGTCAACGACGCTTCGTATGGTAGCGGGACTTGAAGAGATAAGCGGGGGTGAACTTTATATCGACGGCGTACTTGTCAACGACGTATTGCCTAAGGACAGAGATATAGCTATGGTCTTTCAAGATTATGCGTTATATCCGCATATGTCTGTTTATGAAAATATGGCGTTTGGGTTGAAGTTAAGGAAAACTCCGTCGGAAGAAATCAGAAGACGTATAACGGTTGCGGCGCAAATTCTCGGTATAGAGAAATTATTAAGTCGTAAACCAAAGGCTTTGTCGGGCGGTCAAAGACAGAGAGTAGCACTCGGACGCGCGATTGTCCGTGAACCGAAAGTATTCTTACTTGACGAACCGCTTTCCAACTTGGACGCAAAACTGCGTGCTCAAATGAGAACGGAAATCACAAAACTTCATAATCGTCTTGCCACAACGTTCATATACGTTACGCATGACCAAATCGAAGCAATGACGATGGGTACTCGTATCGTAGTTATGAAAGACGGATTTATGCAGCAAGTCGATACGCCGCAAAACCTTTACGATTTTCCGATCAATATGTTTGTAGCGGGTTTTATCGGCACGCCTCAAATGAATTTCTTTAACGCATACCTCGTCAGAAACGAAAATAACGTTTATGTAAAATTCGGAGAAAACTCCATTAAACTTCCGTTGCAAATCGTAGATAGAATTATTGATAAATCATATATTAATAATCAAACCGAAATCGACGAAATTGCGAATAATCAGACCGAATCGGGTATTAAGAAAGTAGTCTTGGGAGTTCGTCCCGAAGATATTCATGACGACGCCACATTTATAGCAAGGCACAACACTGCGCTTGTTAAGGGATATATAGACGTAGTTGAGAAACTCGGCAGTGAAACGTTACTTTACTTAAACGTTGAAGGGCGAGAAGGCTATACGATAGCCAAAGTCGATCCGAGATCGAACGCGCAGGTCAATACGGACGCAACGTTTGCAATTGATATGAAACATATTCATTTGTTTGACGCTGTGACGGAGAATACTATTCTTGATGCATTTAAATTTGATGATGACGATACTTTTGACGCTGTGACTGAGAATACTGTTTCCGAATCCACTGCTTCTAAGTCTATGACCAAAAAATCTACCGTATCTAAGTCTGCTACTGCGAAGAAAACCGTTTCCAAGCCCGTTGCCAAGAAACCTGCGGCTTCCAAAACACCCGCAAACGAGTTTGTTGAGCAAGAAGAAGTTGCGGTACTCGAACTCAGAAAGTAATATCATAAAACGTAAAGTGAACTCCCGAGTATTTATCTCGGGAGTTTTTTATAAAAAAAATTTTTCGGGCTGATGTTGGTTATACGGCATAATATATTATATAAATACATAATTTACAGTCTGTCAATTTACTTGCGAAAAGAATTGCATTGATATAAAATAATATCATAATACTATAATACCATTTTATTATTTCGTTTCGAGGTGTTTATGAAGAGAGCAAGACTGATATTAATAGCAATATTGTTATTGATTTTCAGCGCAACTCTATTCTCGTGCGGTGGAGAAGTCGTCAAGAGCGAATACGGACAAGAACTCGTTCAAAACGGCGGTTTTGAATTATTTGACGAAAACGGGGAACCTACCGTATGGCAAAAAGACGGTTGGAAGATTAACGACGCGCAATTCAATATTGCGTTTTACGATTCTCAATCCGAATCAACCGGCGAAAGGTATCTCGAACAAATCAACGTTACAGGTAATAAAACGTTGTTCAAGCAGACGATTAACGTTGAACCCGGTGAGACCTATCGTGTTTCGGCGTTAATCAATGTGCCGTACAATTTAAGACAAGGGGAAGACGGCGTGTCGATAGTCGGCGCGTATATCGGTTTTGAAGACAACATCGGATACACCGAGGGCAATATCACCAAGACGGACGGCTGGATTGAATACGTTGCTTACGTTCGTATAGATAATATGAAGCAAGTTACTTTATGTTGTCAGATTGGCAGCAACGGAAAGACTTCAACGGGTAAGGCATACTTTGATAACGTGTCGATGTATAAAGTCAATGCGGAAGAATTGCCCGTTAGCGTAAGCGTATACGCGTTGGGATATTACAATCCGTCGCCTTCGTCATCGAGTGATGCAAACGTCGGCGGAATAGTATTTCTACTTCTCGGCGTACTTGTTACGATAATTTTGTCTATTGCTTGTTACGTGGCGATGAAAAACGCCGCGCGTAAAGATTCTCCGCTTATCAATAAAGGTTATGTAAAATTAATCGTAATACTGATAACAGGTTTTGTATTGCGCGTTATTTGCGGACTTTTGTTTTACGGTTACGGTGGCGATATCGATTACGGCTTTAAGCCTTGGGCGCTTGACCTTGCGGACAACGGGTCGTTCGGTTTTTACGAGCGTATGGATGCGGACTATACTCCCGGATATTTGTATGTGTTGTGGATACTCGGGGGACTTATAAAACTGTTTAACGCGTCGGGTATAGGCGCGGCTTTCATTATTAAAATTCCCGCTTTGATTTGCGACTTGGTCAGCGTATATCTTATATACAAAATTCTTAACAAACACGCGTCGGAGCGGGTAGCGCTTATATGCGCGCTGTTCTACGCGGTTATACCCGTAATACTTACAAATTCGGCGGTATGGGGACAGATGGACTCCGTACTTGCAATGTTACTGCTGTTATCTTTTTCGTTCATATTGGACAAAAACTTTACGGGACTGTTTATAACGTATACCGTGGCGGTACTCGTTAAAATTCAAGCCGTATTTGCATTTCCCGCCATAGCGACGTTTATAATTTATCAATTCGTAAAACATCCCGAAGTCCGTAAGAAATTGATTATCACGTCAGTATGTTGCGTAGTCGGCTTTTTCGTTGTCGCAATTCCGTTCGGAAACGGAAATCCGTTTTACGTTATACCGAGATATTTCCAAACCGTAGGACAGTATAATTATTATACGTTGAACGCGTTCGGTTTCTACGGAGCAATCGGACTTAATTTCAAAGATTTGCCAACTGTGGTCAACGTGTTGAATTACGTATTCATTGCGCTTGTTTTCGGCGCGGTCGTATGGCTGTATCTTAAATGCAAAGACCGCTCGAAGTTGATATTGCTGACGGCGACGACAATCGTCACGATATTTACGTTTGCGGCAAAAATGCACGAAAGGTATCTTTTCCCCGCGATAGTTTTACTTTTATTGTATTGCGGATTATCAAAGGACAAGAGAGTGGCGTATATAACAGGCGGTTTCTCGCTTTTGCATTTTCTCAACGAGGCTTTACTTGTATATTCGTGTAACGGATTGGAAAGGACAAGCGATCATTTCACATACGGCTATTTTACGCCCGATAATCGGTTTTATACGCTTTATATAGTATTCAGTATACTTTCGGTGATACTTGCGTTGTACTTGTTATATGTAACGTATGATATTTGCCGTAAAGAGAGAATTAAGGAGATAACACCGCTTAATTACAATCCGTATGAGATTAAAGGCGGCGCGGTTTCACAAAGTATCGAAGCAGCTGCGGAAAAACGTAAATTCAATCGTTTTGACGTTATAGCGCTTATAGTACTTACGGTATTTGCTTTGTTCGTATCGTTTATCGAACTCGGAGACACGAAAGCCGCGCAGAGTTTTTGGCATCCCGAGAATACGGGTGAATACGTTACGGTTAAAGTCGAAGAAGACAAGACCGTATCCGAACTTCGCGCATACTACGGAATAAGCCGTGATGCTAACGAATATGTAAGCAAAGGCCTATATACGCCGAGTTATGTAGCGGTATACGGGTCGTACGACGGTATTAATTACAGTGCGCTCAGAAACAAGAGCGGTGAAGTCGCAAAACTCAATTACGAACAATCCGCGACTTTTTGTTGGATAAAATTGCAAATATCCAAAGGTGATTATAAGTACTATAAATTCGTTGCCGAATATTTACCGTTTAATATCAACGAACTCGCTTTATTCGGCGCGGGAGACGAACGGCTCGAAGTTGAAGTTATCGATTACACCGCTACCGAAAGCGGTCAGTCCGCAAAACTTGCCTTTGACGAGCAAGACCTCGTTCCGCAGTACACTACTTATAAGACGGGAATGTATTTCGACGAGATATTTCATGCGCGTACCGCATACGAATATATTCACGGCATAAATAATATTAAAGAAGATACGCATCCGCCTCTCGGTAAAATCATAATTTCTATCGGTATCGAAATGTTCGGTATGACGCCGTTCGGGTGGAGATGTATGGGCGCGTTGTTTGCCGCGGCACTCGTGCCTCTTATGTATTTGTTCGGTAAAGAATTGTTCAAAAGCAGGAAGTGGGCGGTGCTTTTGGCGGCAATGATGTTGTGCAGCGGTATAAGTCTCGTACAGGGAAGAATAGCGACGGTCGATACGTTTGCGGTGTTCTTTATCGTATTGTCGTATTACTTTATGCTCAAATTCTATAAACGCAGTTTTAACCGACACGGATATAAAGACTGGTTGTTGCCGTTATGCCTTTCGGGAATATTCTTCGGGTTCGGCGTCGCTGTCAAGTGGACGGGCGTATATGCGGGCATCGGATTGCTTGCAATCTACTTTATCGTTCTCTTTAAGCGATATAAAGATTTCGGGATTGCAAAAGACGATTTGAATAATAAACTTGACTCGGAACTTAAACAAGACGTCATATGTAAAACCAACCGTAAAATTTTATACAGTGTGATTGCGTGCGCGGTGTGCTTTATCTTAATACCGTTTTTCATTTATTTGTTAAGTTATATACCGTATGCGAAATGCGAAAGCAAAGGCTTATTCGAAGCGATGTGGGACAGTCAGAAAACAATGTTTAATTTCCACAGCGGCGTTACCGAAACGCACGGCTGGTCGTCGTCATGGTACAGCTGGCCGCTTGATATAAAGCCCGTTTATTTTTACGGCGGAGACGATAACGTTGCGTCTTTATCATCGTCTATGCATACGGCAAGAGTATATGCAAGGATATACACTACGGGTAATCAAGTGCTTTGGTATACGATGTTTGCCGCGCTTTTTATGTTTGCGGCTTATATGATTGTCCGAAAATTTTATCCCAATTCAAAACTTCTCGGAAGTTATGCGACGAACAGTTGGGAAGAAATGAAGCCCACCGTAATATTTCTTATGGTAGGATTTGCGTCGCAGTTTTTACCGTGGATATTCATATCACGTATTACGTTCTTCTATCATTACTTTGCGTCCGTGCCGTTTATTTCGGCGCTTGCGGTAATGCTTTGCAAGACGTATGTAAACAGTTTTACGAAACCGTTGTTCAAGACAGGTAAAGGCAATTCGGAGTTCGTTGTAAACATAGGCACAGTTATTTACATTGTGTACTTTGCTTTGATAGTAATTAATTTTATGCTATTGTTTCCGGTGCTTACTGGAGTACCGATAAGGATAGAAGATGCAAGATGGATGTTCGGATGGTTAAATCCTTCGTATGGAGCGTAACGAGATATGTTGGCGAAAGTTAAAAGTTATTCGATTTTGGGTATTAACGGTTACGGTGTCGAAATAGAAGTCGACATCAATTCGGGTCTGCCGTCATATGATACGGTGGGTTTGCCCGATACGGCTGTCAAAGAGGGAAAGGAGCGTATCCGATCGGCGATAAAAAACAGCGGATTGCAGTTTCCCGTTAAGAAGATAACCATTAATCTCGCGCCCGCGGACACCAAGAAAGAAGGACCGTCGTTCGATTTACCGATAGCCGTCAGTATACTTGTCGCGTCAGAGCAAATCAAAACCAAAATGTACAAAGATTACATAATACTCGGCGAATTGTCTTTGGACGGAAGCGTAAAGAGCGTTAACGGAATTTTGCCTATCGTAATAGACGCATACAAGAAAGGACATCAAAAATTCATTTTGCCAAAAGATAATGTAAACGAAGCAAGTTATATCGAAGGCGCGGAAGTATACGGCGTAACCGATCTTGCGGAAACGGTTAAGTTTCTTAACGGAGAAATCGAGTTGATTCCTGCGGAAAGGCGTGTTTTCAAGAACGGTGAAGCAATCAATAAATACGGCGTTGACCTTGCGGACGTTAAGGGACAAGCCGCGGCAAAACGCGCGATAGAGATAGCCGTTGCGGGCGGACATAACGTTATGATGATAGGACCGCCCGGAGCTGGCAAGTCAATGCTTGCCAAGTGCGTGCCTACCATAATGCCCGATATGACGTTTGACGAAGCGCTTGAAGTTACCAAGATACACTCGGTAGCCGGTCTTATCGACCAAACGCAAGGAATAGTTATTAACAGACCTTTCAGATCACCGCACCATACCGCGACCAAGATTGCGCTTGCGGGCGGTGGAATTTCGTGTAAACCGGGAGAAATAAGTTATGCGCACAACGGAGTGTTGTTTTTGGACGAAATGCCCGAATATTCAAGAGAGAGTCTTGAAATATTGAGACAGCCTTTGGAAGACGGCGTTATCAACGTTGCGCGAGCGATAGGTACGATTGAATATCCCGCAAAGTTTATGCTTGTTGCGAGTATGAACCCTTGCCCGTGCGGAAACTACGGTTCACGAAAACGTATTTGTTCTTGTACGCCTGCGCAGATACACAAGTATCTTTCCAAGTTGTCGGGACCTATGATGGACAGGATAGATATACATATCGAAGTCGATAATCTCGACTATGCGCAGCTTGCTGATAAAGCGTCGGGCGAATCGTCGGCAACGGTTAAGAAACGTATAGAAAAAGCTCGTGAAATCCAACGCGAAAGATTCAAGGGAACGAAGACGGATACCAACGCGCATATGACATCCGCGCAAATCAATAAATACTGTCATCTCGACGAAGAGTGTGACAAACTGTTGAGAATGGCTTACGAAAAACTTAATTTAAGCGCAAGAGCAAGTACAAGAATTTTGAAAGTCGCAAGGACGATTGCCGATATAGAAGGCAGTGAAAATATCGGCGTAAATCATATCAGCGAAGCAATTCAGTACAGATCGCTTGATAGGAAGTACAATGTATAAAGAATACACTTTAACGGAAAAGGCATATATTTGTCTTGACTGTATCGAAGGAATAAGCGCGAGACGCAAACACAAAATAATGGCGCTGATGTCGTCGGCGGAAGCGATATTTACGGAATATAAAGGCAAAAGAGCGGAAATCGAAGCGATTGCGGGAGCGGAAGCGTTTACGAAACTTGAAGCAGGACTTGATATGGATTTGACCGAACGGAGCGTAAATGAACTTGACAAACTGGGTATAATTGCCGTAACGTATATAAGTGACGAGTATCCCGACACAATGAAAGAGATAGAACCTCCGCCGCTTGTTTTGTATTGTAAAGGCGACGTCGGTCTTTTGAAGTCCAAAGGTATTGCGATAGTCGGCACACGAAGTTGTTCGAGATACGGACGCGACGTAACGGAGAAGTTTGCGACGGATTTGGTTAAAGCGGGCTTTACGATAATAAGCGGTATGGCGCGAGGTGTGGACGGAATAGCGCATACGACCGCGCTTAATTTAAGCGGTAAAACGATAGCCGTTCTTGCAAGCGGCGTCGAACACGTATATCCGCCCGAACATCTTGATATGTATAAAAAGATTGAAGAGATGGGGCTTATCGTCAGCGAATATAAAGTCGGCGTGCCTCCTAACGGTTACCAGTTTCCCGAAAGAAACAGAATAATAAGCGGTCTTTCGCAAGGCGTAATAGTAACCGAAGCGGGCGAAAAGAGCGGCGCGCTTATTACGCTTAACTACGCTAACGAGCAGGGTAAACGCGTTTATGTGGTACCGGGTAACATAACGTCGAATTTGAGTAAGGGTTGCAACAAGTGGCTTAAAGAGTGTCAAGGCGCGCTCGTTACAGATGTAAACGATATTCTTATCGATTTCGAGATGCCTGCGGTTGAACAAATGGGTATCGAAGACATCGAGCTTGACTTTACGGAAGAAAAAATCGTTTTGGAACTTACGAAATGCGGAGAATTGCATTTCGATGAAATACTCGCGTTGACGGGACTTGACGTACCGTCGCTCAGCGCGTTGCTTACACGTATGGAAATATGCGGACTTGTTAAAAGATTAAACGGAAACATATTTACAATATAAGGAAGATTAAAGCATAGATGAAACTTGTTATTGTGGAATCGCCGTCAAAGGCAAAAACGATTCAAAAGTATCTCGGAAAAGACTACAAGGTCGACGCGTCGGGCGGACATGTATGTGATTTACCGGAATCGAGTATCGGTATTGAAATCGATAATAATTTCAAACCGAAATATGTAATAACGCCGAGCAAAAAAGATACGATAAAACGTCTCAAAAGCGAAGCCGAACGCGCCGAACGCGTATATCTCGCAACCGACCCGGACAGAGAAGGTGAAGCTATATCGTGGCATTTACGGAACGTTTTGAATCTACCGGACGACGATATACGGATAGAGTTTAACGAAATATCGAGTAAGGCAGTCAACACCGCTCTCAAATCTCCGAGAAAGATAAACATCGATTTAGTAGACGCGCAGCAGGCAAGACGCGTACTTGATAGACTTGTCGGTTATCAAATCAGTCCGATAATGAGTTCAAAGATTAAGCCGAGATTGAGTGCGGGGCGCGTTCAATCGCCGGCACTCAAAATGATTGTTGACAGAGAACGTGAAATAAAGGCTTTCGTACCCGAAGAATATTGGACGCTTACGGCGATGCTTGCGAAAACAGCGAGTTCGTCCGATTTTAAGTCCGTACTTAACGATTTGAACGGTAAGAAACTGAAAATATCCACGGGCGACGAAATGAAAGACGTAACGGATTTCATTAAAGCGCATAAGTTTATCGTTGACGATGTAAAGAAAGCGATCAGCAAAGTAAATCCCGCCGCGCCTTTTACGACGAGTACGATGCAACAAGATGCGTCTTCAAAACTCGGTTTATCTTCTCCGCAGACGATGCAGATAGCGCAGCAGTTATACGAAGGTCTTGATATACAAGGCGAGGGACACGTCGCACTCGTAACTTATATAAGAACGGACAGCGTACGCATATCGGCGGACGCGCAAGCGGCGGCACTTGAATTTATCAAAGCGAAATACGGCGACGAGTACGTTCCGCCCAAGCCTAACGTCTATAAGACCAAGAGTTCAGCACAAGACGCGCACGAAGCAATTCGTCCCATATCGTTGGAGCGAACGCCCGAATCTTTGAAAGACAAAATTTCGAGAAACCATTACAGACTTTATAAATTGATTTACGAAAGATTTTTGGCAAGTCAAATGGTATATGCCGAATATGACACGGTAACGCTCAGAATCAAGAACGGGGAAGCGAATCGCGAATACGGTTTCAAAACGGTAGGCAGAACGGTAAGATTCAAAGGATTTACAGTAGTTTATACAAGCGCGCAGAATCAAGATGAAGAAGATACCGCGGGACTTTTACCCGTACTCGAAAAAGGCGAAGAGCTTAACTTGTTGGGGCTTAAAGACGAGCAGAAGTTTACCAAGCCGCCTGCAAGATACACGGACGCAACGCTTATAAAGGCGATGGAAGAGAACGGTATCGGGAGACCGAGTACGTACGCAACCATTTTGTCCACGCTTGTAAACCGCAGATATGTTGAAAAGGACGGTAAATCGATTATTCCCACCGAACTCGGTTTTACCTTGACCGATATGATGCAAAACTATTTCAGTCAAATAACGGATTTGACGTTTACGGCGCGTATGGAAACAGCGCTTGACGAAATAGAAGAAGGTAAGCGCGTATGGCAAAAACTTATTGCCGACTTTTATCCCGCGCTTATGCGTATGATTAACGTTGCGAAAAACGACGGTACAAAAGCTCAGCTTAAAAGCGAAGTTACGGACGTTATTTGCGAAAAGTGCGGCGCGCATATGGTAATCAAAGAAGGTAGGTACGGTAAATTTTTGGCTTGTCCGAATTACCCGACTTGTAAGAATACGTTGCCGATAAACGAAGTTGTCGGCACTTGTCCTATTTGCGGTAAAGATATAGTTAAGAAACACGCGAAAAAAGACGGTAAACCGTTTTACGGTTGTACGGGGTATCCTGTCTGTAAGTTTATATCACGCGAATTGCCTGCGCCTGTACTTTGTCCGAAATGCAATCAGCCGATGTATCAAAGAAAGTCGGGCGGTGTGCTTAAATATGTGTGTAGCGACAGAAATTGCGGCAATGTGATTATTGTACCCGAAGCAGAAACGCAGAACGCGGAAGATAAAAGTGATTAAGATAATAGGTGGCGGACTTGCCGGCGCGGAAGTCGCAAATCAACTTGTTAAGCGCGGAATAAGCGCAACGTTATACGATATGAAACCCTTAAAGAAGTCGCCTGCGCATAAGAGCGGACTTCTCGGCGAACTTGTTTGCAGTAACAGTTTGAAGAGCGTCGATATATCCACGCCGTCGGGACTATTAAAAGCCGAAATGCGTCAATTCGATTCGCTTGTATTAAGAGCGGCCGAAGAGTCACGGGTAGACGCGGGCGGTGCGCTTGCGGTAGACAGAATTAAGTTTGCAAGTTATATTGATAAATGGCTCAGATCGCAGAATTTATTGACAGTCGAGACAAAAGAAGCGGACAGCGTAGACGACGACGGATATACGGTTATAGCCACGGGACCTTTGACAAGCGATGCGCTTAACGGAGAATTAAAGCGTCTTGTCGGAGAAAGATTGCATTTTTTCGACGCCGCTGCGCCTATTGTATCCGCGGACTCGATAGACTATACGAAGACGTTTACGCAGGGCAGATACGGGCAGAGTGACGATTACGTTAATTGTCCGCTTAATAAAGACGAATACGACGCGTTCACAGACGCTCTCGTAACTGCTGAAAGCGCGAAACTTCACGAGTTTGACAAGCGTGAATTTTTCGAAGGGTGTATGCCTATCGAAGTTATGGCGCGTCGCGGACGCGATACGTTGAGATTCGGTATGCTTAAACCTGTTGGGCTTACGGACGTAAATACGGGAAGACGACCGTACGCCGTTGTGCAATTAAGGGCTGAGAACGTTGACAAAACGATGTATAATATAGTAGGCTTTCAAACGAACTTGAAGTTTGACGAGCAGAGACGGGTTTTTTCTATGATACCTGCGCTTAGAAACGCGGAGTATTTGAGATACGGCGTTATGCACAGAAATTCGTACGTCAACGCGCCCGAAGTCTTAAACGCGGACTTTTCGTTGAGAAGTAAACCCAATATATATATTGCGGGACAACTCAGCGGAGTGGAGGGATATATGGAAAGCGCGATGAGCGGTATGATAACGGGTATATCAGTTGCGTGTAAAGTAAGCGGTAAAACGCCGCCCGAATTTCCGAAAGAAACGATGATGGGCGCGATAACATCGTACATTGTCAATGCGAATAAAGACGGTTTTCAGCCTATGAACGCTAATTTCGGAATAATACCAGACTTACCCGAACAGATAAGAGACAAAAGATTAAGGAAAGAAGCTAAGAGTAAGAGAGCAATAGAACTGATAAGACTAATAAGGGAGAATATATAATATGGAATTCAGAGGAACAACAATTTGCGCTGTAAAGCGCGACGGCGTAACGGCGATTGCCGGCGACGGACAAGTTACTATGGGCGAAACCGTAATTCTCAAAAACAATGCGGTTAAAGTAAAGAAGATTTATAACGATAAAGTAGTCGTCGGCTATGCAGGCTCGGTAAGCGACGCGTTTTCTTTATCCGAACACTTTGAAGAAATGCTTCAAAAATATTCGGGTAATCTTATGCGCAGCGCGGTAGAACTCGCGCAGTTATGGCGTAACGATAAACTGCCGAGAAAACTCGAAGCATTGCTTATAGTTGCGGACAAAGATACTATGCTTATCGTTTCGGGATCGGGCGAAGTAATCGATCCGTCCGAGGGCGTATGCGCCATAGGTTCAGGCGGAAACTATGCGTTGGCAGCCGCGCGCGCGTTGCTTAAAGAGACCGAATTACCTGCGGATCAGATTGCCGAAAAGGCGTTGAAAATTGCGGGCGAATTATGCGTATACACTAACGATCACATTACGGTGGAGGTGATTAAATGAAAACAACGTTAACCCCAAAGCAGATAGTTAAAGAACTCGACAGATATATAATCGGACAATCGAAAGCGAAGAGAGCGGTAGCCGTTGCGTTGAGAAATCGTTACAGACGCGCGCAGTTAGCTCCCGAACTCCGTGAAGAAGTCACGCCGAAAAACATTTTAATGAAAGGTCCTACGGGCGTAGGTAAAACGGAGATAGCAAGACGCCTTGCAAAACTTGTCGGCGCGCCGTTTTTGAAAGTCGAAGCGACTAAATTTACCGAAGTCGGATACGTCGGTCGCGACGTTGAGTCGATGATAAGAGATCTTGCCGAAGTTTCTGTAAGGCTTGTTAAGGAAGAGCGTATCAAAGACGTTGAAATCAAAGCGCGCGACGCAATGGAGAAGAAACTTCTCGATTTACTTTTTCCGCAAATCAAAGAAACGAGACCCGATATTCCCGAACAAATTATCAAAGACGACATTTTGCACGAGTTACGCAATAATAAACTTGACAATATGACAGTCGAGATAGAAGTTACCGAAACGCCGAAGATGCAACTCGATATGGGTTCGGGTATGGGTATCGACATAGGTTCGATATTCGGCGGCGCGGGTCTCGGCGGTAAACATAAGAAGAAACGCAAGATGACGGTGGGAGAGGCTCGCGAAGCGATTCTTCAAGAAGAAAGCGATAAACTTATCGACGACGATTCCGTCAACAGCGAAGCGCTTATGAGAGCGGAACAGGACGGAATAATATTTATCGACGAAATCGATAAAATCGTCGGCAGTAACTCAAAGGCGAGCGGACAGGACGTATCTCGCGAAGGCGTTCAAACAGATATACTTCCGATAGTCGAAGGTTCGTCCGTTATGACGAAGTACGGCGTTATCAAGACCGATCACATATTGTTCATAGCGGCAGGCGCGTTTCATATCTCCAAAGTGCAGGATTTGATTCCCGAATTACAAGGACGTTTTCCCGTACGCGTCGAGCTCGACAATTTAACCAAGGACGATTTTATTGCGATATTGACGCAACCCGATAACGCGCTTTTGACGCAGTACAAAGCGATGCTTGCGGTTGATAAAGTGGATCTTAAATTTACGGACGAAGCCATCGCGGAAATTGCGCAAGTCGCCGAGTATGAAAACGAGACGAGCGAAAACATCGGCGCAAGAAGATTGCATACCGTAATGGAGCAATTACTTGAAGATATTTCCTTTAACGCTTGCGGAGAGTTCGATACCGTAGATGTAGTCGTAGACAACAATTACGTTAAAGAACATCTCGAAAAGGATATTAAGACTTTGAATTTGAAGAAATATATTATATAATGTAGGCACTTATGATTAATATACCCAAAGGTACGAAAGACGTTTTACCGTCGGAATCTTACAAATGGCATTTTATTGAAAACAAGATACGCGAATTGACGCGTAAGTTTTGCGTTAACGAAATTCGTACGCCGACTTTCGAGCATACGGAGCTTTTCTTGCGCGGAGTCGGAGACGGCACGGACATAGTCGGTAAAGAGATGTACACATTTCTCGATAAAGGCGAAAGGAGTATAACGCTTAAACCCGAAGGTACTGCGGGAGTTGCGAGAGCATTTATCGAAAATGCGCTTGATAATACACCCTTACCCGTTAAGATGTACTATTTGTCACCCGTGTTCAGATACGAAAGACCGCAGGCGGGAAGACTTCGCGAACATCACCAGTTCGGTGTTGAATTTTACGGAAGCGACGACGCTTTTATCGACGCGGAAGTTATAATGCTTGCGAGCGAGCTTTTGTACGAACTCGATATTCCCGTTACGCTTAATATTAACAGTATAGGTTGTTCCGAGTGCAGAAAGAAGTATAACGACGCGCTTAAAGCATATCTTAAAAGCAATTTGTCCGAAATGTGTAAAGATTGCAACGAGCGTTTCGAGAAGAATACGCTTCGCATTTTGGACTGTAAGAACGAACGCTGTAAAGAAATCAATCAAAGCGCGCCCAAGATTATCGAATATCTATGCGACGACTGCCGTAAACATTTCGAGCAGTTGCAGGGCGTTTTGAACGATAACAACGTTAAATTTAACGTCAATCCGTATATAGTCAGAGGTCTTGATTATTATACGAAGACCGTATTTGAATTTATTGCGGAAGCAGGCGGAGACAAACTTACCGTATGCGGCGGCGGAAGATACGATAATCTCGTTGAAAGTATAGGCGGTAGACCGATGCCGGCGGTAGGGTTCGGTATGGGTCTCGAAAGACTTTTGCTGCTTGCGGAGCAAACGGGTGGCGTATCGGGTGCACCGAACGCGCCGTATATTTATATTGCGCCGATGGGCGAAGACGCAAAGTACGAAGCGTTTGAACTCGTCAGAAAGTTAAGAGCGGCGGGAGTTGCCGCCGATACCGACTATATGAACAGAAGCGTAAAGTCGCAGATGAAGTACGCGGATAAACTCGGCGTAAGACTTATCGTGGTTATCGGCGACGATGAAATAAAGAAAGGTGAAGTTACGATTAAAGATATGCGAACCAAAGAAACCAAAACGGTTGCGACAGAGTCTTTGATTAATTGTATAGCGAGGTAGTTATGGCTGAATTTTTGGGTACGAGCAAAAGAACGAAAATGTGCGGTGAGTTCAGAGCGGGCGATAAAGGCTCGCAAGTTACGGTGACGGGCTGGATTGCAAAGAGCAGGAATTTAGGCGGGCTTCAATTTACCGACGTCAGAGACCGTAGCGGAATAGTACAGGTATGTTTCGATACGCACGATGCGAAACTTTCAGAAAAGGCATCGAAACTCAGAGCCGAAGACGTAGTCGCTATAGACGGCGTAGTAAGGTCGCGCGGAGAAAACGTGAACTCCGCGATTCCGACGGGCGAGATAGAAATTCTCGCTAACGGTTTGAAGATTTTATCGGAGTCCGACGTTCCGCCGTTTGCTATTACAGACAATACGAACGTAAACGATACGTTAAGGCTCAAATACCGTTACTTAGACTTGCGAAGACCGATTTTACAAAATAATATAATGATGCGTCATAAAATTTCGCAAGCCGCAAGACAGTACTTAAACGATAACGGATTTCTCGAAATAGAAACGCCGTTTCTCGGCAAGTCTACGCCTGAGGGTGCGAGAGATTATCTTGTTCCGAGCAGGATACACGCGGGCAAGTTTTATGCGCTTCCGCAATCACCGCAATTATACAAGCAGTTGTTGATGATAGCGGGATTTGACAGATATTATCAGATAGCGAGATGTTTCAGAGACGAAGATTTAAGAAGCAACCGTCAACCCGAGTTTACGCAAATAGACCTTGAAATGTCGTTTGTGAGAGACGAAAACGACGTTATGGATATAGCGGAAGGGATGATTAAAAAGATATTCAAAGACTGTAAAGGTCTTAAATTCGACAAGCCGTTCCGCCGTATGACTTATAAAGAAGCAATAAGCCGATTTGGGTCGGATAAGCCCGATACGAGATTCGGACTTGAACTTACGGATATTACCGACGTAGTTAAAGATTGCGGATTCTCGGTATTCTCGTCCACTGTACAAAACGGCGGAGTAGTCAAGGCGATTAATTACAAGGGTTTTGCCGACAAGACGAGCAGAAAGGAGATAGACGCTACGGCGGAGAAAGTCAAGACGTTCGGCGCGAAAGGTCTTGCGTGGGCGTCTCTTAAAAGCGAAGGCACCACATCGTCGTTTTTTAAGTTTTTAACGTCTGAGGAAACGGACGCGATACTCAAAGCGACCGACGCCGATGTCGGAGATATTATTTACATAGTGGCTGATAAGCCGTCCGTCGTACACGCCGCACTCGGTAATTTAAGGCTGTATCTCGGAGAGAAAGCGGGACTTATCGATAAGTCCGCTTACGATATACTTTGGATAACGGAATTTCCGTTACTCGAATACAGTGAAGAAGAGGGCAGATACGTTGCGATGCACCATCCGTTTACAATGCCTAACAGCGACGACTGGGATAAAATCGATACCGACCCCGCGTCCGTTCGCGCAAGAGCGTACGACCTTGTTATCAACGGGCAGGAAGCAGGTGGCGGAAGCGTAAGAATACATCGACGCGATATACAGGAAAAGATGTTTAAGGTACTCGGTTTGAGCGACGATGACATTAAGACGAAATTCGGTTTCTTTGTAGACGCGTTCAAATACGGCGCGCCGCCTCACGGCGGACTTGCTTTCGGGCTTGATAGGCTCGTAATGCTTATAACGGGCGAAGAGAATATAAAGGACGTTATAGCTTTTCCGAAAGTACAAAACGCGTCTTGCTTAATGTGCGGAGCTCCCGCGCTTGTTGAAGATAAACAAGTTAAGGAACTTTATATTACGTTCGACAAAGTGGAAGATACGGAAGAGTAATGGTAGAGCAAGGTAAAGTTACCGCTTTGGAATACGGTAAGGCAACCGTAGAGATACCGAGAAAGTCCGCTTGCGATAAGTGCGGTATGTGCTTGATAATTCCGACTGAACAAGTAGTCAGGATAACGCTTGACAATCAAGTAGACGCGAAAGTCGGAGATACGGTAGAACTTACAATGGGTGGAAGTTACGTTTTAATTGCGTCGCTTATCACATATTTCGTTCCGCTCGTGTTTTTTGCGCTCGGAATAATTCTCGGCGCGGTTATAATAAGCGAACTTGCGGGAATAATCGGCGGAGTGATATTTGCCGTAATTGCATATGTGATTATAGCATTGCTCGATAAAAAGTTTAAGTTAAAGCGCGGCTTTGCGCCGACAATAACGAGAATAATCGGTAAAGGAGATAATAATGAGTAACAATATCGTAGAAATAACCGACGAAAACTTCGAGAGGTTAATAAGTGGAGACAAACCCGCTCTTATTGATTTCTGGGCTGCGTGGTGCGGACCGTGTCAAATGCTTAAACCCGTTATCGAGGAAGTTGCCGAAGAATTGAAAGATAAAGTAATTACCGCCAAGTTAAACGTTGACGAATGCGAGAGAATTGCTTTACAATATAATGTGATGTCGATACCGACGCTCGTTTTGTTTGTAAACGGCGCGGAGAAAGCCCGTCGCGTCGGATATTCGCCGAAAACGGCAATAATCGATTTCGTTAATCAAAACGTATAAAATTTTTGAGAGGTAAACATATATGGAGTACATCAAGAAGACAGACCCCGAGTTGTATGCGTCACTTTGTGACGAACTTAACCGTCAACGCAATAATATCGAACTTATTGCAAGCGAAAACATCGTATCGAACGCAGTACTCGAAGCCGCGGGCAGCGTATTGACCAACAAGTATGCGGAAGGCTATCCGAGTAAACGTTATTACGGCGGATGTCAATTCGTTGACGTAGCGGAAGACCTTGCGAGAGAAAGAGCAAAAAAATTGTTTAAGGCAGAGTACGCAAACGTTCAACCGCACTCCGGCGCAAACGCAAATCTTGCGGTTTATTATGCGTTTCTTGAACCCGGGGATACCGTTCTCGGAATGAACCTTGCGCACGGCGGACACTTGACGCACGGAAGCAAAGTCAATATATCCGGTAAGTATTTTAACTTTATTCCGTACGGACTTAACGAGAAGACGGAAATGCTCGATTACGACGAAGTCAGAAAACTCGCGCTCGAACATAAGCCGAAACTTATCGTTGCGGGTGCAAGCGCGTATCCGAGAAAAATAGATTTCAAGAAATTCAGAGCGATAGCGGACGAAGTGGGCGCAATGTTTATGGTCGATATGGCGCATATTGCGGGACTTGTAGCCGCAGGTCTTCACGATAACCCCGTAGAGTATGCTGATATAGTAACAACGACGACCCACAAGACTTTAAGGGGACCGCGCGGAGGACTTATACTTTGCAGAGAAGAATACGGTAAGGCTATCGACAAAGCGATATTCCCGGGGATACAAGGCGGTCCTTTGATGCACATAATTGCGGCTAAGGCAGTGGCTCTCAAAGAAGCTTTAACTCCCGAATTTAAGGAATATCAGAAGCAAATAGTTTTGAACGCAAAGGCAATGGCGGATACGTTCAACGAGCGTGGCGTTAAGATGGTAAGCGGCGGAACGGATAACCATTTGATGTTGCTTAACTTAACGGATAAGAATATTACGGGTAAAGAACTCGAAACGCGACTTGACGAAGTTCATATTACGGTTAACAAGAACGCAATTCTGAACGATCCGCAAAAGCCCGCAATCACGAGCGGAGTAAGAATCGGTACTCCTGCCGTTACTTCGCGCGGTATGAAAGAAAACGAGATGAAGATAATAGCAAATTGTATTGCCGATATTATAGAAAAGAAAGACGCGGCATACGGTGACGTCAGCGCAAAGGTTGCGAAACTCTGTAAAGATTTCCCAATATACGATAATCTTATTTGATTCGGAGACCTATAAGCCGTTTCGATAAATACAGCATCCTGTTGAAATTCGTAACGCGCTGAATAATAAGTAATGACAGACAATTCGATATTACAAAGAACGGTAAGCCAAATAAAGAATATTGCCGACGTTGAAATCAGCATATTCGACGTCAACGGCGTTTTGCTTGCAAAAAACGATAACGTCGAACATAGTTTTATTAAATGCGACGCTGAATTGTACCAAGACGAGCATAGTAATCAAACTGCGCTCAGATACTCGGAATATGGTCAAAATCTGGTGCTTGTAACAAGCGGTACCGACGCGTCGAGTATTAGTTTACTTAAAATGTTGACGCTTATTTTGGACGATAATTTCGGAAGACTTAACGAGACTTTAAGCAAAACGGAAATCATAAAGTCGATTTTAAGCGGTAAGTATACGGGACTTGACATAGAATATCTTAAAGAGAAGTATCGTATAGAAGACGGCGATTATTATATGCTGGTAATGAACACGGGTGGAGAAAATACCGACGGCGTAATCAACTATCTTACGGCGCTGTCCACATCAGTCAACGATATTGTAGCGGAAGTCGAACCGGGGATAATCGTCTTTATCAAGTACTGCGTTGAAGACGACGGAATAAATTCCGCGTTGTCTTTTGCGAATATTATTATAAGAAACGCCGCAACCGAACTTAACGTTTCGCTCAAAATATGCGTCGGAAATCTCGCTCACGGCGCGCAAGATTTTTTCGAAAGTTTCAACCAGGCGCGAAACGGTTTGAGAACGGGCGCGAAACTTGCGTACGGCAAAGACGCTTTTTCGTTCAAAGAATTTTTATTGCCCGATGTTTTGCTCAAATTGCCGTCAAGCACAGTACAAAAATTCAAAAACGAATACATAGACGAAGGTCTTGCGCAGGTTCTTAACGACGAAACGCTTATAGAGACGGCGGAAATGTTTATGAGTGAATCGTTGAACGTTTCGGAAACGGCGCGTGCTATGTACGTTCACAGGAATACATTAATGTATAGATTGGATAAAATCGAAAAGGAGACGGGTTTGAATATTCGGAATTTCATTGACGCGGTGACGTTCAGAATATCCGAACTTATAAGTAAATTATGAACGAAGAATATAAAGATAATAATAATATGATTGAATCGAAACCTTCCGATAGTGTGGAGAGCAAAGCGGACTTATTATCCGATACGCCGAATAACGAAAGCGGCAATAAGAAAGATTTTATCTCCGAACTTTACGGAAACGGTCTCGGAGAAGTCAAGAAATCGACTTCTGGAAGAAAGTCCGTACGCCGTTCCGTAATTTTTTCGATAGTTGCTTGTTGTATTGCGTTAATGACGTTTATATCGGGATTGTTAATCGGTCTTAACAGCGGTGTAAAAGTAAGTAAAAGCGATTATGCTTTTCTAAGTGAGGCTCAAGAGTTGCGTGCGGTAATCAAGTTTATTAAAGAAAACTATTATGGCGATATCGACGAAAAGACTTTACTTGCTTATGCCGAATACGGTGTGGTTGACAATTTGGACGCGTATTCACATGTAACGACGTTTGACGAAGCTATTTCGTCTACGGCAGGAAGCCAATATCAAGTGGGGATAGTTATAGATAATTCCGTTGCGGGCGAGTTTTGCATTTCGTGGGTAGAGCCGGGCAGCCCCGCTGAAGAGGCAGATTTGAAAATCGGTGATAAACTCGTCGCTGTCGGATACAGGCGGGACGATTTATATAACGTTGAAAAGACGCATTTATCGACGGTTACGGCTTTATTTTCGGTGCAGATTAAAGAAGTCTATATACAAGTGAAAAGAGACGGTACAGTCCGAGAGCCGTTGTTGATTGTCCGCGATGCTGTTTCTTCAAACAGTGTACACGCGATACACGATTTCAATTCGGTGTTCGGAATAAACATCGATTCGGACATCGGGTATATTGCGTTAGCCGATTTTACAAACGAAGGAATCGGCGATGGCTTAAAGATTGCGCTTAATGACTTCAAATTACGCGGAAAGAAAAAATTAATTCTCGATCTTCGCAACAACGGCGGCGGTAGCGGAGACATTTTGGCGGAAGTCGGCAGTTACTTTATCAAGAACGAAAAAGGTTCGGGTAAGACGCCTATAATTAAACACATATACAAAAACGGTGAAGAGCATATTATCGAAACTACGGGATATAATTATATCTATAAAGATACGGGATACGAGTACAAGATAGCGGTACTTGTAAACGGCGGTACGGCGTCTGCGTCCGAAGCGCTTATCGGCGCAATGATAGGTGCGGAAACGTGCGAACTTATCGGCGAAACGACTTACGGTAAAGGTATCGGACAGTTGACGATTTACGATAATCCTGATTGGAATAGCGTTTATTCGATAACTTATACGGCAGGTTATTATGATTTCTTTAATGACGTAAGCGCGTATGTGGAAAGCGCTACGGGTCCCGTTTATAATATTCACGAGAAAGGTTTTACTCCGCACGTCGAGTACCGTTTATCGAAAGGTAAATCAAACATATTGTCAACCGACGCGCAGTTTTTGAAAGCAGTCGAGTATCTTGAAAATTTAGATTAAGTTTGCGATAACTTATAAAGTTCGTATGCAAAATCGTCTTTTTGAGGCAAGTCGGTATTCGGCTTGCCTTTGTTATTAAAGCCTGAATTATTCATAATTCCGTTGAGATTGCCACCGTTTGCAAGCAGCAACGGAAGGAGTTGCATAAGCTGATTTGTCTGCGGGTTGTTTCCGCCGCTCATCATTTTAACAAGCTCGGTCGGATTAATGTTTCCGCCGTTCATTATTTTCAATAATCGAGTTATTTGTGAAACGTCGAATCCTTCAAACATATTATCACCGATACAGTATATGAAAGCATATATATGTTAGTGAATAACGGAGGGAAAATATGAACTTCAAAGACTATTTGAGACAACAAAAATATAATGAGGCGAAGAAAGCCGAACAAGAAAAAAGCGACGTCGATTATCAAAAAACGGCGTCGGCAAAAAGCGATACTCGGCAAAACGTCGAAAGCATTATCAACGAGTACGCCGATAAAAGCGAAAATGAATTGATGGGCGAGTTAATGCGTGAAGTAGCCAAAGGTCGCGCAAACGGCACGCTCAGTAACGGCGATATAGATAATTTTTACGCGCAGGCGGCGCCGCTTATGACAGCCGAGCAAAAGAAAAAACTTGATAATATAATCGGTATTATCAAAAACAGCTGATTACATAAGTTTTTCTATGGCGCGTAAGAGTTTGTGTACTTGTTTTACGGTGTTGCCGTATGCAAAACTCACTCTTACCGCACCGTTTGAAGAGAGATATTTATGTATAAGCGGAGAGCAATGCAGACCGCTTCTTACGGCAAAACCGCGTTCGTTTAATGCGTCTGCTACGGTAGCCGAATCTATACCTTTGACGTTAAAGGATACGACGCCTTTCGATTCGACTGTCGAATACAGTTTTATGTTTTTTATATTTTTAAGTCCGTATATGAATTCTTCCGTCAGTTTTTTTTCGAGAGCGTTTATTTCGTTAAAATGTTTTTTCGTCCACTTAATACCTGCGTTCAATCCCGAAATTGCGGGGGTGTTCAGCGTACCCGCTTCCTGCGCCTCCGGTGGAGTTGAAGGTTGAATAAGACTGTCGGACATAGTGCCCGTGCCTCCGAGTATAACGGGCGGAACGGTTAAGTTTTCGTTAAAGATTAAGAAACCGCAACCTTGCACGCCGTACAGACCTTTATGGGCGGGGGCTGCGAGCATATCTATTTTCAATTTATCGACGTCGATTGCAACGTGACCTGCCGATTGCGCGGCGTCTACTGTAAATACGATTCCGTGTTTGTCGGCAATTTTTCCGACGTTAAAAAGGTCGGTTTCCGTTCCCGTGACGTTTGAAACGTGATTTACGACTATCATTACGGTATTTTTGCGTATCTTGTTTTCGATTTCGATCGGGTTTATATAGCCGTCCGAAGCAGGATTGACTACGGATACTGTAATGATATTTTCGTCCGCAAGTCTGAACAAAGGACGCAATACGGAGTTATGTTCGTTTGCGGTGATTATGACGTGACCTTGCGAGAGAATATTGAACGCGAGATTAAGAGCCTCGGTGCAGTTTTTTGTAAATACCGCGTTATGATGCGGAGCGTTGAAGTATTCGATAAGGCTGTCGCGCGTATCACTTATTCTTCGGGCGGCGGACAGCGCGGCGTCGTGTCCGCTTCTGCCGGGATTGGCAGCGTGTTTTATTTCATATTCCACCGCTTTTATAACTTCTTTCGGTTTATAACGCGACGTTGCCGCATTGTCGAAATATATCATTTTTTCACCTTTAATCTCAGATTTTTATATAGTATATTAGCGGTAAAAACGCATTATTCAAAGAAATACGGAGGAAAAAATGAGTTACATTATCATTTCGTTTACGAACAGAGAAAAGACGCTTAAATTGAAGAAATTTTTGACAGAGCAAAAGATTTTCGCCGAAATCATAAACACGCCGCCCGACGCGCATATCGGATGCGGCTTGTCGGTAAAAATCAATTCGCGTGATAAATTTAAGGCGATGCAAGTGTCGGCAAGACGCGGACTCGGCAATTATATTATGTTTGCGGTTGACACTTACGGCTTTTCGAGAAAAATCGTACGTATAAATTAAATAATATTAAATAAATGACAAATAAAACGGCATATGTTATAATATATAACGATTATGCTGTTATCCAAAGATAAATGTTCGGAAATTCTCGATATTCTTGAAGAGACTTATCCCGACGCAAAACCCGAACTCAATTTCAAAACACCGTTTACGTTGCTCGTTGCGGTCATACTGTCCGCGCAATGCACGGACAAACGCGTTAATGAAGTAACATCGGTTTTGTTCGAAAAATACGATAAACCCGAAGACTTCGTAGAGTTGTTTCAAAAAGATTTGGAGACGTATATAAAGCCGTGCGGATTCTATCACGACAAGGCAAAGCATATATTAGCCGCCGCTAAAATGATTTGCGATAACTACGGCGGTAAAGTCCCCGATAATTTTGACGAACTGTTGAAACTTCCTGGTGTCGGAAGAAAGACCGCAAACGTGGTATATGCGGTTGCTTTCGGCGGAGACGCAATAGCCGTCGATACGCACGTATTCAGGGTAAGTCACCGATTGAATTTGAGTGACGCAAAAGATGCGGAAGAAACGGAGAAGCAGTTATACGGGCTTATCGAAGACGGCAGGCGCAATAGGGCGCATCACCTTTTGATATTTCACGGCAGACGATGCTGCAAGGCGCAAAAACCGCTTTGCGGCGTTTGTCCCGTCAAAGATATTTGTACTTTTGGAGGCGATAATGAATAAACTTTTGAAGATTCGCACGTTATCTCAAAACGTGAAAGAATATGTGGTGGACGCACCCGACGTTGCGCGCCACGCGAAAGCGGGACAGTTTATAATATTAAGAGTGGACGAAGACGGAGAGAGAGTACCGTTCACGATTTGCGATATGGACAAGCGGGCGGGGACGATAACGATACTCGTACAGGAAGTGGGTGCAACGACGTCTCAGCTTGCACGATTGAACGTCGGAGATTGCGTACACGATTTCGTCGGACCTCTCGGAAACGCAACCGATTTGGACGCATACGATAAAGTTATGCTTATAGGCGGCGGAATCGGCAGCGCGGTAGTATTTCCGCAAGCAAAACATATGAAGGAGATCGGCAAGCCCGTTGATATAATAATCGGCGCGCGTACGAAAGACCTTATTATGTACGAAGACGAATTCAGAACGAACGCAAAAAGCTTTTATATAGTAACGGACGACGGCAGTTACGTCGAGAAAGGTTTCGTAACGACTAAACTTAAACAGTTACTCGATAACGGCGTTAAGTACGACGTAGTATTTGCGGTAGGTCCGATGCCGATGATGAAAGCGGTTGCCGATTTGACGAGAGAGTACGGAATAAAGACTATTGTCAGTATGAATTCGATAATGGTTGACGGCACGGGTATGTGCGGATGTTGCAGAGTAAGCGTAGGCGGACAGACAATGTACGCTTGCGTAGACGGACCCGAATTTGACGGACACGAAATAGATTTTGCGGAAGCAATGAACAGATTGCGTATATATAAAGCGCAAGAGCAGGAACACGTTTGCAGATTAAGAGGTAAAGTAAATGAATAATTCACCGAGAAACAGTGTAAGAGAACAAGACGCCAAGGTGCGCGCTGCTAATTTCAACGAAGTAAGTCTCGGGTTTGACGACGCAACGGCAAAACTCGAAGCGGAAAGGTGCTTAAACTGTCCTAAGCCTTTGTGCGTTCAAGGCTGCCCCGTCGGAGTTAATATCCCGAAGTTTATTGCTTGTGTGAAAAACGGCGATATGGACGGCGCGGTTACGGCTATCAAACACGACAGCAATTTACCTGCGATTTGCGGCAGAGTATGTCCGCAAGAAACTCAGTGCGAATCAAAATGCGTAAGAGCAAAACTCGGTGGAGCGGTTGCAATCGGCGCTCTCGAAAGATATGTTGCCGACTACGGCTTATCACATCACGTCAAGGTTGATAAAGCGGCAAGCTGCGGCAAGTCGGTTGCCGTTATCGGAAGCGGTCCGTCCGGACTTACATGCGCTGCCGATCTCGCTTTGGCAGGAGTTAAAGTTACCGTATTCGAAGCTTTTCACAAAGCGGGCGGAGTACTTGTATACGGTATTCCCGAATTCAGACTTCCGAAATCACTCGTTCAAGCCGAGATAGATAAACTTACCGAACTCGGAGTTGAGATTAAACTCAACACCGTTATAGGCAAGACTGTTCTTATAGACGAACTGCTTGAAGAATACGACGCGGTATTTATCGGTACGGGCGCAGGGCTTCCGATGTTTATGAATATAAAGGGCGAAAACTTAAACGGCGTATATTCGGCTAACGAATATTTGACGAGAGTTAATCTTATGC
>ONBF01000002.1 GCA_900315995.1 uncultured Eubacteriales bacterium
GGCGAGAAAGAAAAGTATACGATATTCGACGCGGCGGAATTCTTTCAGACCAAGTACCATGCTTTTCAAGTGCCGTGGGATAAAATGTTGCAGTATCTTGAAGGTAAAATTATAACGACGTTTTATGAGTCTTCCGGTCTTGCGGATGACGAAATGAAACCTTTCGATTATGCGGGGAATAAGGCGCATAAGAACGTAACATTAATAATCGACTTGGTTCATAACAGAGATTTGCGCGAAAAGTATCCCGTAATTGAACAACACGAAAAAAAGTATAAGGAAGAGTTAGCCAAATGTGTTCATATAGCTAGGAACGATTATATAGTAATCGGTACGTTTGACTGGGAGACTATTGAGTCGATGTTTACGGATTGTCTAATTGATGACATTAATTATGAAATGCTGTATTTTTATCAGCACTCGTAATAAGATTATCCCCCACCCCGTTAAATAACATAACGGGGTGGTAATGGGTATCGTATAATAATGGCAACGAATATGAGAACGTTAGGATGGAGTTCTTTAACTCAATTCGAGTCTGACGCAAAAAGCGTTATGACAAGTGCTTTCAGTGGTTACGGTTATATAATAGATAAAGATGATAAGCCTGAAAACCCTTTATTTGTACCGCATTATCATGCTTTTTTGTCTAACGGGGCTCATGTAACGGGACCGAATAATAATTCCATACACTCATATTTTGCTTCTTTGCTCTAATAAGGAGATAATGAAATAATGGTGATTGATACAAGTTTTTATAAGTCAAAAAAGTTTTTTGCGCAGAAACTTCTACCCAAAAAGGAAAGAGAAAAATATTTTGACCAAAAAATTTACGAAAGATGCATTGCCGATATAAAGAGTATAGTAGGCGATAAGGAGAAGTATACGATATTCGACGCGGCAGAATTCTTTCAGACCAAGTACCATGCATTTCAAGTGCCGTGGGATAAAATGTTGCAGTATCTTGACGGTAAAATATTAACGAAGTTTTATGATAGTTCATGCTATAACAATGACGAAGTCGCACCGTTTGATTATAGAGATAATAAGGCGCATAAAAACGTAACGTTGATAATTGACTTGGTTCATAACAGAGATTTGCGTGAAAAGTATCCTGTAATTGAAAAAATGGAAAAAATGTATAAGGAAGCATTAGCCGAAGGTGTTCATATGAATAGAAACGAATTTATAACTATCGGCACGTTTGACTGGGAGACAATCGAGTCGATGTATACTGATACTAGTATTGGCGATGTTTATTACGAAATACTGTATTTTTATGAGCACTCGTAATAAGATTATCCCCCACCCCGTTATGTTATTTAACGGGGTGTAACGGGACCGAATAATAATGGCAACGAATATGAGAACGCAAGGTTGGAGTTCGGTTACAGTATACGAATTTGACGCAAAAATCGTTATAGAAAGTGCATTTACTATGCCTGCAACTTATGACAACCATAATGGAAAAAGTCTTCCACATTATAATATTGTATTGTCGAATGGGGCTCATGTAAGAACGGGTCCGAATAATTATGCCATACACTCATATTTTTACGCTTAACTGAATAAAAGAATATCAGCAATGTTATACGCAAGTTTTTATAAATCAAAAAAATGGTTGCCACATAAAAATATGCAAGGCTACGCTAAGTCAAATATAGAAATAAAAAAGTATAATAAGAATTATCTTGAAAAAGCGGCGGCTGATATAAAAAGTATAGTAGGCGAGAAAGATAAGTATACGATATTCGACGCGGCAGAGTTCTTTCAGACCAAGTACCATGCATTTCAAGTGCCGTGGGATAAAATGTTACAGTATCTTGACGGTAAAGTATTAACGAAGTTTTATGATGCTTCATGCCTTTTTGATGACGAAATGGCACCGTTTGATTATACAGGGAATAAGGCGCATAAGAACGTAACGTTGATAATCGACTTGGTTCATAACAGAGATTTGCGCGAAAAGTATCCTATAATAAAGCAGTTTGAAGAAGAGCGAAGAGAATTGCGGTTGAGTGGAATAAATGTAGAAATTGTTCATAACGATTTTATAGTTATCGGTACATTCGATTGGAACTCAATCGAGTCGATGTTCACATATTCTCCAATCGATGATATTCATTACGAAATGCTGTATTTTTATGAGCACTCGTAATAAGATTATCCCCCACCCCGTTAAACAACATAACGGGGTGGTAATTGGTATCGAATAATTAGGAGATAATTATGAGTAGTTTTGAATTTCAACCTTTCGATAAATTGCTGAAAGAAAAATACAAAGCAAAAGTCATAGACAAACAGATATTTCGGGATATTCTTTATGAAGGGCACAGTGAAGCATTAAGTGTATCGGAAATGACGGAAGGCATAGTGCAAACGGAAAAAGCGGTGTTTTATTTAATAAGCAACCTTGAAGTTATTAACAAAAACTTCTCTTGTCTCTATCCCGATATGTACCCTGACGGAAAGGTTCCTCCACTGACCTCTTATGGATTTTGTTCTTTTGTTTTGTTTGTCGCAGGACTGAGCGAAGACGGTAATTATGTCGAATCATATGCGCGGTGGGGATCGTTTGCCGATAATATATTCGACGAAATGTTGAAACTCGGTTTAATTAAGCCTAATATCGATAAAGTTAGTACAACGGAATTTACGGACGTAGAATTTCGTGGTATTGATTATCGTTTACAAAACTATACCGAAGTTGCACCGCAATTGGTAAAAAGTTTTTACTATATTTGTGATATAACAAAAAGCGGAGAATTGCTTGTAACTCCGATATGTTTGCCGTCTATATACGTTGCCTTAGACGCGCTGAATAAGGGATTGAATATATATACGTCAGATTCAATTGACGCTTATAATTTGGCTAAATCAGCATCAATCGCCGATTTTCAGCCTGAGCCTATTCGAGATCTTGCACATGTAAGCGGATATTTCGCGCATTATCACAAAACTTTGCAAATGGGGCGATCCGTATCTGATGCTTGTGCGTTTTACGGAATACCGATGGTTAAATGAATAGACGGAAATAGGAGAAAACATGTATAATTTCGAATTTTTACCGTTGGATAAATTACTGAAGGAAAAATACAAAGCAAGCGTTATAGACAAATGGACGTTTCGTGATATATTGTATGGAAAAGGACGGAACGATTATGTCAGCGTATCTGAAATGACGGAAGATATAATACAAACCGAAAACGCCGTTTTTTATTTAATAAACGACGTGGAGGTTATTAACAAAAACTGTATTTGTCTATATTCGTATATGTATCCCAATGAAGAACATTTGCCTACTATATCGTCAGGTTTTTGTCCTTTTATTTTGTTTGTCGTAGGACTGAGCGAAGACGGCACTCATGTCGAAGACTATGCGCGCTGGGGTTCGTTTGGTGATAATATATTCGACGAAATGGGAAAACTCGGTTTAATATAGTGAGTGACGAATATATATCATAAAGGGCGTTTTTTACGTGACGCTCTTTTTTAATTGAATAATAAATTTCGACTTCCGAAACATACTACTATTATGAAAGATACGGGAATAGTAAGAAGAATAGACGAACTCGGCAGAGTCGTTATTCCGAAAGAAATAAGAAAGACGCTTAGGATGAAAGAGGGCGAGTCGCTCGAAATATGCACGGACGGAGACGCGGTGCTGTTAAGAAAGTATTCACTTATGAATAATATAGTCGATTTTGCCGAAGATTACGTCGATGCGCTTGCGGCGACTGCGGGTGAACCCGTCGTTATATGCGATTGCGAAAAGGTTGTTGCCGAGAGCAAAGCGCGGTCGCTTGAAGATTATCCTGTGAGTGAAGAGTTGCATAAGGTTTTGAATGCGCGCAGACCCGTAATTCTCGACGAGACGAAAAAAATTGATTTTAACGGGATTGAGAGCAACAGTCAAATAATATGCCCGATTATATCGGACAGTGAACTTGTAGGCGGCGTCATATTGTTTCCGAAATCGGTGGGGAACGAAAAGGTGATGCTTAAACTTTGCGAGTGTGCGGCGAAATTTATCGGAAGTCAAGTATAGCGAAAATTGAAACGACTTTTCCGCAAGTGTTTCGGTTTATTGTTCCGAAACACTTTTTAATTTTTTATGCGTTATATACGTTAATGCCATATAAACGAGAGCGCATATTGCTATTCCGCATATTATACCGACAGTATCTTTCGCGACGTCTGACATTGAACCCGTCCTGCCTTCCACGAAAGTTTGATGCCACTCGTCCGACAGCGCGTAAATAAACGCGCTTACAAGAGTTATGACTGACGACAATAGAACGTTGATATTGAAACTTACAAGAGTTAAAAAAAGCAATCCGCCCAAAGCGCAATATATCAGCATATGAGCGTAAGTCCTTATATTGATTTCCGTATAATAAGAAATTGAAATTTGTTCCGATTTCGAAAGGGAAGCGTAATCAGGATGTTGATTTTCGATAACTCTATCGACTACCGCGTTGCTCGTTTGTTTCGACTCGGTAACCGTCTGTGCGGAAAAACAGAATATCGTGACCGCGCACGTCACGGTCAAGAGACTGAGAATAATTCTGATTGTCCACAATATCTTTTTGTTTTTCATTGCGCGTTTTTATAATACATACTATCGTGAAGATAATAAGTATACCCGTTAATGTTCCGCAAGTATCTATTATCACGTCCGATATTTGACAACAACGCCCCGGAACGAAGAGTTGATGTATTTCGTCGAGTATCGCGTAAATTACGCCCGCTCCGAGCGGAATAAGTATATATAAGGATACACGTTTCGATTTGAAAGTCAAGGCAAGTCCTACGCATAACGCGCCTAAAACGAGATATTCGGAATAGTGTGCGCCCGTTCTTATCAAAACGTTAATGCTTAGTAAAGCGGTATATTGTTTTGAAGCGTCCATTTCGTCGTAATCGGGATAAAACAGTTTTATAATCGGATTGACAAACGCGTCTGACGATTCTTCCGATTCAACCTGCGTTTCGTCGGACAGAAGAAATATCCCTATCATTACCGCGAGTATTGAAATAACAAGCAATATGCGAATAAATGATTTTACCGTCATTTAAGTATTTCGTCAGCGAAGAAGTTTCCGTCCGCATCATAAAAAGTAACTATTTCATCATCTATAACGGCGTATGTGTTGGTGCCGTTCCTCGATAAAGAAATCGAGCCCGGATTAATTACCGTGTTGGTGCCTATAAATTTTATGTAGGGAAGATGGAAATGTCCGCAACAAAGTATATCGCCCGATTTGAGCGGGGGCAGATTATGTTCATTGTAATGATCTCCGTGTGTCAAATAGATTGTTCTTCCGTTATTGTACGGCAGGCAAAAATGCTGATTAATTGTAAATTCGCTTATTTCAATATCGACGTCGCTGTCGCAGTTGCCGCGTACGGCAATTATATCGTCCTTTAACGAATTGAGTACTTTCGCCGTTGCCATAGTATCGTACTGTTCGGGAAGCGGATTGCGCGGACCGTGATAATAATAGTCGCCGAGTAAACAAATTTTATCGGGTTTATGTTTCATAACGGCATTTTTGAGAGCGCAAGCGTATTTATATGAACCGTGGATGTCGGACGCCAATAAGTATTTCATAAACAACCTCGTAGATTTATTTCCATATAAATATATTATAAACTTAATTTTATACGCAGTCAACGGCAAAAAAAATGTAAACATAATCGTCTTTCGGCATATATTGTTTCGGGGGCATTATGAATAATATAAAAATCGAAAATAACGCCGTAGCGGAAATAAACGGTGTAAAAGAAGTGGTTGAATTTGACGACAAAAACATCGTTTTACTGCTCGACGAATACAAACTTTTGATAAACGGTGAAAAACTGAATATGGAAAGTCTTGATACCGCAAACGGTAAAGCGGTATTCAAAGGGCTTATTTTATCCGTAAAATATATGAAAAAAGGCGTCAAGCCGTCGGGCTTTATCAAAAAACTTTTCAAATGACGGATATAGTAAACACCGCGATTCAACCTGTCGCGTTTGTAACATATCTTATGTACGGGCTTTTTGTCGGAGTAGCGTTTATTGTCGAAATGCCGATAAAAAAGTTTTGTAAAATATACGTTATAAACGTAATAACCGATTTTATTACCGCGCTTTTTGTCGGAACGGCGTTTATTTTCTTGATTAACTATACGTCGGACGGAGTGCTGCGAGCATATACGGCGGTTGCTTACGCGCTGGGTATCACAGTCGATATTGCGATATTCAAAATTATTGCAAATATAATTTGGAGAATACGCGAACGTAAAAAGCGGAACGCTTAGTTTTTCTTTCGAGCCGTTTTTTTGGACAGTATCCTTAAAAAGATTATAATGAACGCCGCCGAAAAGATTATAACAAGCGCGACTATCTGCGCAGTAGACAGCCCCGGGGTTTTAAGAGACGAAGTCAAAACGTATCCCGATATTTCTCCGAAAGTAACGAAAGTGAAAAGTTCGTCTTTATCGTAAGGCGCGGATAATTCGACTGTATCGCCGACCTTTAATATCCCGATAATAGAGGACGACTCGTTTGCCTCAGTATATATCTTAGTGTTGTCGGAACATACGTCGGCATAGTATTTTTCGGGTGTTATCGGATCGTTCGCTTGCGAATCGCTACCGCGTTTTGAAGCCACAATGTCAGCGCGTTTAACGTATCCGACGCCACCGTCAACGTATATCGAATACCACGCGGAATTATCGTATCCGCAAACATCACTCAGCGTTTCGATTTGCGCGCCTTTATTAAGCATCGTGAGTTTAACCGAGTTAACGTCAGGGTATTTGTATACGACAGTGTTTGCAAATAATGTCGAACCGTATTTAACAGACGGAATGCTCGAGGATAGTTCGGTAATGGAAGATTTCAAAATAAATTCACCCGCACCGTTGCGCATAACGTAGCAAAACGTGTTTCCGTTGTGTTCATATTCTTTATTGTCAATGCAGTAAACGAGAGCGTCAATCTCGGTGTTCGCACCCGATTCGTAATCGTCGGGATATGTGAACGAGTTATAATTTCCGTTAGTTATTTTATAGATTTTCGCTTCTTTAAGAATAGGCTCGGACGATTTACAGTCGGGTGCCGTATACGCGCTCGTAAATGTTGCCTTGTATTCTATTCCGTGCGCGTTAAGTTCTTCAAACGAAATATACGTTAAGGTATGCGGATTGTTCGATGTAAAATAAATTCCGTCGTCGGATAACGTAAAGTCGGTAGGAGTAATACCATCGACGGTTACGCAGTCGACGTATTCGTATCCCGAAAGCAATCGTTTAAGATATGTAAGTTTATAAGCATTATCGTTCTCGGTCATTATTATCAAATTGCCGCACGCGTCGCACTCAATGCGCATAACTTGTCCCGAAATGTGGACGGACGACAGTTGAGTCGTGAATAACGTTGTTTTTGCGTCGGTATGTAAAGCGACTATGTTTTCGTTATTGACAAGGTATAATATTTTTCCGTTAAATGAGGCGCACACGTCAATGAAATTACCTCCCGCAATAAGCGACGAAGAAGAGTTTGAATAAGTGTAAACATCGCCGTTGTTGTCGATATAAAGGACGCCGTCTTTGAACGATTTAAGCGAATTGACAGTTACATTTGATATAAGCGTAGTAGCGGAATCGTTCGGGAGAGGATAAAGTTTAAGTCCTTCCGAATCGGCAAAGTAAACATCGGTCGAGTTGACGGCGACTTTATATACGCCCGTGCTCTTAATTTCGGAAGAGTTGGGGATAAGTACTCGGTCGTTACCCTTGTCGGCTATCGCAACCGTTTCACCGTCCGCACTGATTGAGACGGGATTATTAAGCCTTTCAAGCGTTGCGCCTACTGTTGTTAAAAGTTTTTCTCGCAAAAGCGTTCCGTCGTTTTGCATGTCGTACACGGCAACGCCGTTTGCAAGTGAAGAGAACGACGCATACAATTTTGAATTATAGGACGAAAGGGATATAAACTGTGAAGACGTTCCGAGAGATTCGTCGGACGAAACGGAACAAACTTCGGTATAGTCCGTCAAAGTGTATACGTGAATTTCGGTTTCCGTAAGTAAATACAGATAATTGTCATCTGCGGAAACGGCGGTCGGATAAAACGGCAACGTAAAGGAATATTTTTCACCGCTTAATCTTATATCGGTTACGGAATTGTCCTTTCTTACGGCAAATACGGATTGCGAGTTTGCGGCAAACAATTCGGACGAGTCGAAAGATTCTTGAATATTTTGAGATGACGCGAGTTTGCCGTTAATCGTTTCAAGCGTTTCAATGGCACTTAAATCGTAAACGTAGTAACCTGTTCGGTAACAGATGAACAGCGAATCGTTATATACGGCGAGAGATACTCCGACTATTAGAGATAATCCGACTATTGAAGAATCGGTATGATTTCCCGTTGTCAAATCATAAATTCGCATAAGAGCGTTGTCGCCGTTGCGCAAGACACAGAACGTAAAATTTTTGTATACCGCAACGCCTACTACATTTGTATATCCGTCCATATTCAAAACTTGTTTTGTATTATCCGTTCTTGAAAGCGCGTATAACGATTCGTTTTCGGTATAAACGATATAATCGTCGTTTACGGATAATTTTTGCGGAGAAAATTCAATGTAGTCCGTCGAATTAATCAGTGAAAAGCGTGGCGTAATATTTCCGTCCGCATAAGCAACTGGGACGAAAGATATTATCGCAACGGCTGTTAAAATTAAGAATAACAAAAAACTTTTTTTCATAACACCACCATATTTGAATCGAGTTCGAGATTGTCCGTTATAAGACTTGTTATCGAAGCCGTTTGATTTTCAAATTCATACAATTTTGAACAAATCGGGTCGGCGTTGTTCAAATCTTTGTACTTTCCGATTAAATTCTTTTTATCTCGCCATAAGGACAGAAGAGCGGACTTTTGCTTTTTTCCGATTGCGAGTATTCTCGCGTACGGCGGAGCTTTCATAAGAGTTTTGACGTAATCATCTGTTACGTTGAACAGCGCGTATAAACTTATCCGTTTGAGACGGGACAGAGTGTACCGCTTGGTTTTGACGGATTCGAGATACTCTTGATACGTTTTCGCAGATTTAGCGCACTCGGATATTCTGTTTTCAAGACCTTCGTTTACGTCGTATATGTTGTTCAAGTCTCTTTTGGGAATAGTTTTCAGTCTTGACAGAAGTAACATATCTTCGATTTCGGACTTGTAATGCAAGTTTTTCAAATCGTCGTATACATATTGCGGAACGTATTCCCGTATCTCTTCCGTTTTTCCGTTCAAAACAAGTTTTCGTATCGCGCTCGACGAAAGCATATTGTTAATCGGAACGTCGGAGTCGCGTCCGTTGTCAATACGTTTAATCGGAATAGGTATAATTTTCGACTTAGCGCGTTTAATTGCCGTAACGTACGCAATAGCAAGCAAGTCGTTGGGCGCGGAAAAGTCGAAACCGTTCATATCGGGTAATATCGTTTTGAGAGCCTTTTCACGCGCGCTCGGAAAGGGCAGTCCTTCGTCAAGTCCGCTTTTCAAAGCGGTCTTGTACTCCTCGGGCTCACGGCTTAAAACGTCCGCTATTTTTTCAATCGATTGTAAATTATCGGATTCGCTTCCGAAAGCTATATAATCGACGTTCAGATAATCGGCGACTTTTATTCCCGTTTGGGCGAACTGTTCGGCGTTAAAAAAAGAAGAGCATGCCGGTAGCTCTATCACGACGTCCGCGCCGCTTTGTACAGCATGGCGGGCTCGTGGAAACCGTGGGAGTATTGCGCATTCTCCACGTTGGACGAAACTTCCGCTCATAATACAAATAACCGCGTCGGCACCCGATCTGAGACGTGCTTGCTCTATACAGTATTTATGCCCGTTATGGAACGGATTATACTCGCAAATTACGGCTACGGTTCGCAATTATTTTTCTCCTTGATTTTATTAATTACGCAAACGTTAAAGTGTGCGGAAATAATTTGCAATAAATTATCTTTTGTGTATAATTATAAAGGTTAATCCGTAATTAATAAAGCGTTTTTACGTTTATATTTTCAAGGGGGCTGTTTATGTCAAAAGTTATCGACGGTATTATTGCCAAAGCGCAAGCGGGATACAAACGTATCGTTCTTGCCGAAGGCGAAGACGAAAGAGTTGTACGCGCCGCGGTCGAAATTACCGCGCGTAAAATAGCAAAGATTGTGTTGCTCGGCGACGAACTGAAAATACGCGCCGAACACAAAGATTTACATTTTGACGGAATTGAAATCGTTAATCCGCAGACAAGCGAACTACGCTCGAAGTATTCGGCACTTTTGTTTGAATTGAGAAAGTCGAAAGGTATGACCGAAGAGGAAGCTTATAAACTCGCTGGCGCAAACCTTTATTTCGGCGTGCTTATGATTAAGGCGGGCGACGCGGACGGTATGGTGGGCGGCGCTTGTCACTCAACGGGCGACGTTTTACGTCCCGCACTTCAAATAATCAAGACGAAACCCGGAATTAATTCCGTATCGGGCGCGTTCCTTATGGCTTTACCCGATAACAGTCCGTTCGGTCAAAACGGCGTTATGGTATTCGGTGATTGCGCCGTTATTCCCGATCCTTCGGCGGAACAGCTTGCGGCTATTGCGGTGGCTTCCGCAGAGACCGCGAGAAAACTCGGAGACGTTGAACCGAAAGTCGCAATGCTTTCGTATTCGACGAAAAGCAGTGCAAAAAGCGAGATGGTGGATAAAGTTGCGCTTGCGACTAAACTTGCGCACGAGATAGCGCCCGACCTTGAACTCGACGGAGAACTTCAAGCAGACGCCGCGCTCGTTCAATCGGTAGCCGATCTCAAAGCTCCCGGAAGCAAAGTCGCGGGACACGCCAACGTATTCGTATTTCCCGATTTGAACGCAGGCAATATTGGGTATAAACTCGTTCAACGATTCGGTGGCGTTCAAGCAATAGGACCGATTTGTCAAGGTCTTGCGAAACCCGTTAACGATTTATCGCGCGGATGCTCCGTCGACGATATAGTCGTAGGCGTTGCGATAACGTCCGTTCTCGATATGTAAGGAGTATACGATGGATAAAAAAGATATGAAAATTCTGGTGTTGAACGCGGGCAGCTCGTCGCTTAAATATCAACTTATCGATATGGCTACCGAAAAGGCAGTCGCAAAGGGCGTATGCGACAGAATAGGTATAGACGGTTCGTTAATAGAGCAAAAGTGCGGAGATAAAGAACTCGTTATCAAGGAAAACCTTGCGACGCATACCGACGCGTTCAAATTATTGCTTAAAGCGCTTGTAGACAAAGACAAAGGCGCAATTAAGAGCATAGACGAAATAAGCGCGGTCGGACACAGAGTGCTTCACAGTGGCGAAGACTTCAAAGGCTCGGTGGTTATAACCGACGAAGTTATTAAAATTTGCGAAAAAAACGCGCCTCTCGGACCGCTTCATATGAACGCGAATATAAATTGTATCAAATCCGCAATGAAAGTATTGCCGGGTAAACCGATGGTAGCGGTATTCGATACGACTTTCCATTCGACGATGCCGAAATACGCATATATGTACGCTGTGCCTTACGACGCATACGAAAACTGGCAGGTAAGAAAGTACGGTTTCCACGGAACGTCACATAAATTCGTAAGCGGAGAGGCAATCAAATATCTTAAAAGCATAGGCGCACCGCACGCAAGAATCATTACGTGTCATCTCGGAAACGGCGCGTCGCTTGCCGCCGTTAAGGACGGAAAGTGTATAGATACTTCAATGGGGTTCACGCCGCTTGAAGGGCTTGTTATGGGTACCCGTTCGGGCGATATAGACCCTGCTTGCGTCGAGTACATTATGAATAAAACGGGTATGAGTATCAGCGAGACGCTTAATTATTTGAACAAAAAGAGCGGTGTACTCGGAATAAGCGGAATTTCAAGTGATTTCAGAGATTTGACGGCGGCGGCAGAGCAGGGTAACGAACGCGCTAAACTTGCTATCGATATGTTCGTATACAGAGTTAAAAAGTATATCGGTGCGTACGCCGCGGCATTGGGCGGCGTGGACTGCATACTCTTTACGGGCGGTATCGGCGAAAACGTCAAGATAGTGAGAAGTCGGGTTATGGAAGGACTTGAATACTTGGGAGTTGAATTCGATAAAGAAAAGAGCGACAACGCTCCGCGCGGACAAACGGTCGAACTTCAAAAACCCGCGTCGAAAGTCAAAGTACTCATATTGCCCACAAACGAAGAGCTTGTCATTGCACGAGAAACGCTTGCACTTATTTAATTTTGATTGACAAGTAGCTTTTATGTATTTATAATTATACCGTTACACATAAAGGTTTGATATGGTAATTGATTTGAAAGGCGTCGAAATCGGCGCGATTATTAACCGCGAGTTTTCGTTTAAGATTGACGAAAACTTATTGGCGGACAGAAACGCGGAGATTGAAAGCGACGTTAAATTTACGGGATGGTATTCGCTCGCGGACAGCAACACGTTCGCTATCTCGGGAAGTTTGAAGATAAACGTACGAGGCGTATGCGACAGTTGCGGAGACTGCTATACGAGAGTTTACGAATTGCCGTACAAGGCGACGTTCAGAGTGGCTCCCGAACTCGACGAGTATAAGTTTGACGGAGTGAGCGCAGACATCGATAAGAGCGTCGCGGATGCGATACTTCTCGAATTGCCTACGAGATTGTTGTGTAAAGACGATTGCAAAGGAATTTGCACGATTTGCGGACAAAATCTCAATAAAGGCAAGTGTAATTGCAACAAAGACGGCGACGGCGACAGTCCGTTCGCAGTACTCAAAGATATTAAGTTTTAATAGGAGGTGCGGATAAATGGCAGTACCGAAGGGAAAAGTTTCTAAATCGAGACGTGATAAGAGAGCGGCTAATTGGAAAATAAGCGCGCCTAATCTTGTCGAGTGTCCTCAATGTCACGAGCTTAAAGCAAGCCATCAGGTTTGTCCTAAGTGCGGATACTATGACAAAAAGCAAGTCGTAGTCGAGAACGGGAAGAAAGCGGATAAATAATTATTGATTATGATTACGAAAGAGCGTTATCGCATTTGATAACGCTCTTTTAATAATCGACGGGATTAAATGAATACAGACGACCTTCAAAACGTACTTGAATATAAATTCCGTAACGTCGAACTTTTATCGGAGAGTTTGACGCACTCGTCTTATGCGAACGAAACGGGTTCAAAGAGCAACGAAAGACTTGAATTCTTAGGCGACAGCGTACTCGGATTTACGGTTGCGGAATACTTGTTTCAAGACTGCGCTATGGATGAAGGCGAACTTACGAAAAAGCGCGCGAGTATGGTTTCGGAGCAACCTTTATCGGCTATTGCGTTGAGTTTGAATCTCGACAAGTATATTTTGAAAAAGCAAAGCGTACAGGCAAGTAAAGCCGTACTGTGCGACCTTTTGGAAGCCGTTATCGGCGCAATATTTATCGACGGCGGTATGGACGCGGCAAGGCGTTTCATAACAGAAAAAGTAATAAAACCGTTATTCTGCGACAAGAGATTGACAGACGAAGAATTTACGGACTATAAATCAAGGCTCGTCGAATATTGTGTGAAAAACAATTTGAAACTCGATTACGTTTTGATTTCGGTAAGCGGTGAAGAACACGCACCTACGTATAGGTACAAGGTAGAGATTAACGGTAAGAACGTAGGCGAAGGCTCGGGGAGTTCAAAGAAAGACGCGCAACAAATCGCGTCCAAACGTGCGCTTGATAAAGTTAAGGCAGGTGAGTTATTATGATGAAAAACGAACTGTTTATCGATAACGGTGAAAGACCTATCGGCGGGACTTTGTATTACGGTTCGGGTTTTGACAACACAATAGTCGCGCTTCACGGTTATTCCTCTTCGAGAAAGAGCGAGCATATAAGAGAACTTGCCGAAATTGCTACGCAAAACAAAACGGCGGTGCTTAGTTTTGATTTGCCCGAACACGGCGACAGACGGTCTCAACGCGCGACGCTTAATATGCGTAACTGCGCGGAAGACTTAAAAACGGTTATTGCCTACGCGCGCGAAGAACTTACCGATAAGATTTCGTTGTACGGTTCGAGTTTCGGCGCGTATGTTTGTCTTGTCGGTTCGGTCGGCGATTTCGCAATCGAAAAGTATATGTTGAGAGTACCCGCTCTTAATCCGATTAAAGTTTTAAGTAAGGTAATGAAAGACGTGTCGGACGCTGAAACGGAAAAGTTAAGAAAATTGATTCTCGAAATAACCGCGGGCGGTAGGGCGTTCGACGTATACGACCTTGTAAGAAAATACAAATATTCGCCGATAGATATAATATACTCTATTAACGACGAATACGTGGACGGTGCGGACGTGAGACGATTTGAAGCGATAGATACGAGCCGTATTCGTTTGACGTCCACGGGTGGCGGGCACGGCTTTACCACGACCACCGCACATAAAGCGTATACCGAGTGGCTTAACAACGCTTTCAAATAAATAAAACGACGGGGGAAAAATTATGGCGATTGCTATCATTACGGGCGCGTCGAGCGGTATGGGGCGTGAGTTTGTAAGACAAATTGCAAATGATAACGAATTGGACGAGATTTGGGTGCTTGCCCGTCGTGTAGACAGGCTTGCCGAACTTCAACTTCAACACGAAATTTCGAAAAAACTCATTATTAAAGGCGTTGATTTCAATAAACGTGCGGATATGGTTATGTTTTCGGAAGAATTAAAAGTTGCATCGCCCGAAGTTAAACTTCTTATAAACTGTGCGGGGCTCGGATATATAGGTGAATTCGATAAGTTATCCGCAAACGACAACGTGGAAATGATTGACGTAAATTGTACTGCGCTTACCTATATGACGCATATCGTATTACCGTTTATCATAGACGGCGGACGCATTATTAATCTTGCATCGAGCGCGGCATATCTTCCGCAACCTAAATTTGCCGTTTATGCGGCAACGAAGTCGTACGTTTTGAGTCTGTCGCGTGCGCTCGGGCGCGAGCTGAGAAAGAGAAATATTAAAGTAACGGCAGTTTGTCCCGGTCCCGTAAAAACTGAATTTTTCGATCTTGCGGAACGTAAGTTTAAGGGGGCGTCGTATAAAGAAAAATTTATGGTTTCCGCGGACAAAGTGGTAAAGAGCGCGTTGAAAGCGAGCAAGAAAGGAAAGGCGGTCGTAACTTATTCGTTTTCAATGAAGTTTTTTAGGCTTATTTGTAAAGTGTTGCCTAAAAAGTGGCTTTTGGGTTTTGTGAAATAAACAGAATACGATAGCGTCGATTTTTGTTGACGATTGGTGTTTTTTCAATTAAAATAAAAGAATAATCCATATAATACAGAACGCATTAACAAGAACACACTTGTTGTGCGTTTGCAAGGGGAAATATGAAGATAGCGATTTCGGCGGAGAACACGATTGATTTACCGAAAGAACTGCTTTGCGGTTTTGATATACACGTTATTTCTTTTAACGTAACACTCGGAGACAAAACTTCTTCCGATTTTACGAGCGCCGACGTATTCAATTACGTGGATAAAACGGGAATACTTCCCAAAACAAGCGCAATAAACGAAGTCGAATACGGTGAATTTTTCGATACGCTTTTGAAAGATTATGACGCGATTATCCATTTTACAATCAGTTCAAAAATAAGCAGTACTTATAATAATGCGGTGCGCGCGGCGAAAGAACGTAAAAACTGTTACGTTGTCGATACGCAGGCTTTGTCAACGGGTAGCGCGCTTATTGCTATATACGCGTCTCGACTTGCAAAGAAAGGACTGAGTCCCGAAGATATAGTCGATAAAGTCAACGTTCGTATTCCGTATATACAGACAAGTTTCGTCGTCGAAAGACTTGATTATCTTTATAAGGGCGGAAGATGTTCGGCACTTGCTTTATTCGGCGCAAATCTTCTTAAAATACGTCCGCAGATACAAATCAAGGAAGGCGTAATGCAACCGACAAGAAAGTACAGAGGACGTATGGACGACGTTATAAAGAAGTATTGCAAAGATACACTTGCTGAATATAACAATCCCGATAAGTCCATTGGATTCGTAACTTATTCGTCCGCAAGCGACGAAATGGTCGATGTAAGCGTAAACGCATTGAAGAACGTCGGTTTCAAAGAAATATACACAACGTTTGCGGGACCTACCGTCGGAAGTCATTGCGGAAGAAATACGCTCGGTATTTTTTACATAAACGACGGCGGGCAAGAAGATTAATCGATATTAAGATTAAATACCTACCGCTGCTTATATTGATATAACATATTTGAACATATTAATAAAAAATATTTTTCGAGGTTATTATGAATATAGTTATTTCGGCGGAGAATACGATAGATTTACCGAAAGAATTACTTGACAAGTATAATATACACGTTATTCCGTTTAATGTAACGCTTGGGGATCAAACGTCAAATTCGTATACGACAGCGGAGATATTCGATTACGTGGACAAAACGGGTATACTTCCAAAAACGAGTGCCGTAAACGAAGTCGAATACGGCGAGCACTTCGACGGATTATTGAAAGACTATGACGCGATTATTCATTTTGCTATCGGGTCGGGCATAAGCAGTACGATCGATAACGCAAAGCGCGCGGCGTCCGAACGTAATAATTGCTATATCGTGGACACTCAATCATTATCAACCGGCATAGCGTTACTTGCGATATATGCTTCAAAACTTGTTGAAAAAGGATTGAACGCAAAAGAGATTTACGACAAAGTAAACGCGCGTATTCCGTATGTTCAAGCAAGTTTTGTCATCGAAAGACTTGACTATCTGTACAAAGGCGGAAGATGTTCGGGGCTTGCGTTATTCGGTGCAAATCTTCTTAAAATCCGTCCGCAAATACAGATAAAGAACGGCAAAATGCAACCGACAAGAAAGTATAGGGGACGTATGGAAGACGTATTCAGGAAAAATTGCGAAGATACGCTTGCCGAATTTAACAATCCCGATAAGTCCATAGGTTTCGTAACTTATACGTCCGCAAGCGACGAAATGGTAAAAATAGGTATCGACGCGTTGAAAAACGCGGGATTTGAAACAGTATACAACACTTTCGCGGGTTCGACGATAGGAAGTCATTGCGGAAGAAATACAATCGGTATCTTGTACATAAACGACGGCGGGCAAGAAGATTAAGCGATGCGAAGATAAATTTAAGTCTTACGTTGACTGTATCTATCGATTTAACGTAAAGCGCATCTATATGACGCTTTTGAATAAATTAATAAAATTTTTTTCGAGGTTAATTTATGAATATAGCGATTTCAGCGGAGAATACGATTGATTTACCGAAAGAGTTACTTGACAAGTATAATATATACATTATTTCGTTTAACATAACGCTCGGAGATCAAACGTCAAATTCGTATACGACTGCGGAAGTTTTCGATTACGTTGACAGAACGGGGATATTTCCGAAGACAAGCGCGTTGAACGAAATTGAATACGGCGAGTATTTCGACGGGCTGTTGAAAGATTATGACGCGGTTATTCACTTTGCACTCGGTTCGGGTGTAAGCAGTACGATCGATAACGCAAAGCGCGCGGCGTCCGAACGTAAGAATTGCTACGTTGTGGACAGTTTGTCTATATCGACAGGCATAGCATTACCTGCAATATATGCATCGAAACTTGTTCAAAAAGGTATGGACGCAAAAGAAATATACGATAAGGTAAACGCGCGTATTCCGTACGTTCAATTAAGTTTCGTGGTTGAGAAACTCGATTATTTCCACAAAAGCGGAAGATGTTCGGGACTTGCGTTAATAGGTGCGAATCTTCTTAAAATCCATCCGCAAGTTAAAATGAAGAACGGCAAAATGCAACCTGCCAAAAAGTACAGGGGGCGTATGGAAGAAGTATTCAAAAAGTATTGCGAAGATACACTTGCCGAATTTAATAATCCGGATAAGTCAATAGGCTTTGTGACCTACTCGTCCGCAAGCGACGAAATGGTAAAAATAGGTATCGACGCGTTGAAAAACGCGGGGTTTGAGACGATATACAACACTTTTGCAGGTCCGACGATAGGTAGCCATTGCGGTAAAAATGCAATCGGCATAGTATACATTAACGACGGGAAACAAGAAGATTAATAGTTAAAATAAATAAAAGCAGTCAAGAAATGCTCTCGGCTGTTTTTATTTTTAATTAAACTTAGATTATCAAAAAGAGTTTAAGAGCGGCTTCGGCGTCTTTTACATCACGCGATATGGGTTTATAGTCGCTTAATGAGTACTTAAAGCCGAGAAACATCGGGCGGATAAGTCTTACGTCACGCGTGGTCATCGTATAGTAAAATCCGTCCGCAATCGCATCGTAGTCCGCGCGCAGTTGCGGGTCGATGTCAGCGATGTTTGCAAGTCGTGTGTGAATATTGCGAACGATATTGTCTATCGAGTGGAGCGCACCTTCGGGAACCGTTTCGACAACGTTTGCCGTTTCGTCGACAGGTTCTTCCGCGAACTCTTCGACGTCGTCTTCAAGAAGTGATATTATTGCTTCACGGAAAGGTATTATCAAGTCGTTGACGAACAGTTCAAACGAAGCGTTCGGGGAAGATGACGCATAAAATCTTTCGAGAAAAGGGCAAATCGTTGACGAGTCCTTATCGAAATCACGTAATATATTGAGAACCAAAGCGACAATACGCTTGCGATTCTTAGGAAGCTGAAGCGTTTCGCGGTTATTGATAATAACTACGGACGAATCGAATTCTTCCGCATAGTTGTAACTTTTGATGCAATCTTGAGCAATTGCGAAAATTTCTTTATCAAACGCAACAAGTCTCAAAAGGTCGTTAATATAGCGTTTGCAGAGTAAAAATTTACTCGACGCAAGCGAGTTGCACTTATTGATCAAAAGAGCCGTAGACGATTTCATAACATTACCTCAAAACAAGTGTAACACAAAAAAAAGATTTTTTCAATCATTAAAACCGAATATAATCATTACAGATTAGGGAAAATACTTGACAGTATAATCAAAAGATTATAAAATGACAAAAAGCGCAAAAAAGGTGATTAGTATGAACAAGATATTAAAAGAAGGTTTGACATTTGACGACGTATTGCTTATACCGCAACGGTCGGCGGTTTTACCCAAAGACTGTGATTTATCCACGAAACTTACCGAAGATATAATTCTGAAAATGCCGTTTATATCGGCGGCAATGGATACGGTAACCGAATCGAAGATGGCTATTGCTATGGCGCGTGAAGGCGGACTCGGTATTATTCATAAGAATATGAGTATAGAAGAGCAGGCTTCTCAGGTGGATAAAGTTAAACGCAGCGAGCACGGAGTTATTACCGATCCGTTTTTCTTATCTCCCGAACATAAACTTACCGACGCCGTGGAACTTATGAGAAGGTATCACATAAGCGGCGTACCGATTACCGTAAACGGTAAACTCGTAGGTATACTGACTAACAGAGATTTGAGATTCGAAACGAACTTCGATCGTCCGATAAACGAAGTTATGACTAAGGAAAACTTGATAACCGCTCCTATTGGCACGACTCTTGAAGAAGCTCAGAAAATTCTCGGTCAACATCGTATAGAAAAACTTCCGATAGTAGACAAAAACTATATGCTTAAAGGACTTATAACCATTAAGGATATAGAGAAAGCAATACAGTACCCGAACTCCGCAAAGGATAAAAACGGCAGACTTTTGGTGGGTGCGGCTATCGGTAACGGTGCCGATTGTATAGACAGAGCGTCCGCACTTATTGACGCGAGAGTCGATATAATCGCAATAGACACGGCTCACGGACATTCGGAATACGTTTTGAAAGCCGTTGAAAAGTTCCGAAAACATTTCCCGAAGATTCCGCTTATCGTAGGTAATGTCGCAACCGCTGCCGCGACGCATGATTTAATAGAAGCGGGCGCGGACGTAATCAAAGTCGGTATGGGACCGGGATCTATTTGTACAACGCGCGTTATATCGGGTATCGGTATTCCGCAAATTACGGCTATTATAGATTGCGCAGAAGAAGCCGATAAATACGGTAAACGTGTAATCGGCGACGGCGGTATCAAGTACAGCGGTGATATTCCGAAAGCAATAGCTGCGGGCGCAAGCGCGGTTATGATGGGCAGTATGTTCGCGGGAACGGAAGAGAGTCCCGGAGAACTCGAAATATATCTACAAAGGGTCGCTTGCAGATATAGTATTTCAAATGGCAGGCGGTTTGAGATCGGGTATGGGATATTGCGGTATGAAAACCATAGAAGATTTGAGAACAAAAGGACAGTTTGTAAAGATTTCGGGCGCAACACTTATCGAAAACCATCCGCACGATATTTCGATTACGAAAGAAAGTCCGAATTACAGCCCGAAAAATTAATGTTTCGTAAAGTTTACGAGTATAAGATCGAGCAAATAGAAAAATGTGTCGAGAACAGCGCGCCGCAGTGTGAATTTACTGTGGGCGTGCTTTTTATGTGGGCGGATAAAGAGAGATATATGATTGATATAACGGACGAAGTATTGACGATTAAACTTGCCGAAAACGGAAAAACGTCATATTACGTTCCGCAAGGTAGCGGAGACAGAATTGCCGCGATAAAAAAAATTTTGAAAGAGAATAACGGTTGCGCGCGTTTTACGTGCGTGAGTAATCCCGACAAAGAATTATTGTTATCGTGCGGTTACGAATCGATTTGCACACCGTCGCGAAACGATTTCGATTATGTGTACCGTGCGGAAGACTTGATACGTCTTGCGGGCAAAAAATATCACGGGAAGCGTAACCATATCAATTCTTTTTACGCAAAACACGATAACGTAACGTTTGAGTTGATAAAAGAAACAAGTTCCGAAGTGTATGAGTTTTTGGATAAATACTATGAAGAGTGCGCAAGTCTTACGGAGCTTGAACGTGATATGGTGTATTCGCTTGTAAATATGTTAGAAAACTTCGATATGAAAATGGGAGTGTTACGAGCGGACGGAAAAATCGTTGCGATAACCGTCGGAGAAATCAAAGGACAAACTTTATACGTACATCTTGAAAAGGCTCTCAGAAGTTTTGAAGGCGCAGCGGAAGTTATTAACAACGAATACGCGAAAATTTATCGTGACGACGTCGTATTTATTAATCGCGAAGACGACAACGGAAGCGAGGGATTGAGATTTGCAAAGACGTCGTATCACCCCGTTTTTCTTATCGAAAAGTCGAATATTACACTTTTCCGTTCAAATATCCGTTCAAATAATAATTCAGATATATGATTTATTCTATGGTGCATTTATTTGACAAAGCGACATCGTATAGTGTATATTTACAAGGTATAGAATTCGCCTACGGGCTTATAGATAAAAGTGAGGACTAAAATGAAACAAACGTATCAACCCAAGAAAAGACAACGCAGTAAAGTCAACGGATTTCGTAAGAGAATGAGAACGAAGTCCGGCAGAAACGTTTTGTCGAGAAGACGCAGAAAGGGCAGAGCACAACTCTCCGCATAATAAGTGTTACAGCGTAAATACCGACTTAAAAATAAAGGCGCGTTCAATTACGTTTACAAGAAAGGCAACAGTATTAACTCAAAATATTTTACGCTTATCTTTTCGCCGTCCAAGTATCCGATGAAAGTGGGTTTTTCGGCAAGTAAGAAGGTGGGTAACAGCGTAAGACGTAACAGAGCGAAACGATTGATGCGCGAAGCTTTCAGAGCTTATATCGGACAAATTGAGAATACCAACAACTATATTATGGTTGCACATATTGCAATCAACGATATAAGATATAATGAACTTGTCGCGGAACTCGGTAAAACGCTTAAACGTTGTAATTTGGTTAATAATTCGGATTGAAAAAAACAGTTTTGTTACTTCTTAAATTCTATAAACGCTTTATATCGCCCGCATTGCCGTCACAGTGTAGGTTCACTCCTACATGTTCGGTATACGCGTATCAGGCGATAGAGAGTTTCGGTCTTATACGGGGCGGACTTATGGCGGTATACAGAGTATTAAGATGCAATCCGTTCAACAAAGGCGGGTTCGATCCCGTACCGATTAATTTCAAAGGAAAGGCAAAATGGGTATTATAAACAACGTAACGCTCTTTGCGACAGAGCTTCTCGAGCCTACGAAGTCCACGCACTTCGTGGCGAGTATTCTCGAATGGATTTCGGGTTGGGTAGGCGGATACGGTTGGACAGTCGTGGTATTTACAATACTTGTAAGTGTAGTTTTGTCTCCGCTTGACGTTTGGCAGAAGATGGTAATGTATCGTAACGCCAAAATAATGCAGAGAATGAAACCTCAGATGGAGAAACTCCAAAAGCAATACGGCAATAACCCGGAAAGACTTCAACAGGAACAGTTGCGCCTTTTCAGAAAAGAAAAATACAGTGTTGCGGGTGCGTGTCTTCCGATTATCGCTACTATGGTGGTTTTCTTTATCGTTTGGGCGGGATTTAACGCGACTACGAAGTTTAAGGCGGAGCAGAATTATGTAGATGCATACAACGCATATGCGACGGCTGCCGATAAGTTCAAAGAAGAAACCGATCTTTCACCCGAATCGGAGGCGTATGAAGAGGGTTGGAAAGCGGCGGGTGACGCTGCCGTACTTGCGGAATACAAGACGGAAAGTTTTCTTTGGGTAGGCAACATATTTATGCCTGATAACTGGTCGTCGATTATTCCGAACGAAGATACGTTCAGAGGCGGAGGGCTCGGAAAGATTGACAGCAATATAGGTAAAAATGCGGTATATTCATATTCTGACGTTATGTCGGCGGTAAGCAATGAATACAATACGCGATGGAACGGTTATCTTATACTCCCCGTATTGAGTATCGTTTTGACTTATATGTCGATATTCCTATCCAAAAAATTCAATCGGCAATCCGCAGTAGATGCTACGGCGCAAAACAGTATGAAATTTATGCAAATCGTGATGCCGGTTTTGATGGGGGTGTTCGCACTTATATACAGCGCGGCGTTTACCGTATATCTCGTTACGCGTTCGATAATAAGTACGGTCGTTCAACTTGTGTTCAATGTTTGCGTAAACTTAAAGAATAAACGTGACGAAGACAAACGTTTAAGCACGACGTTTAAGTAATAGGAGAGAATTATGGAAAATCAAGCATTAGCGACAGGCTCGAATAAAGCCCTTGAATTTGTAAACAAGTTAGTCGAGCTTATGAATCTCGACTGTAAAGCGGAGGCGGAAGAGACAGATGACAAAATTCGGATTGTCGTAAGCGGAAACGACAGTCACGTTGTTATCGGATACCGCGGAGACGTACTTGACGCAATTCAGTATTTGACGCTTCTTGTAAGCAACAAAAGCGATTGTGAAAAAAAAGTTGTCGTTGATACGGAAGATTATCGCGCTAAGCGTACGGAAACACTTAAAAGTCTTGCGCGTAAACTTGCCGATAAAGCGGACAGAACGGGCAGAAAGATAGAGCTTGAACCAATGAACCCGTTTGAGCGCAGAATTATTCATGCGGCACTTGTCGACAGTGACAAGGCAATAACCGAAAGCGTAGGAGAAGATCCGAACCGTCATATCGTTATTATTCCGAAGAACCCGAAGAAGAGATACGGCTACGGGAATTTCAATAAAGGTAACGGCGCGCATAAGGAATATAACGAGAGCGCGGCGTCCGTATCAAACGATCAATCCGCATATGATCCGTATGCGGCGTATGACGGAGCTATGAGCAATTTCAAGCACAACGGTCCGAGAAAGATGAGAAGTTTCGGATATAAAAAGCCGAGATTTTAATCACTATATGATATAAAACGAGACTAAGCGGTCTCGTTTTTGTTTTTATTTCGTTATATTATACTTAAATTGACTTTATTAATATATTCTTTTATAATGTCGTTATATGGATACGATAGCTGCTATATCAACACCAAACGGAAAAGGCGGTATAGGAATAGTAAGGATAAGCGGAGATAACGCGATAGACGTTGCTTCGCGCGTATTTCGTGCGCCTATCGAGTTAAAAGACGTTGAGAGCCGTAAAATGATACTCGGTACGGTAAATCTCATTGACGCACGCGATAAAGCGTTATGCGTCGTATTCCGCGCGCCCAACAGCTATACGGGCGAAGATGTTGTTGAACTTCATTGCCACGGCGGAGTATCGCTTATCGATGCGGTTTTGAAAGCCGTACTTAATGCGGGCGCAAAACTTGCCGGCGCGGGAGAATTTACAAAGCGGGCGTTTCTGAACGGCAAACTCAAACTTGCCGATGCGGAGGGAATAATAGATATTATAAACGCGCAGAGCGTATCCGCGGTAAATGCGGCATATCGTTTAATGAGCGGAAAACTTTCCGACGATATAAACGTTATTCAAAATAAGTTGCTCGATTTAATCGCGCATCTCGAAGCGATTATGGACTATCCCGAAGAACTTGAAGACGAAGGTATCCCCGACGGGAGAAGAATAACGGAGGAACTTTTTGACGAACTTAAAAAGTTATACGATACGAAAGAAGTCGGGCGTATGATAAAAAACGGCGTTGCCGTCGCTATAATCGGTCTGCCTAACGCGGGCAAGTCGTCGCTTCTTAACCGCCTTTTGAAATGCGACAGAGCAATAGTTACGGACATTGAAGGGACTACGAGAGACGTAGTCGAAGATACGCTTGTATATAATGGTGAAATGATACGTTTACTTGATACGGCGGGTATAAGAGAAACCGACAACCATATAGAGAAGATAGGGATAGATAGGAGTAAAAAGGCGGTTAAGGGGGCGGACGTCGTTATTATCGTTCTTGACGGAGAAAGAGAAGACGCGCGCGAAAACGCGCTCTTTGAACTTGTTAAAGGTAAACCTTATATCGTTTGCGTAAATAAGAGCGATTTGGGCATATCAAGACCTATTAATGAAGATTACGTCATAATTTCCGCAAAGACGGGTGACGGAACCGATGAGCTTCTTAAACGTCTTACGGATATAACCGTAAGAGTGGACGGTGACAGTGAAATAATTACCAACGAAAGACATGCGCAAGCGGTTAAACGCGCAAAAGACGCGCTTGAACGGGCGCTTGATAATTATGACGATTTCTATATCGACTGTATAGTAAACGATCTTAAAGAGGCGTACGACGCGCTCGGAGAGATAACCGGCAATACGGTTAGCGAAGACGTAATTAATGCGATATTCGATAAATTTTGTGTGGGGAAATAAATGTTCAAGACAGTTCTTATTACGGGTGCATCGCGTGGAATAGGCAGAGCGATTGCATTGAAATTCGGAAGAGAAGGATTTAACGTTGCGATTAACTTTAATAACGGCGAATCGGCTGCGCGGGAAGCAGTACTGCAAATAAATGAAAACGGCGGAAACGCAAAACTTTTCAAAGCTGACGTCTCGCACGTTGCCGAAGTTGTCGAAATGAAAAACAAAGTGCTGAAAAACTTCGGAAAAGTTGACGTTCTGGTGAACAATGCCGGCGTTGCCTGCACTAAACTTTTTACGGATACGACAGAAGAAGATTTCGATAAACTCGTCGCCGTTAATCTTAAAGGCGCGTTCAATGTAACCAAGGCGTTTTGTCCCGAAATGATCAGTCGCAAATGCGGTAAAATCGTGAACATATCGTCTGTTTTCGGTGTATCCGGCGGTTCTGCCGAAGTTGTGTACAGTGCGACTAAGGCGGGTATAATCGGACTTACTAAGGCACTCGCTAAGGAGCTTGCGTACAGCAATATTCAAGTAAACGCAATTGCACCGGGGGCGGTAGAAACGGATATGACCAAATTTGACGATAAAACAATGAAAGCCGTTATTTCCGATATTCCGATGGGGCGTATGTGTAAGCCGTCCGAGATTGCCGACCTTGCTTTTTATCTTGCGTCGGACAAAGCCGATTATTTAACGGGACAAGTGATTTCAATCGATGGCGGATTTGCATTTTAACAGTGTAATCACATATTAATTAAAAATTCACAGTCAAACTATTTCAACCGCCGTATTGAAAACGGCGGTTGTGTTTTGACAAATATTGACATACGCGCGTATGCATGATATAATTCTATAAATAAATAATACTAAGTTATAATATTATACGGCATTACGTAATATATCGGACTTGGTGCAAAATGTATAAACCTTTTAAGAGATTTTCGGATATTCTTATTTCGACGATTGGTTTAATCGTTTTGTTTTTACCTATGTTGATTATCGGTTTTATTATTAAAATCGACTCGAAAGGACCGATATTTTTCAAACAGCTGAGAATTGGTAAAAACGGCAAAAAGTTTAAGATGCTCAAATTTCGTTCAATGATAATCAATGCGGAAGTCGGTGGTGTTTATTCGGATAAAAACGATGAACGCGTTACGCGCGTAGGTAAATTTTTGCGTGCAACCGGTCTTGACGAAATACCGCAACTTATTAACGTATTAAGAGGCGAAATGAGTTTAATCGGACCGCGTCCCGTTCTTACCTATCACCCGTGGGAATACGAAGAGTATTCGGAAGAGGAAAAGAAACGTTTTGACGTTCGTCCCGGTATTACGGGACTTGCACAAGTTAACGGTCGGCGCGCAATCGATTGGGAAACCCGATTAAAGTACGATGTAAAGTATGTCAAAAAGATGTCGTTCCGTTTGGATATGGCAATATTATTCAAAACCGTTTGGGTGGTATTATTCGACAGAAACAAAAATTATAATCTTTCTGCCGACACAAAGAAACGTAAGTACAAACTAGAGAAACGTAAACCGTATTATCTTGAACTTATGTATATTACTAACGATATTGTGCTTGCGCAGATTGCGGAAGAGTGCGGTGTGAATATAATTTTTATAGACGTTGAAATGGAAGGTAAAGCCGACAGACAGTACGGACGTTATACGGTTATCAGCAATCATAAATTAAGCGACGTTGCGAAATTGCGACCGTTTATCAAAAAATCCGAAATTTTGGTCAGGGTAAATTCGCCCGAATACACTTCACGCAGTGAAATCGAAACGGCTATCGAAAACGGCGCGGATATAGTTATGTTGCCGTATTACAAAAATAACGACGACGTAAGAAAGTTTATAAAGTCGGTTAACGGTAGGGCAAAGGTGTGGCTGCTTCTCGAAACGCCGGAAGCTGTCGATATTTTGGATGAAACATTGACGATAAAAGGTATAGACAGAATTCATATAGGGCTCAATGATTTGCATATCGGTTATCACAAAAAGTTTATGTTTGAACTTTTGACGGACGGGACGGTTGAAAAGATTTGCAATAAGATAAAAGTTTCGGGTATACCGTACGGTATAGGCGGTATAGCGAGACTCGGCAAGGGTATGGTAAAGTCAAACAACATAATAGTCGAACATCATAGATTGGGGTCGACGAGTGCGATACTCTCAAAAAGTTTTTATGATATAAGAAAACAGGACGGTACGGAAATTATACGGCAGAAATTCGTTACGGGTATCGAAGATATAAGACGTTTTGAAACTTTGATAGGAAACTATTCCGCGAGCGACTTTGAAAAGAATAAACTCGAACTTATTAAGCAGGTAGAGAAAATAACAAATGAAATTGCTGTTAGCGGGAAAGCTTGAATTAACCGACGAACAACTCGGGCGACTGAATATTCTCGGATATGAGTGTACGTTTATGTCCGATGAAAGAAATCGTGTGGAAAAGCCCGAAGCGTTCGACGCGGTTATTTGCAACGGTTTGTTTTTGCATAACGAAGTTTCAGAATTCAAAAATCTCAAATTCGTTCAATCGACAAGCGCGGGAACGGAACGATTGCCGATAGAGTACTTTGACAATCACGGTATAGTGTGGCGCAACGCAACGGGCGTGTACAGCGTACCGATAGCGGAGTGGGTGATTATGTCCGCGCTTAATCTTTTGAGAAATGGTAAGGCTTTGTATGAACGTCAAAACGCGAAAATCTGGGAGAAAGACAGAACGCAAAGGGAACTGAACGGTATGACCGTTACTATCGTAGGGCTCGGAAGCGTCGGACTTGAATGCGCGAAACGATGTAAAGCGTTCGATACCGAAGTTGTAGGCGTCGATATAAAGAAAATCGCTTCTCCGTACGTAGACGTGTTTTACGAAGCGAGCAAATTAAACGATGCGTTAAAGATTACCGATATACTCGTGCTTTGTTGTTCGTTGACCGAAGATACGTTCAAAATGATAGGTAAAGAACAGTTCGATACAATCAAAAGAAACGCTTTGCTTATCAACGCGTCGCGCGGACAAGTCGTTGATGAGATGCGTCTTATCGAAGCGTTGAAAAATAAATGTTTGAGCGGAGCCGCGCTTGACGTTTTTGAAAACGAACCGCTTGATAAGGGTAGCGCGCTTTGGGATATGCCGAATGTTTTGATTTCGCCGCATTCGAGTTTTATATCGAATAGAAACGCCGATAGGTTGTTTGCGTTGGTATATGATAATCTCGTTAAGTTTAAGGAGAACGCGCATGGAGCATAAGGGACGTCTGCTTATTCTTGCCAATGCGGAATCAACCGTATATTGTTTCAGACGGGAGCTTATCGAAAAACTCGTAAAGGACGGATACGAAGTCTTCGTGAGTTTTCCGTGCGAAAAATATGCAAAAGTTATAGAAGCGACGGGGTGTACCGTTATAGATACGAAAGTAAACAAAAAAGGCAGAAATCCGTTTGAAGAATTGTCGCTTATTGCTGAGTATAAAAACATAATCAAAACGATTAAGCCCGACCTTGTCGTTACATATACGATAAAACCGAATATATACGGCGGGCTTGCGGCGCGGAAATTAAATGTTAAATATATAAACACCGTGACGGGATTGGGCGTTGTCTTTATGAAAAACTCGCCGCTTAATTTATACGTAAGGCACTTGCTTAAAAAGGCGTTGAAAAAATCTTCGTGCGTATTCTTCGAAAACGAGTACAATCTGAAACTGTTGACGGATAGCGGAATATGTAAAGCACCGACCGTACTTACTTCCGGAACGGGAGTAAATCTCGAACTTTATAAATTCGAAGATATGACGGATAGCGATAAAGTAGGTTTTGTCGTTGTGTCGCATCTTTTGAAAGATAAAGGATATGACGAGATATTCGAGGTTGTAAAACGTATTAAAGACAAGTACGGAGATAAAGTGCGTTTCGATATTGTCGGACGTATGCCGAATAATACATATAAAAAACAAATTGACGAACTCGTCGATAACGGATATATCGTATATCACGGTGAAATACGGCAGGAAGAAGTACGCTTGATATTGAAAAACGGACAGTGCCTTATTCATGCGTCGCATCACGAGGGACTTTCAAACGCTGTAATGGAGGCGTGTGCAACGGGACGTCCCGCAATCGTTACGGATATTCCCGGGTGTCGTGAAGTGGTCGACGATAACGTTAACGGATACTTATTCGAGAAGTGCAATGCAAGCGAGCTTTATGAGTGCGTTGACAGATTTATTAATTTGCCGTTCGACGCGCGTAAAAAGATGGGTATTGCGGCAAGACGAAAAGTCGAACGCGAATTCGACAGAAATTCCGTTATCGAAACATACGAATCGATTATAGCCCAAACGATTAAAGACGCGGAGTGCGAAAAATGAAAAAATTCAGCGTCGTAATTCCGGTATATAACGTGGAAAAATATCTTGACGAGTGCGTGAAGAGCGTGCTTTCTCAAACATTTACGGATTATGAAGTTATACTTGTGGACGACGGGTCTACGGACGCAAGCGGAGATATGTGCGACGGTTACGCTTTATCGGATGACAGAATAAAGGTGATTCATAAACAAAACGGCGGGCTTTCGTCCGCGCGCAATGCGGGGATAAAAGAAGCGAGCGGAGAGTACTTGTTGTTTCTCGACAGTGACGATTATTGGGCGAGCGGTGAAATGCTTGAAGAATTAAACGACGAAACGGAAAAGACAAGTGCCGACGTTATCGTCTGCAATTACTTAAAACTTTTTGAAAAAGACGGAAAAATTGAAAACAAGAAATTCGGAGACGTTGTTCTTAAAGGCGATAAAACGGAAGATGTTAAAACTTTGCTTAAATACGCGTTATACGGTTCGTCCGCTTGTTTTAAGTGTGTTAAACTGTCGCTTATAATTCGTAACGGGGTTTATTTTGAAGACGGAAAGTTGTCGGAAGACGTAGAGTGGAGCGCACGGATATTGATACTTGCGAAACGATTCGGATGCGTAAACAAAGGCTTTTATGTGTATAGGCAAAGAGTAAAGTCGATTTCTCATACGATAAGTGAAAGAAACCTTGACGATTTACAAAAAGCGATTGAGAAGTCATTGCATTATGCAAAAGAGTATTCGCTTGAAGAACCTTTTTTAAGCGTATATTACGCATACATCGCGTATCAGTATGCAACGTTGTGTTTTTGCGTTAATCTTTTGCCGACAAAAGCGCAACGCGGAAACAGAATAAAGGCGATAAAACCGTATAAAAGAATATTGAATTACGGACTTGCGAAAAAGGTCAGATTACTCAATTTTATAAGAAGAGTTATCGGACTTAAATCAGCTATTCGCTTTGCGTATTCGATAAGGAACAAAAATGGTTAGAGTAACGGTTTTTACGGGCGCATATAATAGGGCGTACTGTATTGATAAACTTTACGAAAGCCTTAGACGACAGACGTTGAAAGACTTTTTGTGGCTTATTATCGATGACGGCTCGACAGACGGCACGCAAGAAAAAGTAAAATCGTGGCAAAACGCGTCCGACAACGGTTTTGAGATTATATATTTATATAAAGAAAACGGCGGACTGCAAAGCGTGTATAATATAGCGATAGGTCTTCTTGAAACCGAGCTTGCGGTGGCAATCGATTCTGACGACTATATGCCTGATAACGCGATTGAACGGATTCTCGAACATTGGGACAAGTATGGAAACGGGAATTATGCGGGAATTGCGGGACTTGATTATTATACGGACGGGACATTAGTCGGCGATAAAATCAAAGCCGAATTTGAAGTCGATATTACGTCGCGAGATTATATACTCAAATCGAAGGGAGATAAGAAGCTTGTTGTCAGAAGCGACCTTTATAAAAGCGTTGCGCCGATGAAAGAGTTCCCGGGGGAAAAGATAAGTCCGCATTATTTACACCTTTTGATCGGTAAGAAATATAAGTTTCTCGTAATGAACGAAAACTTGTGTTTTGTCGATTACCGCCCCGACGGTATGACAAACAATATATGGAAACAGTACAGATCGTCTCCGAACGCATTTATGGCATACAGACAGCTTGAAATGACTTTGGGATTGGGACTTAAACGAAATTTCGAATTGGCAATTCATTACACGTCGAGCTGTATTCTTGCCCATAAGTTTTGCAGGGGTATAAAGAAGTCTCCGAAGAAATTGTTAAGCATACTTGCGATACCGTTCGGATTAGTTATGTCGCTTATCGTAAGAATTAAGGCGAGAAAACGTAAATGAGGTAATAATGTTTTACTTTCTGTTGTTTTTTATGGTAATAATGTGCGCGATACCTTCGGTATTTTCGCCGAGGCACGTTCTTGTTGAAGGAAGAGAAACGACTCGTCCGAAATTATCTCTTGTTATTATTGCTTTTCTGCCGTTAATTGTTTTTATCGGTTTTCGCGCATACATCGCCGACACGCCCGCTTATGTTAATACTTACTTAAATAATAATTACGGTTTTGTCAACAGTATAAGCAACGGATACGATTTCTACGTAATGATTATGAAGTCACTTAACGTTGACGTTTATTGGGCGCTGTTCGTATTTTGTTTAACGTCTTGCCTTTTGCTTATTCGCGGTATATATAAAAATTCCGATTCTCTGATAATATCGATGTATTACCTGATGGGAAGCGGAATATTTTTTTGGCTTGCTAACGGTATACGTCAGTTTATGGCAGTTTGTATAGTGTTTAATCTTCTGCCGTTAATCTCCGAAAGAAAAATACTTCCGTATTTAATCGGAATTTTGATAGCGACTTGGTTTCATAAGTCGGCGATTATAATGTTGCCCGTGTTTTTTCTTGTAAACGACAAGCTGTTTTCGTTTGAAATGATTGTAAAAGTCCTTGGCTTTATTCTCGTACTGTTTTTGATTTTTATAATAACGCCGATAAGAGATATATTCTTGGAAGTGTTTGCGCTTTCCGATTATGCGAATTCAATCGATAATACGGCAGGCGGCAGTATATTCAGAGTGCTTATCGCGTTGCTTCCGACGTTTATGATCGGTTTCTTCAAAGAAGAGATTGACAGAGATAACGATAAGCTTATTTCCGTATGCATCAACTTGTCTTTTATGTCCGCGGGATTATACTTATTGTCTGTGTTTACGTCGGGAATATATCTCGGACGTATACCGATATATATGTCGATAAGCGAACTTATTCTTTTCCCGTACTTATTCAAGCTTAAAACTAAGAAAGATTGGAAGTACGTTTTGTTATTGTCGTTTATTATTATCTACGCAGTGTTTTTTACATTTACATTTTTACAAACGGAATACGCAAGTATCGTATTGGGAATACACGGCGACACGTTCAGGTGGTAGTATGAAAAAAGTGTTGTTTTTAATCCCGAATTTAATGCACGGCGGAGCGGAAAAAGTACTTGTAAATCTTGTCAATAATCTGGACAAATCGAAATTCGACGTAACAGTCGGGACGCTATTCGATTGCGGTGAAAACAAAGCCGACTTATTGCCGGATGTTCATTATTATTCGGTATACAAAAAGCAATTCAGAGGCAATTCGCATTACTTCAAATTGTTTTCAAGACGTATGCTTTATAAGAAGTTCGTAAAAGGGAATTACGATATTGCGGTGTCTTATTTAGAAGGTGTGACGGCACGTGCCGTAAGCGGTTGTAATGACGAAAGTATTAATAAAGTATCGTGGATTCATATTGAGCAAAAGGACAAAAAGACTTTGGCACAATCTTTCAGATCTTATAAGGAGTGCGCAGACGCATATAACTCGTTTGACTTGAACGTGTGCGTATCGTATGCGGTAAAGGAAGATTTCACGTCTTTGATTAAACTCGATACGCGGTGCGCGGTTTTGTATAATACGATTGAAAACGAAAAGATAAAAAAGTTGTCGAAAGAGCCGATTGAATTTATTTACGATAAAGAAAAGATAAACTTAACAGTAGTCGGGAAGCTTGCGGAAAACAAGGGGTGTATGCGAATTTTGAAATCCCTTAAACGGCTTAAAAATTCGGGCGTTGACGTGTATACAGTGACATTTTTGGGCATAGGTTCCATCGAAAACAAAATGAAAAAGTATGTGTCGGATAACGACCTTTCGGAAAACGTGCGACTTCTCGGATATAAAACCAATCCGTATAAGTACGTTTCGAGAAGTGACGCGTTATTGTGCGCGTCGTATGCGGAAGGGTTTTCGACGTCGGCAACCGAAGCCGTAATCGTCGGGACTCCGGTGTTGACGGTTAATGTATCCGGTATGGCTGAACTTATAGGGGAATCGGGTTGCGGCGTTATAGTCGACAATACGGACGAAAAGTTGTATGATATGCTTAAATATTATTCGGATAAGAAAGAATTACTTGTTTCTATGAGAGACAACGCCTTAAACAGAGCGAAAATATTCAGTCTTGAAAAGACCGTAAAAGAAGTAGAAGATATGTTGGAGAGTTTATGAAAGATTTAATAAGTGTGATAGTTCCGGTATACAACATAGCGCCTTATCTTGACGAATGTGTCGGGAGCCTTATAGCGCAGACTTTCGAGAACATCGAAATAATTCTTGTGGACGACGGCTCAACGGACGGCAGCGGAGAACTATGCGATAAATTTAAAAAACTCGATAAACGCGTTAAAGTGATTCATAAAGAAAACGGCGGAGTGTCGAGCGCGAGAAACGAAGGATTGGAACGCGCGTCGGGTAACCTTATTGGTTTTTGCGACGGTGACGATTGGGTGGAGCCGAGTATGTATAAGACGCTGTACGACAATATGGCTGAAACGGGCGCGGATATAAGTCACTGCGCGTTTCAATACGTTAAGCAAGATAAAAAGATAGCTTTCTACGGCACGGGTAAAAAGGAATCAATGAATCGAACGAAAGGAATTTGCGAACTTATTTACGGAAACTGTATAGAGCCGGGTGTTTGGACAAAGTTGTATAAAAAAAGCGTTATAAATAACGTTCGGTTCAAAACGGATTTGAAATTTAACGAAGACGTGATGTTTAACGTAGAAGCGTTTATGAACGCCGAAAAGTCTGTATATGAAGACGTTATACTTTATAACTACCGTAGCAGAAACGATTCGGTGGCGGTTACTGCCGTATTCGGTGAGTTTTCCGAGAAAGTTTTTACGGATACACTTGAAGTCGGTAAGCGTATTTGGGATATGACTAAAAACGAAAACAGAGAGATACGCCTTTCGGGACTTAATTGTTATGTAAATAAGTTAACCGCGGCGATAATTACCGCAAAGAAAGAGAAGAGCGCAAAACATTATAAAAACAGATTATACGCAAAACTCAAAATGCTTAAAAAGGACAGAGACTATGAAAATCTTCCGAAACGGACAAGATACAAAGCAAAACTCGTAAAACTTCCGTATCGTATATACGGTATTATTCGCAAAACGGGAGCGAAAGAGAATAGATGGAAGAGCTGATAAGCGTAATAATACCCGTTTATAACGTGGAAAAATACTTGCGGCGGTGTATAGACAGCGTGATAAACCAAACGTATAAAAATCTCGAAATAATTATTGTTGACGACGGGTCGGTTGACGGCAGCGGTAAAATCGTTGACGACTACGCGGCAACGGATACGCGCATAATCAAAAAGCATAAACAAAACGGCGGCTTATCGTCGGCGCGTAATGCGGGGCTTGACATTATGAACGGCGCATACGTTACATTTATCGACAGCGACGATTGGGTTGACGACAGACATATTGAAATTTTGTACGATGCGTGTAAAAACGGCGCCGACGTTTCGACAGTCGGATACATCGAAACCGACTCCGACGGAGTTAAAGCCGTTTACGGCGGCGGAGCGGTATATAGCGGTAAGCAGCTGTATGAAGACAGAGAATACTATTTTCGTACCGATTCGGTTATTGCTTGCGGAAAGTTATACAAAAGCGAGTGTTTTGAAAACGTTCGGTTTCCGACGGGCAGAGTGAGTGAAGACGTGTTCACCGTATATAAGGCTGTTTATCCTTACGAAAAAGTTTCCGTACTCGATTCCGAAACATATTTTTATTATAAAAACGACGAAAGTATAACAAGGTCGCCGCTAACGCTCAAAAGATTGGATGTAATAGCCGCATATGCGAAGCAATATGCGTATTTTGATAAAATCGGCGATACGGCAGTCCGCGATTATGCGGCGGAAAAGATATATAATCTTTTGGCATATTACTATGCGCTTGCTTTACAAAAAAACGTTGAACACAAAAAAGAAATTTTAAGAGCATTGAAGAGATACTACAAAGAAAACTTCAAAAGGTTCAAGAAAGTTGTCAAAGTAAAATTTATTGAGAAACTTTTAATAAAACTTTCTTGCGGAAATCTTTCCGTAACATATCCTATCGCAAGGTACAGAAGGTACAGGATAAAATGAGTAGAATCAGCGTAATAATTCCCGTATATAACGCAGAAAGATATTTACCCGATTGTCTTGAAAGTATAATCGGACAAACTTTTGACGATTACGAAATAATAATCGTCAACGACGGGTCGACCGATAACTCGCAAAAAATCATTGAAAGCTTTGCGAAGAGTTGCGATAAAATAAAAAACTTTACGATTGAAAACGGCGGAGTATCTAAGGCGCGTAATTTCGGCATAAGCGTTGCAAGCGGCGAGTATATAGTGTTCGCGGATGCGGATGATACCGTGGAGAAAGACTACATTGAACAATTATCGAACAACGCGCGGGACGGCACTTTAACTCTCTGCGCCTACAATAAAATCTATCTTGATCGTAAGAAGAAATACAAAGAAATATGGAGAGCGGATAATAAAGACGATGTTTCAGTTACCGATGACTTTTATAAAGTCTATTCAAAATGGCTTTTTAATTCGCCATGTAATAAACTTTATTCAAAGAAAATAATCGATGTAAACGAAATTGCGTTCGATATAGGGCTTAACGTCGGTGAAGATCTTATTTTCAATGCAAAATATGTTGAGAAAAGTAAAATCAATTCGTTTATCGTTATTAATAAACCGCTTTATAATTATTACGTCCGAAACGTAGAGAGCAATTCGACAAGATACGATTATTCGATATGTGAAAAGGTATTGACGCACAGAGATTATATTATGTCTTGTATGAAACAGTTTAATGTTACCGAAGAAGAAAAAGCGAACATCGACGGGACTTTTCTCAATCGGATTAACGAGTATCTGTATATAAAACTCGATAAGAAGCAAATGCTTCACGCGTTCGAAAAAGAAAAATTACTTGAATTTTTGAAGATAGTTTCGGATGTAAAAAGTAAAAAATTAACGGAACGGAACAAGTTTAATACGTTAAGACGAATTTTCAGACGAAAGAGAAAAATTGCGGATATAAAAGCAAGTATAAGAGGGGTGCGCTGATGCGTGAAAAAATTGTATTATATATGCACGGCGGAAGCGGGAATCACGGTTGCGAAGCGATAGTCAGAACCGTAGCGTCTGTGATTAAAGAAAAACCCGTGTTGTACAGCGCGGCGCCCGAAGAAGACGTTAAGTACGGTTTAAGTAACTTTTGCGACGTGAAAGAGCAGAAAAAGCCATCGACTTTACGGACGCGTTTGAAAATAAAACTCGGGTGTATAGACGATCTTGAAACAGCATACGGAAACCTTATGAAGTGTAAAGGTACGGCTTTGTCAATCGGAGGCGATGTATATTGTTATGAGATTGACAGAGAGCATATTATCCGTGTAAATGAGAAACTCAGAAATAACGGGTGTAAAACCGCGCTTATCGGCTGCTCGATAAATCCCGAACTTTTAAGTCGTAAAACTCTTGTTAAAGACCTTAAAGGATATGAACTTATTACGGCAAGGGAGTCTGTGACTTACAATGCTCTCATTAATGCGGGAATTGATAAAAACGTTAAACTTATTCCCGATTCGGCGTTTCTTTTGAAAGCCGAGAAAACATTGCTACCCGACATTTTCGATGGAAAAGACGTAGTAGGTATTAATTTAAGTCCGCTTTTATTTGATTTCGCGGACAAAGAGTCGATATTGGTTGCATATGGGGAATTGATAAACTTTATTTATGAAAATACGGACTTTTCCGTTGCGCTTATTCCGCACGTTGTTAAACAAAACAACGATGACAGAGACGCGCTTGCATTATTGTACGATATGTGTGACGACAAGAACAGAGTCGTTACAATCGAAGATATGTCCGTCGGTAAACTTAAATTCATAATAAGCAAATGTCGGTTTTTTATAGGAGCGCGGACACACGCGATTATTTCGGCATATTCGTCGCGCGTTCCTGCCGTTGCTCTCGGATATTCGGTCAAAGCGAAAGGTATTGCGTGCGATTTGTTCGGTACGGATAAAGGTTACGTTATTGACGCACGCGCTTTGGAAAACAAAGAAGAACTTAAAAACGCGTTTGTTACTCTTACTGAAAACGAAGAGAAAATACGCGATATGCTTAATGACAAGATACCGTTTATTGAACGGGAAGCGATGCGCTTGTCCGACGCATTAAAGGAGATAGTATAATGTTCAGAACACTATTGGCAAGATTGAGAGGGGAACTTACGATTAAACAACTTGTTAAACGCGGGCTTGTTATCGGCAAAAATCACACGATACAAAAGCGCGTCATAATCGACGACTCGCATCCGTGGCTTATCGAGATAGGCGACAACGTAAGAATTGCTTCGTATGTGCATATTCTTGCGCATGACGGAAGTACTAAAAATCATCTTAACGGTTATACGAAGATAGGACGCGTAAAGATAGGCAATAACTGTTTTATTGCGTCGGGTGTCGTTGTGTTACCGGGCGTTACGATAGGCGACAATTCGATAATCGGCGCGGGAAGTGTGGTTACGCACGATATACCCGAAAACGTACTTGCATTCGGGGCTCCCGCAAAACCCGTATGCACCATAGACGAATACAATCGAAAACTCGATAAACTCTTTGACGAAAGTCCGAAATTCGACGAAAGTTATACTTTACGCGGAAAAATTTCGAAAAAGAAAAAGCAGGAACAAAAAGACGCATTGAAAGACGGCGTCGGATTCGTTGAGTAATGGCTGAAAAAACTTTGTCAAAAACCGAGTACACGGCTAAAAACGCTATGTGGTCGATAGTGGGAAAACTTATAGGCGATATATTGGGATTTATATCGCGAAGTTTCTTTATCAAATATCTCGGATTATACTACTTGGGACTTAACAGTTTGTTTACGAGTGTTTTGTCCGTATTGTCTCTTGCTGAACTCGGTATAGGTTCGGCAATTACGTTCAGTCTTTATAAGCCGTTATCCGAAGGAGATACCGAAAAGATAAAGTCTTTGATGAAATATTACAAGAGAGCGTATACGGGTATCGCGCTTGCGGTTACGGCACTCGGTTTAATCATAATGCCGTTTCTGCGCTATATCGTAAGTGATTGGGAATCGTATGCGTCGTCCGCAAGCGGTTACAATCCTTATACAGTATACTTGATTATTCTGGCTACAACCGCTACTTCGTATCTTCTTTCATACAAAAGGACGCTAATTATCGCCGATCAAAAGGAATACGTAGTTAAGAATTTTACGACTTTATTTTCCATTTTGTCGTATGCGGCGCAGATAGTGTTATTGATAACGACAAAAAACTTTTATATATATCTCTGCGTAGCGCTTATAAGTTCCAATCTCTCTAATATTTTTCTTAACGTAATAATCAACGGAAAATATCCGTATATCAAAGAGAAAAACGTTGAAAAGCTCGATGATGGCGAACGTAAGAAAATCGGTAAAAACGTACGTGCGCTTATTGTGGATAAACTCGGCACTACGTTTGTTTACCAAACGGACAACATAATAACGTCCGCTATAATCAATACGGTAATCGTCGGCGTCGTATCAAACTACAATACTGTAATAACTATGATTGCGGGATTTGTAAATATTATCACCGGAGCGGCGCAAGCAAGTCTCGGACATTTTATCGCAAATGCGGATGCCGAAAGACGATATGAATTGTTCAAGACTTATAGGTTTATTCATTTTTGGCAGTCGTCGTTTGCGACTATATGTATTTTCGCGTTGATTCAACCGTTTATGAAAATTTGGGTTGTTGAAGACGCGTATATGCTCGATATGCTGTCGCTATTTGCTTTTGCGGTTGCCAACTATATAAACTTGGAACGCGGACCTATACTTTATTTTAAGATAGCGGGTGGCATATTCGATGCGGATAAATGGCTTGCGTTCGTTATGGGTATCGTCAACGTCGGGGCGTCAATCTGTTTGGGGCTTTGGCTCGGCGTTGCGGGAATTTATTTCGGCACGATAGTGACGGGGATGCTTGCGACAATCGTAAGACCGATTATAGTATATAAGCGATTGTTTAAGCGTTCACCGAAAGAATATTTCGTAATGTGGTGCATATATGCGGGATTCACGGTTTCCGCGGGAGTGGGAGCGTATTATCTTATCAAATGTTTTTCGCAACTTGTCGGGTACGTTCCGAACAGAAGTGCTTCGGGTATATTTGTATTTCTCGCAATGTGCGTCGTTATGGCGGTACTCGTCAATCTTTTATTGTTTCTTGTATTCGGAAAAACGAAAGAATTCAAGAGAGCGTGGCGTACAGTCAAAAACGTATTCAATAGTTATAAAAAGCGTTTCGGCAAGAATAATCAGGCTGACAAAGTTTTAACCGAAACGAATAAAACGGAAGACGGAAACTCCGAATCAAACGGTAAAAACGAAAACATTGCCGACAGTGAAAGCGAACGACTTATCGTTGAAGATAAAACGAGTTAATATGGTTAACGTATTAAGAAAGGGGCTTATAAAGTGTTACAATGCTTGGATATATTACAAGCGCGACTTTCCTATGCGAGTAAAACGCCGTAAAGACTTTTTTTATAGGATAACGCATAAAATGCCGAAAGTTATGTCTGTCAAAGATACGGCTGAATATATAATAAACAACCGTTGTTCTTGTTCGCGTTTCGGCGACGGCGAAATGAAGATAGTTTGCGGGACGGGAATAAATTTTCAGAACTATGACGAACGATTAAGCGCAAGGCTTAAAGAAATTCTCAATACGTCCGAAGACGAATATTTCGTATGTATTTCCGATATGTTCGGAAGTCTTCGATTTTTCAACAAAAAGTCAAGAAGATATATGCTCGATATTCTTGCCGACAACAGAAAGAAATGGCTCAAAGCAATAAACATTAAAAGGACGTTCGGAAACACTTTCGTAACAAGATGTTATATCGATTGGAAAGACAGATCTTCTTCAAAATGCCATTTTGAATTGTTGAAAAGAATCTGGACGGGGCGCGATACGGTAATAGTCGAAGGCAAATACAGCAGGCTCGGAGTCGGCAACGATTTGTTTGAATCGGCAAAATCAATCGAACGCATATTGTGTCCCGCTAAGAACGCATTTTCAAAGTACGACGAGATATTGAAATTTGTTACCGAACGCGTTTCGAAAGATAAACTCGTATTGCTTGCGCTGGGACCGACGGCTACCGTACTCGGTTACGATTTGGACAAACTCGGATATCAAGCGGTGGATATAGGTCATGCAGATGTTGAATACGAGTGGTGTTTAATGGGGGCGGAGTATAAAGTTCCGATTAAAAACAAATATGTAAACGAAGCGAATAACGGAGAGATTGACGAAGACAATCTCGACGACAAAACGTACAAAAATCAGATAATAGGAGTTATAGATGGTTAAAAAAGGCAGCGTTGCGTTGATAACGCCGTGTTATAACGGAGAAAAATACTTAAACATCTGGTTTGACTGTATTATGAGACAGACTTATCAAAACGTTGAAATTTTCGTCATTGACGACGGCTCAACGGATAAATCTGCGGAAATACTGAAATCATTTGAAAACAAATTTATCGACAAAGGCTATGCTTTTCACTGTTATTCGCAACAAAACGGGGGAGCCGCATCAGCAGTGCAAGCGGTGCTTAACGTAATCGAAACCGACTATATATATCTATACGACGTTGACGATTGCATTTACGAAAACGCAATCGAAACGATGGCGGATTTCTTGAACGAAAACGCAAATTACGATATGGTAAGATGTAACGGTTATTACACGCGTAATCTGTCCGAAAATAAAGAAGGAACGTTTTATACGAGTGACAGACTTAAAAACAAAGAAAACATATTCACGTCGCTTGTAAAAGGCGAAACAGTCAATTTTCCTGCGAGTTATATGATTCGTGCCGATGTGCTTTTCGGAAAACTTAACGATAGAACGATATATATTTCCGAATTCGGACAGAATATGCAAATAATGTTGCCCGTTGCGTATTCGGGCAAGTGCGGATACATCGACGAACCGCTTATGGAGTATACGATCAGAGAAGATTCCGATTCGCATAAAGGGGGTTATGAGAGAAAAGTTTATATGACGGACGGATATACAAAAAACCGTATCGAAACGATTAAAATGCTTGATATGTCCGACAATGAAAAAGAGCGTTATATAAAACTTGCTCGGGACGCGTGCGCTCTTCGAAAGCTCGACTTTATGTACGAATACGGCAATAAAGATTTATATTTTCGAGAGTACAAACGTTTGAAAGCGGAAGGGATAATCGATAAAAACGCTGAAATGAAATATTTGAGACGCAGATATAAATTCATTGATTTTTGTGCAAAAGCGCGGAATAAGCTTGTGAGAATATTATGCAAAAGATAGACGTGATTTGCAATTTCGATAAATGTACGGGGTGCAGTGCGTGCGTTAATGTTTGTCCGACGGGCGCAATAAGTATGCGCGAGTGTGTTGCGGGATTTCTGTATCCGAAAATCGATAAAGACAAGTGCGCAAACTGTATGGAGTGCGTTAAGACGTGTCCCGTAAATAACGGGGTTAAACCGTGTAAAACAAACGTCGGATATTCGGCGTTCGTTACCGATAAAGACGCGCTTAAAAAAAGTTCGTCCGGCGGTGTGTTCGGCGCGCTTGCAAACGCGGTATTTAACGAAAACGGCGTTGTTTACGGTGCTGTTTATGACGACAAACTGAAAGTCGTACACGTTAAAGCGACGAATCAAACCGAGCTTGATAATATTCAAGGCTCAAAGTACGTGCAAAGTGACAAACGGGAAACGTTCAAAGAAATCAAAACTTTGCTTGATAAAGGCGAAAGCGTATTGTTTTCGGGCTGTCCGTGTGAAGTCGGCGGACTTAAAGCGTATTTGAGATGTGATTACAATAACTTGTTTACGCTTGATCTTGTTTGTCACGGCGTGCCGTCGTACAAAGTATTCAGGGCGTACGTCAACGGGAAACCGTACGGAGATAAAGTTGTAAACGTTGCGTTCAGAGATAAGAGAAACGGTTGGGAAAATTCGACGGTTCGCTACGACTTGTTTGACGGGACGGAAGAGATTGAAAGTTACTTCGATTGCAAATTTTTGAAAGGATATATCGACAATGTGTATCTCAGAAAATCGTGTTATAATTGCGTTTTCAAAGGAGATGCGAGAGCGAGTGATATAACTCTCGGAGACTTATGGGGGGCGAAAGAATCGGGCTTTGTGAACGTGAACGAAAGCGGTACGTCGCTTGTAATCGTGCATACGGAAAAAGGGGCAAAGTTTATAGACCGTCTTGTCAAAGGCGGGGTGTTGAATATATCGAATATAAGCGTTTCTGACGCTTATAAGCATAACCCGTCGGCAGTCGAATCAATGCCGCTTACAAATAAGCGTGCCAAGTTTTACAAGGTATTCGGAGTTAATAATTTCGACGAAGCGTTGAAAGCGTCCTATAAATCATCGTTTTTTGAAAAAGTCAAGTATAAACTTCAAAACATTTTCGGTAAAAAATAAAATAATCACGGCGGATATGTTTTTGTCGCCGTGATTATTTTATTGATATAATTTGTATTAAACGATAATTCTGCTTACGCTCACTTCATATGCGGTCTTGATTACAATATCGCCGTTTTCAAGTACTTTCTGATATTCTCTCGATTGAATACGACCCTCAATGGATATGCGTTCTCCGACTTGCAAGTTTTTCGCAAAGCGTGCGTTTCTGCCCCAGGATATGCAAGGAATATAATCGGACTTATTATATGCGCGATTAACGGCTATTAACATATCGCATATTTCCCTTTTGAAAGGTGTGGTTCGATACATCGCGGGTTTACAAACGTAGCCGTTCAGCTCGATTGTATTCGGGTTTACGTTTTCGTCGAACGGTACGATTTCTCTTGCAAAGACGGTAAGCATAAGTTTGCTTTTATCACCTTCGATTTTGTTGTAACTTCTGAATTGTCCGAGAAGCGAAACCATATTGCCACGCTTTATGTCATAATCTCGGATAAGGTGTTCCGATATAGTCATAGGGAGCAGATCGGTTTGTTCGGATAAACGGTTGACCCGTATGAAAGTTTCGTAAAAATTTTCGCCGAACACTTCGTGCGAAAAGGCGGGTTCTGTTTCGATGACGCCGGATAAACTTGCTCTGTTGTTGTTCAATAGATCGTAATTCATAGTGCCTCCGTATTTCATAAAGTATATTATATTTTTGTTTCGCCGTCAATATCTGAGTGTTGCACGCCGTTATTGTCTATATAATAATTCTCGTACATAACGAGATCGCCGACTGCCTTAAACTTGTATCCTTTGGCGATAAGTCCCGATAATACGACCGGAAGGGCTTCGACTATATGGTCACTGTTATTATGGCACAAAATAATCGATCCGTCATTAACTCGGGATAAAATTCTCGAACTTATTTCTTTCGCCGAAATGCCTTTCCAATCGAGCGAATCGACAGACCATTGAACAGGCAACACGTTTAACGATTTGCTTACTGTTATGAGCGTATCGTTATATTCGCCGTATGGCGGACGAAATACGCGAACGGTCGCGCCTGTCAAAGATTGAATTTTATCAATCGACATACTTAAATCTTGTTTCATTTCTTCTTCGCTTAATTTGCTCATATGAAGGTGTGCGCTGCTGTGCGTTCCTATCTCAAAGCCGTTCTCGTATATTTTCTTCGTTGTTTCGGGATATTTATCCACCCAAAACCCTACGAGAAAGAAAGTTGCGGTCGCGTCATACGATTTAAGAATTTCCATAATCTTTTCTGTTTTGTCCGCGCCCCAGGCGGCGTCGAAAGACAAAGCGACGACTTTTTCGTCCGTATCCACCGCGTATACCGGAAGTTTTCGGTTGCTGCGATTAAAAAACACGTCTGCGGATGCAGTGGCATTAAGCGTTGAACAGCAAGCGACGGTTACGAACGCGAGAACCAAAGCGATAATCAAAAATTTTTTTTTCAAAATTACAAACATCGAGTACTCCTTAATGATACAGATTCCCAAATGAATAAAATTAACGGATATTGTCGAAAATTCACGAATAATACGTTAATTAACCGATAATACTGTATGCGCGTCTTTTTAATATATTCCGACGGGCGCGTCGGCGATAAGTTTGACATCAAGTGCCGAAAATAGTAAAATTAATTAATATTGTAGCATTTATACGTATGAACGGAGATGTAATGAAAAAGGTTGTCATTATCGGAGCGGGTCCCGCAGGACTTACAGCTGCTTATTGGTTACTTAAAAATACGGATTGTATTCCCGTAATTTACGAAAGCAGCGATACAATAGGCGGAATCTCTCAAACAATTAACCATAACGAAAACCGTATCGACATCGGCGGACACAGATTTTTCAGCAAGTCAGACGAAGTCGTTTCTATATGGAAAGAGATTTTAAGACCGCAAGGTGCGCCCGCAAAAGACGAACTTATTTTGAATAAAGAAGCGTCGCTTGCGGTAGGCGGTGCAAATCCCGAAACGGACGACGACGTACTTTTGACGCGTCATCGCGTATCGAGAATTTACTTTTTAAGGAAGTTTTTCGATTATCCGATATCGTTGAAGTTAAAAACTTTTGTCAATATGGGATTTTTCAGAACAGTTTACGCAGGATTGGGTTATATGCGGTCCGCAATATTCAAGAGAAAAGAAAAAAATCTCGAAGACTTTATGATTAACCGTTTCGGTAATCCGTTGTATAAGATGTTTTTCAGAGATTATACGGCAAAAGTGTGGGGAAGAAGTCCGAAAGATATTTCGGCAGATTGGGGCGAGCAGCGTATAAAAGGGTTGTCTTTGAGAAAAGCTATCGGCAACGCATTTGGAAAAATTTTCAAAAAGAAGAGCGAAAAAGCCGTTGAAACATCGCTTATAGAAAGTTTTATGTACCCGAAGTACGGTCCGGGGCAGTTATATGAAACGATGGCAAAGCGGATAGTCGAGATGGGCGGAGAAATTCATATGAACACGCAAATCACGAATATCGAAGTCATAGACGGAAAGGTGACGAAAGTTTTGACGGACAAGCGTCGGGAGATAACGGGCTACGCATATATCTCGACTATGCCCGTTAAAGACTTGTTCGAGGGATTTATCGGAGACAAGGTTGACGAGCAGATTAAAAATATTGCGCTCAATCTTCCGTACCGTGATTTCATTACGGTGGGTTTGCTTGTCGATAAGTTGAAACTTAAAAATAAAACGAAGATAAAGACGGTCGGAAATATAGTCCCTGATTGCTGGATATATATTCAGGAGCGCAATGTAAAGATAGGCAGACTTCAAGTGTTTAACAACTGGTCGCCGTATATGGTTAAAGATTTTGAAAACAAAGTGTGGATAGGTCTCGAATACTTTTGTAACGAAGGCGACGAAATGTGGACTTTAAGCGACGAAGATATGATTGATTTCGGTATATCCGAACTTGTAAAGATAGGCATAATCGACGCTGCCGACGTGAGCGACAAAATGGTTAAGCGTATAAAGAAAGCATATCCCGCGTACTTCGACACATATAAAGACTTCAAACTTGTCAAGAAGTATTTGACGGATATAGACGGCTTGTACTGTGCGGGGCGCAACGGTCAGCATAGATACAATAATATGGATCACAGTATGCTTTCGGGTATTGAGTGCGCCAAGGTTATATCGGGCGTATCCGACGATAAAAACGCTATTTTCGAAGTCAACGCCGACAGAGATTATCAAGAGACGAAATGATAAAAGAAATAAAACACGATTTCAAAGAGAATCCGTATAAGTTTTATTTATTCGCGGCGTTTATCGTATGGTGCGTTGCGGGACTTTTTTTTCACGAGTTATGGCGAGACGAGGCGCAAGCCTATCTTATAGTAAGAGACTGTTCTCTTTCCGAAACAATAGGGAGACTCAAAACGGAAGGACATCCCATACTTTGGTTTCTTCTTAACTATCCGTTCGTAAAACTCGGTATGGGAGTGTGGAGTCTTAAAATATTAAGCGTATCGTTTGCAATCGGCGCGTGCTATATGGTTTGTTTCAAATTGCGCGTCAATAATTTTTACCGTCTTTTATTCGTGCTGTTTACACCGTTACTGTTTCAGTACGGTATTGTTGCGAGAAGTTATTCGGTAGGTTTATTCTTTGCGTTGCTTGCGCTCGGATCTTATCATAAACGTAATGACAATAAGAGTTTCTTTATGTACGGCTTGTCGCTTGCGGTTATGTGTCAGGTATCTGTCAGTTTTGCGGTTATTGCGGGCGCGTTTATCGCAATGGATATACTTTACGCGCTCTTTGATAAACGTTTGACGCTTTTGTTGTCGAGTTATACGTTTTGGATTAACTTTCTGCTGTTTGCCGTATCGGCGTTTGTAATGCTGTATATGGTAGCACCCGGAAGTTATTATGAAGAGTATCAAGAGTTGAGTACGGGCTTTTCGGCGTTTACCGACGTACTCGGTACTGAGTATACTTTATCACCGCTCGGATTTACGGTGTCGTTTATTGCCGTACTCGGAGTACTGTTCGGATGGTTTCCGCTTGCTATGCATACATATGCGGTAACCGTGTTGACCGTACTTTCGGGGATATTCTCGTATATCGTATTCGTTCTCGTTTTCATTATGCTGTTGAAAATGAACAATGAAAAATGGAGAAGCAGAGCGGTATTGTATTTTACGGTATTTGTCTTTGCGTTTGTCTTGCTTACTATGTTTACTCAGAAGTTATGGGTACAGCATACGGGCGTGTTTTACGTCGCGCTTATTATAGTATTGACGCTTACATATCGTGATAAGGCTAACGATATCGATAAATCGACCGTTACGGGGTACTCACCCGACAAGAAAGGGTATAAGTTCGTTGTCGCAACATTTGCCGTAATGATAATGGGGCTTGTGTTTCAGCCTGTGCTTGCGCTGCAAGACGTGTTCACGGCGTACGGAGACGCCGAAAATACTGCCGAATTTATCAAGACGAACGGATATGATAACGATAAAACGCTTATATACACTTACGACGAAGTGTTTTGCGCCGGCATAATTGCGAATCTTGAAAACATAAAGACGTTTACGTCGCCACGCGGTGAGTTCAGTTACGTTAAGTACGAAGGACTTGAAAAATATATGCAAGCCGATATCGATTACGGCGCGATGGTGGAAAAATACGGCGATAAATACGATAATATTTTACTTATCGTATATTATGTGCGGGCAGACTACGACGAGCTCTGTAAGTTTTGGTTACCTGCCGAAGAAATGGGTAAGATTTACGGATACGGCGGATTTATTGCGCCGAGCGAGCCGATATACTCGTCGCCGAAAAAAATAAATCAAGCGGAGGAGAGTTTTTATATTTATAAACTCAAATAGGAGAAGAAAATGAAGAAGAATTTAACCGGAATAGGCATAATGCTCGTCGCGGCGGTTTTTACGGCGATAGGACAGATGCACTGGAAACTCGGACTTAATCACGTCGATACTTTATTCGACATATTCGCCACATCGGAAAACTTCGGGAAAGTAATCCCGTATATTATTTCGGGATTCGTCTTGTACGGTTGCGGTTCGGCACTTATGATAGTCGCTTATAAATTCGGAGACGTAAGTATGTTGCACCCGTTACTCGGCGTGTCGTATATATTGTCTTTGATAATCGGATTTTCGCTTCTCGGAGAAACGATAAACGCGCAAAAGATAATAGCCGTTATTGTAATAATTACGGGATTGTTTTTTCTCGGCTGGTCCGCTTACGACATCGAGAAGAAGAAAGGACAAAACAAATCTTTCGATAACGACGGCGGCGAACGAAAACACGCCGCGGAAGCCGTTAAAACGGATACTTTGAACGGCGACTCCGACAAGGAGGGAAGTGTATAATGACTGTGTTGTATATAATAATCGTTATCGTTATGACGGCGATAGGGTCTCTCGGGGCTATAAGTTTTAAGCGTACTACGATGTTGTCCGATAGGTTTGTCGGATACTTTAAGATAAAGTGGCTGTATATAGGAATTGCGTTATACGTTACGGCTTCGATTTTCAATTTCTATATGCTTACCGTAATTGACTATTCGGTAATGCTGCCGCTTACGTCGGTTACTTACATATGGACGGCGACTTTCTCCAAAGTCTTATATAAAGAGATAATAAATTGGCAAAAAATCGTTGCGATAGGGCTTATAATTGCCGGAGCAATACTTATAGCGACTGCATAGGAATAAAAAATGAACGAATTTTTCGGAAAAATAATCGATACGCACGCACACATCTATCCCGAAAAGATTGCGTCAAAAGCGGTTGACGCAATAGGAAAGTTTTACAATATTCCGATGTGCGAAGACGGTATGGTGGAAACGCTTACAAGGCTCGGACGCGAGGCGGGCGTTTCACGCTTTGTCGTACACTCTTTGGCGACTACGCCTAAGCAGGTTGTTTCAATCAATAACTACATATACTCGGAGTGTCAAAAGGATCCGTCGCTTATAGGTTTTGCGACGTTACACCCGGGACTTAGTGAACGGGAGTTAAACGACGAAGTTGAAAGGGTTATCTCAATGGGTATGCAAGGTATCAAACTGCACCCTGATTTTCAAAAGTTTTTCGCAGACGATCCCGAAGTATTCAAAATGTACGAGGCGGTCGAAGGACGACTTCCGATATTATTTCACGCGGGCGACAACAGATATACTTTCTCGGCTCCCGAAAGGATAATCAATATTGCCAAAGAGTTTCCGTTACTCGATATAATAGCCGCGCACTTCGGCGCATACAGTTGCTGGGAGAGAAGTATATTCTATAAGGGACTTGACAACGTATATTTCGATACTTGCTCGACGCTTGCTTTTTTGGACAAAGACAGAGCGGCATGGCTTATTAATTATCTTGGCGAAGACAGATTTATGTTTTCGACCGATTTCCCGATGTGGAAACCGAAAGAAGAGACAGAAAGGTTTCTTGCTCTTAAATTAACCGACGCGCAACGGGAAAAGATTCTTTATAAAAACGCCGAGCGTATAATCTTGAAGAAGCGATGAAAAAGAAACTTTTCGAGATTTTACTTGCAAGGGAACTTGCCCCGAACGAAACGGAGGCGCGCGCAATAATTATGAGCGGAAACGTATACGTTAAGGGGAACAAGGTTGACAAAGCGGGAACGCTTTTCGACGAAGACGTACTCTTGGACGTAAAGCAAAAAGAACATCCGTACGTATCGCGCGGCGGGCTTAAAATGGAAGGCGCAGTCAAAGTTTTCGGGTTGGACGTGACGAATAAAAACTGTATAGACATAGGCTCGTCCACGGGCGGCTTTACGGACTGCCTTTTGAAAAACGGCGCGAAATCGGTAACCGCCGTGGACGTCGGCGTCGGGGAGCTTGCGTGGAAGTTAAGGCAGGATACTCGCGTGATTGTTATGGAAGGGACGAACGCAAGGTATTTGACGCGGGATAATTTCGATAATTTATTTGACGTTGCAGTTACGGACGTATCGTTTATTTCGCTTAAACATATTTTGCCCGTTATGGCGGCGGTTACGACGGACGAACCTATTATCGTATCGCTTATTAAACCGCAGTTCGAGTGTGAAAGAAGCGAAGTGCAAAGCGGCGGAATAATAACGGACGTAAACGTACATAAATCCGTCGTTAATAAAGTTAAATTATACGCGCAAAACGTCGGGCTTTATATGTCCGATATCGCATATTCGCCGATTAAGGGAACGAAAGGCAATACGGAGTTTCTCGCGCGGTATGAAAAAAAATACGAAAAAGTTTTCGATGAACGTATCAATAATTTCATTGATATGTTAAAATAGTTAAAACACTCATTAAGGAGTTAATTATGGAAAAAGTCAAAGCTATGATATTGAAGTTATTGCAAGACGACGCAAAATTGCCGATTGACAGCATTGCCGCCGCAGTCGGTAAGCCCGTTGCCGAAACTGAAAAACTCATTAAAGAACTCGAAACCGAAGGTATTATCGTCAAGTATTCGGCAATTATCAATACCAACAAACTAACCGACGACAGAGTTGACGCGCTGATAGAAGTCAAGGTTACGCCGCAACGCACAAAAGGCTTTGACAAACTTGCGCAGGAGATATACTGTTTCGACGAAGTAAAGAGCGTATACTTAATGAGCGGCGCGTATGACCTTGCCGTATTCATAGAAGGCAAGTCGTTAAAAGAAGTCGCGATGTTCGTCAGTGAAAAATTGTCCACGATGGAATCGGTAATAGGTACGGCAACGCATTTTATTCTGAAAAAGTACAAACAAAACGGCGTATGTTTCGAAGACGTCGCGGAAGGTAAAAGGCTGGCGATTAATCCGTGAGAAACTTTATTTCCAAAAAAGCGGGAGAAATAAAACCTTCCGGCATACGAAAATTCTTCGATATAGTCAACGACACCAAAGGGGCGATTTCGTTAGGCGTGGGCGAGCCCGATTTTATCACACCATGGAATATTCGCGACGCGGCTATTACGTCCGTTAAACAAGGCTATACTCAATATACGTCGAATTGGGGACTTAAAGAATTGCGCGCGGAAATTTCCGAATACGTCAAAAGTCGTTTCGATTTGAATTACGACGCGGACGGCGAAGTATTCGTTACGGTAGGCGCGAGCGAGGCAATAGACGTCGCTTTGCGCGCGGTAACGGACGATGGTGACGAAGTGCTTATTCCCGATCCGAGTTACGTATCATATGCGCCGTGCGTTACGCTGTGCGGCGGAGTACCCGTTTCCGTTCCGACGAGCGCGAAAGACGAATTCAAACTTTTACCCGAACAGATAGAGAGCGTAATAACTCCCAAGACCAAAGCAATAATATTTCCGTATCCGAACAACCCGACCGGCGCGATAATGGAACGTGAGTATCTTATAAAGTTTGCGGAAGTCGTTAAAAAGCACGATTTGCTCGTTATAAGCGACGAGATATACGCGGAACTTACGTACGGTGATAAACACGTAAGCATTGCGTCTGTCGACGGTATGAAAGAGCGTACGATATACATAAACGGCTTTTCGAAAGCTTTTGCAATGACGGGCTGGCGAATCGGCTACGTTTGCGCCCCGCGTGAATTTTGTAAGGCAATGATTAAAGTGCATCAGTACGCTATAATGTGCGCTCCTACGTTCAGTCAGTACGCGGCACTTAACGCGCTGCGCAGCGGAAAAGAAGATAATTTTTCCACGGTCGCCGAAATGCGCGACGAGTATGACGTAAGGCGTAAGGTTTTGTTAAGCGGATTAAGGAAAGCGGGGCTTGTGTGTTTCGAGCCGAAAGGCGCGTTCTATATGTTCCCGTCCGTAAAACATCTCGGTATAGACGGCGATACTTTTGCGGAAAGGTTGTTGAAAGAAAAGAAAGTTGCGGTCGTTCCCGGCTCTGCGTTCGGGAATAGCGGCAAGTATCATTTCCGTTGCGCATACGCCGCAAGCCTGAAAAATATTCATAAAGCGATAGAGGCGATAACGGAACTTATTGCCGATATTAAATCGGGACGGTAACTTCGAAAAAAAATCAAGCAGTAGCGGTGAAAAAGACTTGCATTATTTTTGATTGATATGGTATGATACAAAAGTTATTATGTATCTTAATAAAAATTTTTTACACAGGAGATTATTAAAATGACGAAAAAGTTTCAGTTGAGCAAGTACATATCGGTATGTGTGCTGAGTTTTCTTTTGCTGATGGCAATGCAATTTGTGTGTTTTTCACGAACAGTTGCAAGAGCGGACGGAATCGGTGATATGGATACGGCATATCCGTATGATCAAGAATATTTCGATTTATTTACGGACAGCGATAATTTATATAATCCCGATAAAGATCAAAAAAACTTTGATATTTATAATTATATTGATTCGCTTTATAGAACGAAGATTTCGAGAATCGAAAAGATTCCCTGCGAAAATTCCTCTAAATATAAAAACGGAAACAGCGGATATGCGGGAATTATTTGTACGGTTGACGGTGACGATCCGATTGTAAAAATTATTCCCAAAGAACTCTTTGCAAGAAGAGGGGTATATTTACATATAGGAAGAGAGTACGGTTTCTATGTAAATACGCAAAAATTAGAAGATAACTCCAATCAAAGTACGGTTTTCGTTTTTGATATTGAAAAGAAACTGCTCGATCCTGCGTATCCCAGTCAGTATATTATTGAAATTCGTCCGTTATTTCAATATAAATACTGTTTCTTGACTTCCGATTATGGGTTTGATGCTGATGGAAAGTCATATAGTGAATTGTGTTATAAATTGAATTGTTCAATGAGTTCCGTTGTTGTGCCTAAGCCGGAAGTTAAAGTAGATAAAGGTTATAATACAAATTATTCTTTTGAGGAAACAAAAGAATATTTTATCAAGGACGCGTCGTTCGGTTTGGCATTATTTAACGAGCAGGAACCGAATATCGACGATACCGGATATGACAGAAAAAAAGATAACGGTTCCTTTATCACAGGTACAAAAATTAATTTTTCGGGAGTAAGCAATAAAAAGGTTTTGCTTAACGAAGTTTTACCGATTGTTAAGTTGGGGTTAGGGTTTATTCCTTATGTAGGGAATATAATATCGATAGGAGAAACCATTTATGAAGTTTCTCAAAATGCTTCAAAGGAATTCAGAGATGAACTTGCTTACATAGATGATGATCGTTATAGTACAGAATATTTCAATTCACGAGATGAACAACTTGAATATTATTCAAATTTAACGAAAAGCGGCTTCGCATCTTTATCATCCAACGATACAATGCCGTTATTGATAGGCAGAACTACCGATAACGATTATGTTAAAGCGTCGTTTACACTCGGCATGACGGAAAACTGGTATACTCGTGCGATTGATTCGATTAAATTGAGCATTGTTACGGAAAGTACGAAGTTGTCGGGAGTTTCCGAAATTACAAGCAGAATAACAGCGGAAAGAAGCACAAAAAATTATTTAAGAACCATTAATGAAAAAACGCTTTCGTTGGAAAACTCTCAATCGTTCAGTATGTTGGAAAACGGGTGCGCCGAATTTACATTTGATGCTAAATATGACAGTGATTATAACTTAAATATTTCAGATGCAAATCAAATGTCAATAAAGATTGACGGCGCGGAAACAAGTTTTTCCGATAATAAAGCAACGAAATATCTTTCGGCAGGTAAACATATAATACGGATAGACGGGAAAAACAGCGATAAATTAACGTCTTACGTTAGTATAACCCCAAAAACCATAAGCGGCAGTATTAATTCCAATAACGTTTTGACGATAAACAGTAACGGACGGTATTTATTAAAGATTAATTCTCTTGCGCATGTCAAGAGATTAACAACCGGAAACAGCTCTGTTAAAATTGAAGCGATATATGGAGATAACCGAAATAGTTATAACAGTTACGGCGGAATAACTTCGGCATCCGAAATTACACATCCTTTTGTCCGCGGAGATTACTATGTAGTGCTTAATAATACATTGTCATATCAAAAAACAATTAATTTTTCAATCGGCGAGCCATTAACGCTTACGTCTTCGAGGACGGTAAATTCGAATAATTCCAACTATACTTTCGTTAAATTTACCGGAGATAACTCATATAGTCAATATGTTCTAACATTTTCGAATATGAAAGGACTTTCGGTCGTAATCTATAATGACGACGACTTGATTACCAATGCGGGAGGAAAATATTTCCCGGAGTTGTTTTATAAAATAACGTTAGATCCAAGGCAGACGATTTATATAGGCATCAAAAACAGTTCAAGCACATCGAATACGTTAACAATAAGAAAAGAGAGCGCTGCGTATCAATGGAAAATTAAAAATGAGAAAAATGGCTCTACAA
>ONBF01000066.1 GCA_900315995.1 uncultured Eubacteriales bacterium
TAAAGAGTTACCTTTCGTTCGCGGTGTAGCGGCGTTAGCCGCATACGATATAGGCGCGGCGTTCATATACAACATGGAGAAGGAACTTTTCCATATGATAGAGACGGAAGGGCAGTGCTTAAAGATGAATTCCGCAAGCGAAGTATACGAAAACGCTTTGAATTACAAAAACGAGTTAAGCGTGCTTAATAATTACGACCGTCTTGCAAAACATAACGTGTTGCTTGTCGAAGCGACACTCGACACGGTAGCGCCTGCTGATAAAATGTTGCGTCCGCTTGCCGATAAATTGAAAGAGTTATCCGCACCGATAAGCTACAAGACACTTGTCAGTACGCACAGCTTTGCGGGACAAAGAATGAAGCTTGCGAACTTAGTCGCCGAATGGATGGAAAAGTCGACTTCAAAGTGATCCCAATAAGATTTGTTCTTGTCTAAACAGTCATAAAGTGACATATATTAAGCCGACGATAAGCAATCCGAATATAATCATCGGTGACTTTACATATTTTGCCGATGTTGATTTTGAAAAGCACGTTACGCATCATTACGATTTTTGCGGTGATAAATTGATTATCGGGAAATTTTGTCAAATCGGTAAGGGCATAGAAATAATAATGAACGGCGCTAATCATCAAATGAACGCCGTAACTACGTTTCCGTTTTACATATTCGAAGGTTGGGAGCATACGCCGTCGCTTGATAATTTTACGAACAAAGGCGACACTGTTATCGGCAACGATGTATGGTTAGGACAAAACGTAACGATATTACCCGGAGTGCATATAGGAGACGGGGCGATAATCGGTGCAAACAGCGTGGTAGCACACGATATTCCGTCGTATTGCGTCGCGGTAGGCAATCCAGCTACGGTCAAGAAAAAACGCTTTGACGACGAGTTAATCTCATTGTTATCGAAAGTCAAATGGTGGGATAAGAGTATTGACGAAATCAACAGTCTTATTCCGATACTTACTTGCGGTGATTTAAGCAAAGTCAAACAAGAACTCGAAAAAACAATTAAATAAAATTTATTTGAATATAACAAATCTCTCGGCGTTATACCAAGAGAATTTGTTCATTTATCTGTCCGTTATCGTTTACCCGAGTATATATTACGAATAATTAAATCGGCGCAGTCTTTTGTTATTACGAAATCAGCAAAGATTAAAATTTAATATGCACGTTACCGGCAGATTGTATGTTTTGTCCGATAATGTGAAACTTTGCATTGTAGGGGCATACGATGCTTGATATGGGTAAAAAGCTATGTTTAACGTTTGGCACGGTGTGGGCGATAAATTGTAGTATACAGTTTGAGTTTGCGTTTCGGTACGTGCGGTGACGGTAATTTTTCGACTGTACGGTAGCACGAAATCGATAGTGCGCTTTGCAGGCGCAAGCGTCTTAAACAAACGCTTGCGCCCATAGCGTATTTCAATTTTACTCGTCTCTTTACAAAGTATAAAGAAACGTATTTTACACTTTTTCATCAGTCGGTACTCTTATCGAATTCAAGAATTGCGTCGCCGACGGGCAATCCCGAATACGTTGCGTCGGTTAAAGTAAAGCTTTGTAAAGCGATCGGGTCGTTCTTTACGTATGACGTTACAGTCTGCGCGTCCATCGTAACCGTGATAACACTTTCGTATAAATTGTGATCGGCATCGGTTGCCGTTTGCTTAAAGTAGAGAGTTATCGGATTTGTGCCGTCGCCGTACGGGACGTTATTGAATGTGGCGACGCCCGTTTGATCTATTGTTACCGCGCTGCCGTATTCCGTTGCGCCCGTTTGGTCGGTCATAACAATACTGCCCGACGTAATCGGCGTTCCGCCTTGCGCGCCCGTTTCGTTTACGGTTAGCGTAAGCGTTCCGTCGGCAGTCAGCGTAAATGCCTGAGAACCGGGTGCGGTTGTTACGGTATAGGTAGTCGGTGAAAGAGATGTTAAGTTATAGCCTTGCGCTTGCGTACACGTTACAGCGTATTCGCCTTTTTGCATTGCAAGCGATCCTGTGCCGTTTGTGATTGTTACTTGATATGCCAAAATAGTTTCCTCCTTTGTGTTTTGTGTACTACATATTATTCGATTGTATTGATTTGTGTGAAAAAACAGTTTCGATTATTATTTATATATTTATAAATTAAAATAGTTAAATCAAAATATGTACAAATTTGATTTATTTAATTGTGAAAATTAAAAAATCTTATGAAAATCGCTTGACAATATATATATGTATATAATATTTCTACTGAATTTCAAAAGAACAAAAAAAATAGGAGGATATTCTATATGGAATACGTAGAAAGAAAAAGTAACTTAGTAGTACCCGAGGGGTTTGTCGAACTTGACAGAGAAGAAATGACATATGTTGATGGTGGGGGAACAATCACGCTTGGAGTAACTTTTACTTTAGGATCGGTTATAAGTGCTAGTATTGTTTCGTCTGTAATCGGTTATTTGACCGGATATACATGTACTAAAACTACAAAACTCGGAAGTATGCTTGGGGGATTGATTGGTATGGCTATTGGCTTTTTTGTAGGTGGTCTTGTCTCAGCGAGTATCGCTTCTTTATTAAATACTGTAATATATCCAGGTGCAAGTGGATATCAAAAAGTAACTTTAGCTTCTTTTAATATTTGGTTTGCACCTAATATAACCTATTATTATGATCTGGGCAAATTTTTCGGAGTTTGTATAGGTGGATTCGGAGGTTTTGCGGGAGGATTAGCTGCGGGAGCGACAGCTGCGGCTGTTGCATAATATGAATATAAGGAATAAAGATTTGGGTTGCAGATCAATAGCATATTATAACATTACATGGTTTTTGAAATCGATAATGTTAATTCCTATGATGATTTATCATTTTTGTTCGACATTATCGGAAAGTTTCAGCAATCCGATATTAAAGTGGTGTGCAATCCCTTTATTTATTTTGCTATTATTATGGCTGTCGGAATCTTTTATTATCTTATTTTATGTTGATAAACGCAGAATAAAGATTTATAATGGTATTATTGAGAAAAAAATCGGTTATAATGAAGGAATCGAGTCGGTTGAAAAATTATTGAAATTACCGATAAGCAGAGTCAGTTGTCTCGAAATCCTGTTCATATTGTCTGCTATTGAACTTAGACGATTAGATTTCGAAAAGACAAAAGAAAGATTAAGAAAACTACAAAAGGTAAATGAATATTATAAAGGAGGTGTTTATTTTGCACTGTTAAGCGACTATTATCTTCTTTTGATTTCAATTTACGAAAATAATGATGTTCATATGAGTGTTGATAGATTTTTGAATAAATACAATGAAGTAAATAATCAATATTTAATACCTTTTGTGAATACCGTTATACATTTTTCCGAAAGAAATTATGAATTATTTGTAAGCGATATATGCAAACAAAATAAGAATAATGATTTTCTTGAAGAATTAATAAAAAAGTATAGTTGATATAATTAGGTGGAGAATATGAAGAAACATATAATTATACTGTCTATTACAATTTCTATATTGGTTTTGGAAATTATCGGTCTGATATTAATTTTCACCTTAGATTTATTATCTGAAGACAAGGATTTAATCTGGGCTATTATAATAGGTATGATTTTATTATTGTTTTATCCTACAGCATTTTTTACATATTA
>ONBF01000053.1 GCA_900315995.1 uncultured Eubacteriales bacterium
TATTTTGTACATATTCGGGATCATAAGGAGCAAGCCTTGGCTTGCAGTGAACGTAGTGGTCAGCGCGCCCGCTTTAAGCGCGCCGTGAACCGCGCCTGCCGCGCCCGCTTCTGATTCCATCTCTGCAAGACGGAGTTTTTGACCGAACATATTGATACGGCCGGCCGCAGCCCACTCGTCAGCGTTCTCCGCCATAGGAGACGAAGGCGTAATCGGATAGATTGCAGCGACTTCGGAAAAGGCATAAGCAACGTGTGCGGCAGCCGTATTTCCGTCGATAGTCATTTTTTTCATAAGAAACCTCCTCGAAATTTGTATTAATAATCAATCTTAATAATTATAAAATTTTACAATATATTAGTCAACCGAAAATCAAAATAGTGTTCAAATGTTTTGAAACTTTAACGTTTTGATTTATAATATTGACTGTGAATACGGCAATTAAATTTCAAAACGTATCGTTTATATACGAAAACAGTAAAACGAAAGCCCTGAAATCGATAGATTTCGAAATCGAATCGGGGCAATTTGTCGCAATCGTCGGCAGCAACGGAAGCGGTAAATCGACGCTTGCGAAATTGACCGACGGTCTTTTCGTGCCGACCGAAGGCGACGTTAAAGTTTTCGATATGGATACCAAAGACGACAAAACGATATTTGATATACGTAAAAACGTCGGTATGGTTTTTCAGAATCCCGATAATCAGATGATAGCGACTATCGTCGAAGACGATATTGCTTTCGGTCCCGAGAACTTAGGCGTGCCGAGAGAAGAGATAAAAGAGCGAATAGATTGGGCGCTTGAAAGCGTCGGTATGAGCGATTTTAAGCGTGCGACGCCATTTAAGCTGTCGGGCGGACAAAAGCAAAGGATAGCGATTGCGGGCGTGCTTGCATTGAAACCGAAAATAATGGTGCTTGACGAGGCGACCGCAATGCTCGATCCGGGCGGCAGACGCGAAGTTATGAACGTCGTAGCCGACCTAAATAAAGAAGGTATGACAGTCATACATATCACGCATTATATGGAAGAGACGCTTAACGCGGACAGAATAATCGTTATGGACGGCGGACGTATCGTTATGGACGGCGCGCCGAAAGAGATATTCGCAAGATATAAAGAACTCGACGCTTACGGTCTCGCTTTGCCGACGGTTGCGTCGATTGCGGATATACTTATCGAAAAAGGTATGAATATCGAACGCGTTATGACGCGCGACGCATTGGTGGAGGAATTATGCCGATTAATGTAGAGAATTTAACTTTCACCTATATGCCCAAAACGCCGTACGCAAAGACCGCGCTTGATAATATATCGTTCAGTATCGAAGACGGCGAGTTATTCGGAATAATCGGCTCGACGGGTAGCGGAAAGAGTACGCTTATTCAGCACTTCAACGGGCTTTTACGCGCGACCTCGGGTAAAATAACAGTCAACGGTATAGACCTTTCAAAGAAGAAATTCGATTACAAGACGTTGCGTTCGGAAGTCGGGCTTGTATTTCAATATCCCGAATATCAACTGTTTGACGAGACTGTCAAATCGGACGTTGCGTTCGGACCGAAGAACTTAAAACTTCCGCAAGAAGAGATAGACGCGCGGGTAAGAGAAGCGATAGAACTCGTCGGACTTAATTACGACGAAGTAGCCGAAAAAGCGCCGTTTGATTTGTCGGGTGGACAGAAACGGCGAGTGGCGATTGCGGGCGTTATTGCGATGCGACCTAAAATACTCGTTCTCGACGAACCGAGTGCGGGACTTGACCCTAAGGGCAAGAAAGAGATACTCGACTTGATACAAAGATTAAGGGATACGTCTCCGACAGTTATAATAATATCTCACGATATGGACGAGATAGCGGGTATTGCCGATAGGATAGCGGTACTTGATAAAGGTAAACTGTTGCACGTTCTGCCACCCGAAAAGTTATTTGAAATGGAAGACGAAATCACGAGGCTCGGACTTGATTTACCGGAAACAGTCAAGATATACAAAGCGCTTAAAGAGCGCGGTATAACTTTACCGCGTATGCCCGTTCGCAAGACCGAACTTGCTAAACTTATTCTTGATAAATATAAGGAGAGTAAAGGTGCTTTCTGACGTAACTTTCGGACAATATTATCCCGTGTCCTCTCCCGTTCACAAAATGGATCCGAGAGTCAAAATTTTATTGTCGATATTATTTATCGTAGCGGTGTTTTTCGTCAGAACGTATTCGGGATACGGCGTGCTTCTTATTCTGCTTTTGTTGAGTATAATCGTCGCCCGCGTTAAAATTACCGCAGTACTCAAAAGCATAAAGGCGCTTATATTTTTAATCGTAATCACGGCTTTACTTAACTTGTTGTTCACAAAGACGGGCAATTTGGTTTGGGAGTGGTGGATAATAAGTATTACCGACGACGGAATACGTTTGACTGTTATGATGGCATTGAGGCTTTTGTTTCTCGTTATGGGAACGTCCGTTTTGACGTTGACCACTACGCCGATTGAACTTACGGACGGTATAGAGAGCCTTTTAACGCCCTTAAAACTCATACGGTTTCCCGTACACGATCTTGCGATAATTATGAGTATAGCGCTCCGTTTTGTACCGACTTTGATGGAAGAAACCGACAAGATAATAATGGCGCAGAAGTCGCGCGGAGCGGACTTTGAAAGCGGAAATATTTTCAAGCGCATCCGTGCGCTCGTACCCGTAATAATACCGCTTTTCGTAAGCGCGTTCAAGCGTGCGGAAGAATTGAGTTACGCAATGGACGCCCGTTGCTATAACGCGTCGAAGAAACGTACGAGATACAGAAAAATGTCCATACATTTCAGGGATATTGCGGCGTCGCTTATATATATTGCGTTTTTCGCGGGCGTATTGACGTTTACATATCAATGGTTTGACGTCGGCAGCGTTTGGTGGCTGGTCGCATAATGTGCAAGAGATATTTATTCACTGTCGAATACGACGGAACGGCGTACTGCGGTTGGCAGAAACAAAACAACGGCTTATCCGTTCAAGAAGTCGTCGAACGCGCGATATTCAAGATTTGCGGCGAAGAAGCAAGTATCGTCGGTTCGGGCAGAACGGACGCGGGAGTACACGCGTACGCACAGGTTTTTCATACCGATTTAAGTACGAATATTCCGTACCGAAAACTTCCGTTTGCATTGAATACGGCGTTGCCCGACGATATAAAAATCAAAAACTGTCGCGTCGTTAATAAAGATTTCAACGCGAGATTTTCGGCGAAAGAGAAGACTTATATATACAAAATGTATATATCCGTACACGCAAGCGCATTGCGCGCGCGTACTCATTTACACGTTTTGCCGGGCGTTGACGCAGAACTTATGAAACGTGGCGCGGAATATATTTTAGGCAGACACGACTTTAAGTGTTTTCTTGCGGCAAACTCGCAGGTAAAAGATACCGTACGCGAAGTGTACTCGATAAATTTCACCAAACGCGGTGACGAACTGACGATGCGAATAACGGGTAACGGTTTTCTTTACAATATGGTACGAATAATAGTCGGAACTCTTTTGGATGTAGGATACGGAAAGATTGCTCCCGAGCGGGTAAAAACCATCATCGAATCCGGCGAACGAAAGTTTGCGGGCAAAACCGTTGCGCCCCAAGGCTTATATTTATATAAAATAAAATACAAAAAACGTTGAAAGTACTCAAAAAAACTTGACAACGCGTTATTTGCATTATAAAATGTTTAAGTATTTTATAAAGGTGAATTTCAAAGTTAGCCCCTTGTCGTTTACCTTTATCGGATAAATTATGGAGGTTTTGTTTAATGAAAACATATATGGCAAAACCGGAAACCGTTGAGAGAAAGTGGTATGTTGTGGACGCTACCGATATGGTACTCGGACGTCTTGCAAGTCAGGTCGCGGCGATTTTACGCGGCAAGAACAAACCCACTTTTACGCCCAACGTTGACACCGGTGATTTTGTAATCATAGTAAACTGTGACAAGGTAAGACTCACAGGCAAGAAGTTAGAGCAGAAGATGTACCGTTATCATACGGGTTACATCGGCGGACTCAAAGAGATTCAATACAAGAAACTTATGAACGATAAGCCTCAATTTGCGGTATACGAAGCGATAAGAGGGATGCTTCCTAAGAACGCTATCGGCAGACAAATGATCAAGAAGCTTAAAGTGTTCAGAGGCGCGGAACATACGCACGCGGCGCAAAAGCCCGAAGAACTCAAATTGAGATAAGGAGTAAGTTATGGCAAAAGTAGTTAAAAAGAAAGTTCAATATTGGGGAACAGGCAGACGTAAGAAGGCAATCGCCCGCATACGTCTTATTCCCGAAGGAAACGGAACGATAGTTGTTAATAAATTGTCATTGGACGAATATTTCGGGCTCGATACGTTGAAGTTTATCGTTAAGCAGCCGCTCGTTGCAACCGATTCGCTTGACAAGTACGACGTGTTCGTCAACGTTAAAGGTGGCGGATTTACGGGACAGGCAGGCGCAATTCGTCACGGTATTGCAAGAGCGTTGGTCAGAGCTAACGAAGAATATAAGCCGATTGTTAAGAAGGCGGGATTTTTAACTCGTGACCCGAGAAGTAAAGAACGTAAGAAGTACGGTCTCAAAAAAGCTCGTCGCGCACCGCAGTTCAGTAAACGTTAATCGTTGTTTGAAGAAATTAAGCCGTCGGTATATCCGACGGCTTTTTTGATTGTTTTATAAACAAAAAACTCCTCTTTAACAGCGAGAAGTTCGATTTTTAATTATCATAAAGTTTATTTATTACTGTCCGTCTTTCTGATTTCGCTGCGTTGAATCTTGCCGCTCGTTGTCTTCGGGAGAGATGTAACGTACTCGATTATTCGCGGATACTTATACGGAGCCGTCAAATGTTTGACGTACGTTTGAAGTTCAACCGTCAATTCGGGGGACGGAGTGAAACCTTTATTCAAAACTATCGTCGCTTTGACTACTTGACCGCGTATCGGGTCTGGCGCACCGGTTATAGCGCACTCGTCTACCGCAGGGTGAGTCATAAGCACGCTTTCTATCTCGAACGGTCCTATACGATAGCCCGAACATTTAATCATATCGTCATTACGTCCGACGAACCAAATATAATTGTCTTCGTCTTTCCAGACGAGATCGCCCGTGTGATATATGAATTTTTCATCGCACGCGGGGATAAGTTTTTCACCGTTCCAATATCCCGCAAGCAGTCCCGCGGGCTTATACTTGTCAATATTCTTGACTACGAGTTCACCCGTATTGCCCGCGCGACACGATTCGCCTTCCGCGTCGATTATATCGAAGTCATACAATGGAGAAAATTTACCCGCCGAGCCGAAATGCGGTTCAAACCACGCGAAATTGCCTATAAGAACGCTCGATTCGGTTTGTCCGAAACCTTCGTGTATCGTAAGTCCCGTAAGGTTCTTAAACGCCGTTGAAATTTCGGGGGCGAGAGGTTCGCCTGCCGTACAGCAATGTTTAACTGACGCAAAATCATCGCGCGTCAAACCCGCTTTCATCATCATACGGTATATCGTACCGGGTACGCAGAACGTAACGGGTTTATAAGTTTTGATAATATGTATAAGGTTTTCGGCGTGGAATTTGTTGTCGGGAGCATACCCGATAATCTCTGCGCCCGCAATCCATTGCCCGTAAAACTGTCCCCAAGCAAACTTTGCCCAGCCCGAATCGGCAACCGTTAGGTGACGGCAGCCGTCTTTGACCTGATGCCAGTACTTTGCGGTCGTAATGTGTCCCAACGGGTATGAATAGTCGTGCACGACCATTTTCGGATATCCCGTCGTGCCCGATGTGAAATACATAAGCATTTTATCGGTCGTGCGAATTGTTTTATCCGCAATAAATTCGGGTTTTGAATTTTCGATACCCTTTGAATAGTTTTCCCAGCCGTCTTTGTCGCCGAGCAATTCATAAGACTTAACCGTCTTGCACTCCGAGCGTGAAAGGTCGACTTGTTCGACGACGTAGGGGTCGTTTGCGGCGATAATCATTTTGACGTTTGCCGAATTAGCGCGGTATATTATATCTTTTGCAGCAAGTAAGCAGGAAATCGGGATAAGCACCGCGCCTATTCTGTGGAGTGCGAGAGAAGTTATCCAAAACTCGACGGTACGTTTCAGAACGACCATAACCATATCACCTTTTTCGATACCTTTATTTATAAGGTAGGTGGCGGCTTGTTTGGATAGACGCGATATATCTCCGAAAGTATACTCTTTGGAGTAACCGTGATCGTCGCACCAAATAAGAGCGGGACGGGACGCGTCGATGCGCGCGTATTCGTCTATAACGTGCGTTGCGTAGTTAAAATCGTCGGGAAACGACAATTCGTAATTCCCGATAAACTCGTCACCTGCGGAAATAGTCGCAACTCTTGCAATATCCTTTGAGCCCTCAACCTGCTTTGAGTTCTTTTTAAGAGTTTCAACAGATACTTCTACTGCCTTTGCAATACCCTTTTTGAGAATCATCGGATTTGCACCTGCTG
>ONBF01000018.1 GCA_900315995.1 uncultured Eubacteriales bacterium
GTCCTTTTCGATATATTTTCTGTACTCGTCGATAGTCGTCGCGCCTATCGTTTGAAGTTCTCCGCGCGCAAGCATCGGCTTCAAGATATTCGCGGCGTCGAGACTGCCGCCTTCGGTAGCCCCCGCTCCGACGATATTATGAATTTCGTCGATAAAGATTATCGTATTGCCCGTCGATTTTATTTCCTTAATTGTATTTTTCAATCTTTCTTCAAACTCGCCGCGGTATTTCGTACCGGCAAGCATACCCGCAACGTCTAACGAAAATATTCTTTTCCCCTTTAACAGCTCAGGCACGTTGCCCGATACTATTGCCTGCGCAAGTCCTTCGACTATTGCCGACTTACCTACTCCGGGTTCACCTATAAGCACGGGGTTATTCTTTGTCCGTCTGCTCAATATTTGAATAATACGTTCAATTTCGTCTTCGCGCCCGATTACGGGGTCGAGTTTACCTTTCTTCGCAAGTTCGGTTAAATCTATTCCCATATTATCCGTCTGTTTCGACCTGCCTACGCCGTTTTGAGTTTGATATTGTTCATCCATTGCACCGTAAAACGCGTCGTCACCGTCACTCTCGTTACCGTTTGTATTATCACCGTTTACGAGATAAGAGTATAAGTCTTTTTTCATTGAACGTATATCCACGTTTAAGCTGTTAAGCATACGTACCGCGTATGAATCGTATTCAACCAAGAGCGCGTACAACATATGTTCCGTACCTATATATCCCATACCCGTTTGCGACGACAGTTGATACGCGACCAACATTAACTTCTTGACTCTTGCGGACATCGAAGCCTGACCGTAGTTTTCACCTCGCTCGAAGAACTGTTCGAGTTTTTCGGTAGTCACGCCGTATTTACTCAATACGTTGTAAGCCACTCCGTTATCGATAAGCGTCATGGCGTAGAGCAGATGCTCCGTACCTATAATACCGCCCGTACGTTGCGCAAGCTCTTCGGCTTTGTATATTACCTGTTCTGCGTTTTTTGTAAATTTTTCGTTCATAACAACATCTCCTTTTTCCCCGATTATCAACAGTTATATCGGAAGAATTTTAATTTAATTTTTCTCTTATGTATTTTGCTCTCATTACATCTCTTTCGTAATCGTTCATATTGCGCCCCGCAATCAGCGTAATGTTTGCAGGCTGACAGTCCGTCGAAATCTCGTCGATAAGTTTTTCGTCAACGTCGAGTATATTCAAACTTACAGCAAGTTTTACGTTAGTCACAAGTTCTCTCAATTCTTTACTGCTCATAACGTAAGCGGTTTTAAGTATTCCGTATGAACGGCTTAACTTATCTTTAAGCGCAACGCCTTGCCTGTTTAATAATAGTTGTCTCGCTTCAAGTTCTGACTTTTCGATAGTCTTCGCAACGGACTTAACGCTTTCGAGTATCTCTTCTTCGGTTATCCCCAAAGATATTTGATTTGACAGCTGATACATACAGCCGTCCGCCTTACTCCCTTCTCCGAATATACCTCTTACCGTAAGTCCCATCTTTTGTACGGCTACTATCACGCTCGATATGCTGTTAGTCGCGGTAAGCGCAGGCAGAAACAGCATAACCGAAGCGCGCAATCCCGTGCCTACGTTCGACGGACACGCCGTCAAATATCCGTAAGTATCCGAATACGCAAGCATTGCGGTCGAAGCAAGCGCAATATCGAGTTTATGCGCGTCGGCGTATGCCTCGTCGAGTGCGAAACCGCGCTTTATACTCTGAATTCTGAAATGGTCTTCTTCGTTAAGCATTACGGCAGTGCTTTCGTCCGCACTTAACATCAACGCGCCGTTTACGGTATTCGCCGCAAGCTCTTTGCTTATAAGATGCTTTTCGACGAGTGCAATACGTTTGATTTCGTCCGCGTCTTTCATCTTATAAAGCGAAAACGCGTTTATCTTATTGAAAGCTTTTTCGGCAATCGAAATAACTTCGTCCGCGTCTTTCGCGTCTTTGAATTTATGCGTAAAAGGCAGGTTTTTCAAGTTTCTCGCAAGTCTTATTCTCGAAGATACTATTACGTTACTTGTTTCCATTTTCAAGCTCCTTTATTCTGTCGCGGAGTTTTGCCGCTTTCTCGTACTCCTGCTTATCCACCGCGTCTTGCAATTCCTTCTTTAACCTATCCCTCTCGCTTAACTCGGCGCGCGTATCTCCCGATGCGATTTTAGCCGCTTTGTGTCTTGTCGCGCCGTGTATTCTTTGTACCATCGGCTCTATCAAGTCCGCAAAGGTCTCGTAACACTCGGGACAACCGACAAACTGCGTGTCAATGAATTCTCTTTCCGTACAACCGCAGTTTTTGCATACCCTTGCCGTACGCGCTACTTTATCGGAAAACAGCGGCGCGAAAAAGTTTTCGGGTTCAAAAAACATATTCCCCATTTCGAGTTTTTCGGCGCACTCCGCACAAAGGTGTTTTTCGGTTCTCACTCCGTTGACTATTTGTTCATAATGAACGGTAGCGATGTTTTTACCGCAATTTTCACATAACATAACAGTTACCTCCTTACTTTAATATCTCAGGCAAAAGATTTTTAAGAATCTCCGCTCTTTGCGCTTTCGGGTCACTTGCGCTTGCAAGCGCTTTATCGTTTATGCACGAATAAATAAGTTTTGCTTCGCGTCGGCTCAAATATCCCGCGTCAATAAGTCTTATAAGGATATGTTCGCTTTCTCTGTCGGATATACTCTTTCCGATAAGTTTACTTATCTCTTCGTATTGATTTCCGCTCTTTATCTTAATGACGGTAATATATCCGCCCCCGCCCCGCCTGCTTTCTATAACGTAACCGCGCTCAGGCGTAAACCGCGTTGACAAAACGTAGTTTATTTGGCTCGGCACGCAGTTGAATTGTCCCGCAAGCTCGTTTCTGCTAAGCTGAATAATACTATCGTCTCCGATGTTGGATAATATAAAGTTTTCGATAATATCGCTGATATTTGCCATATTCGCCTCCGTATTTTGTCGAAAGCCGTATTCGGTCGCGGTTTGACTTTGACTTTCTTTGACTTTCAAGATAATTATATACCCGATTTCGAAAATGTCAACACTTTTTTCAAAAAATTCGTAAAAATTTTTTTCGCTGCTTATCAATCGTCCGAAAATAAATATATTAATAATAATTAATTTTATTTACAGTAAATTCTATTGAATATACATTTATAAAAATACCGACGCCGTAACGTCGGTATCCGTTTTTATTAACGGTGTTTTGCGTGAAAAGATACGCCGATACTTGCGGGCCCGCAATGACTTCCCGCAGTCGGATTGACTACAACGAACTCTATCGGAAGACTTTCACTGAACTCCGCTTTTAACCGCGTCGCAAGCTCTTCCGCAAGCTCTATGTTATCCGAGTGCGCTATCATAACCCTATGATTAAATATATCTTCTTGAAGGTTCGATACGTAATAAACGATTTTCTCCATTGCCCCTTTGATACCTTTCGCCTTATCAATCGAATCCATAATTCCATCGCTGTTCATATTGATAATGGGTTTTATTCCGAGAAGGTCGCCCATAAAGGCTTTAATTCCTTTAACTCTGCCCGTACGCTTAAAAAATTTCAAATCGTTTGCAAAAAAGTAAGTGGCAAACCTGCCCACTTCGATTCTCGCCCAATCTTGAATTTCCTTAATCGACTTGCCGTCTTTATACATTTCGCCTATTTCTTTAACTATATTAAGACTTCCGATCGATATTGCTTTTGTGTCCACTGTATAAATATCTCTTTCCGGATATACTTCTTTGAGTTCTTGCCGTGCAATCTCCATTGCGTTAAACGTTCCGCTCATAGCGGCGGAAAAATGAACGTATAATACGTCTTGACCGTTTTTGAAGAAAGGTTCGAAATAATTTTTGTATTTTGCGGGACTTATTCCTTCCGTTTTCGGAATAACGCCTTTTCTCATATTCCCGTAGAAAGTTTTGTAATCGAACACGGTAAAATCTTGATAAGGATAAATCTCTTTGCCGTCTATACAGTACGGCATACTTATCAGATGGTATCCGAATTTTTCAGCCTCTATCGGCGTAATATCCGTGTCGGTATCCGTAAATAATGCGTACATGATTAATCTCCGTTATATTCGTATGCTTTTTCGGTTCTCACAACCTTTATTATTGTACTTTTTATTACTTGTAAAGTCAACTTTACGCGCACGTTTTGAGTTTTGCGTTTTATTTGTTTGAAAAATCAATAATCGGTGATATAATGAATTAAACATACTTAGGAGTAAAATCTATGATCAAAATCGCAGTAGACACGTTGGGCGGAGATCGCAGCCCCGACGCAAATATCGACGGAGCAATCGTCGCGCTTAATCAAAACACGGATATAAGCATTGTTTTAGTCGGCGACAAAGAAGTTATCGAGTCGAAACTCAAATCGAAACGTTACGATAAATCAAGGCTCGAAATTCTTCACGCACCCGATGTCATTTCTTGTAACGAAAAGCCTACGGAAGCGTTTAAGCATAAGCCCGACAGCTCGCTTTGTAAAACTATCGAACTTTTGAAAACCGACGACAGCGTACAAGCAATGGTTACCACGGGATCAACGGGCGCGCTTCTCGTCGGCGCAGTCGTAACGGTCGGTCGTATACGCGGTGTAAAACGCCCGGGGTTTTGTCCGATTCTCCCCACGATTAACAAAAGTTTCGTCGGAATATGCGACAGCGGCGCAAATATGGACAGCGACGCAACGCAACTGAAACAATTCGCAATAATGGGCAACTTATATATGAAGAAAACGTTCGGCATCGAATCTCCGAGAGTCGCACTGCTTAACGTCGGCGTTGAAGAAGAAAAAGGCGATATGTTGAGAAAGGAAGTTTATCAAATGCTCAAACAACTCCCCGACTTTAACTTCGTCGGCAATATGGAAAGCCGTGATCTTATGAGCGGTAATTACGATCTTATTGTCTGTGACGGCTTTGCCGGCAACGTACTCGTAAAATCTGCCGAAGGCGCGTGCCTTGCTATGCTCAAACTGTTAAAAACGACTTTCACGAAAAATTTCAAAAACAAAATCGGCGCGCTTATGCTTAAAAAAGATATCGTTGCGACCAGAAACTATATGGACTACAACAACTACGGCGGCGCGGTCTTACTCGGCGTACAAAAAACGATAGTCAAAGGTCACGGCAGCAGTAAAGACACCGCCGTAACGCATTGTATAGAGCAAGCATACAATATGGAAAAGAATAAGCTACGTCAAGCCATCTCCGACGCACTCACTGACGGTATAATGTAATTGTATTTATCTTAAAAGCAAAGGACTGCGATTGATTTCGCAGTCCTGATTTTCTTTAATCGGCATACATCTTTTTCAGATTATTCATATGTTTTTCAATAGAAATTCCGTACTTGTTTTTTATTTGCTTTAATTTTTCGTATGATTTTTTGATAAACCGTTCAGGATCCGAATAATGACTATGGGTTATTTTATCAATAATATATTTACGAGCAGAATCTAATGTATGTACAATCGTGGATTTATTCTCGATATAATCAGCCACGGGGAAAATAACGATTGAAAGCATTTTGGGCGGTTTGTCTCCCATAATTCTTTTCAGATGATTAATATGTCCCTCATTTTGTTTAATCGGGTTTTTTAATGTTTTATAATCATTATTTTCTTTTTTTGCATACCATTGATCTTGATTGACATCACAGAATACAACTCCTTTATTTGATTTTGTTTCAATAACAAATATTCCGCCTTTGCAAATTAAAATATGATCAATATTCGTAGAGTACCCATTTTCGTCTTCGAAAGTAAAATTGTTAAAAACATATCCGCCGTATTGCTTCTTAATTTCGGATAAAAAATCGGCAACACGCTTTTCCCCTAATTTCCCAAACGCTTCCTGCTCTCTTATATCTTCGTTCTCATATAAATCAATGGGATATTGTGAATTTGATAAATTTCTTATATTTTTTTGTGTTTTGTTATTATGTAAATGCTGTCTTTTTGATAAATGTTTACGATCCTTTTTATCTTTATTTATGACTATGCCGACAATAATTGCAATAGAAATACTTACTGTCAGAAACATAAGAATTATAAACATTATAAATAAATTATTACTCATAGTATAATTAATTAAACCTTTCTTTTGATATTTTGTATATTATAACACACTTTTACCTTTACCGCTATTTAATTATAAGTGATATCTATATAAAAATTAAATCTGAAAACTCAAGTAAAAAATCTCGGAACTTTTTCCGAGATTATTGGCACCCCCATGGGGATTCGAACCCCAGATACCGCCGTGAGAGGGCGGCGTCCTAAGCCTCTAGACTATGAGGGCACGTCACGCTACTTAATGATTATAACAAAACGGAACGTTTTACGCAAGTATTTATAAGTTAATTATCATAATTGACTTTATTTTCGATAAACCATCTATCCCCGTTAAAATACAGTTTTCGTCTTACGCCGCAAATAATACACTCGTAGCACGTCCCGTACCCGCCACCGTATAAGGACGCTTCTCGCCTGACGGACGCTATTTTGTCTATCTCGTACTTTTCTCCGTCATACAATACAGCGATAGGCTTGCGACTGCCGTCCGCTCTCAACAGTTCGATAATATCAAGGTATTTAATATATTCCATAACGCAAAAAAATATTATCCGGATATTAATTTGCGTATTACCGCATAAATTATCAAAAATCAGTTGATTAATAATCATTATTTGAGTATAATAAATAAGCAACTGGGTGTGGCGCAGCTTGGTAGCGCGCAAGACTGGGGGTCTTGAGGTCGCAAGTTCAAGTCTTGTCACCCAGACCATTTTGCCGGTGTGGTGGAACTGGCAGACGCGCCGGACTCAAAATCCGGTGATGGCGACATCGTATCGGTTCGATTCCGATCACCGGCACCAAAATTAAAACGAACCTGAGAGCAATCAAAGGTTCGTTTTAATTTTTAATAAGTTTTGTGAATAATTCTATATATACTTAAAACTCCGCTACTCTTTCAATCGCCCCATAATTATATGATAAGTACGCTTGATAAAATCTTCGTAGTTATTATAAATGACGCTATCATTAAAACTATTATTAATTTGCGGTGAATACGACATTAAGTCGCTATCGTTTATCACGCTGTTATAATAGTCGGCATAATCATCGGAATTTTCGAAACGGTAATTCAACTCTTTTTCTTTTAACTTTATCAATACAACAAGTGTTTTATCCGGAGTATGAAAAAATTTACTCGGATCATCTTTTGATAATACCGAATACTTGTCTAAATTGTGAGCTGAAATTACATCATATTTTTTGAATTTACCGCTATTTTCATAATAAGGAACCTTTTCAAAAATTATGAAAATTTGAAAATATGGAATTGAATTTACACGGATATTCGCAGTTTCACCAAGCATATTCTCAAAATAGTTATTACTGTTTTGAGAATAATTTCGCATAACAAATTTTACAGCATAACCTGCCACCGGCTTACCGTTTTTCAATACCGTTATATCAACTTTTTTCGGATAATATCTCCCGTCGATAATATATTCTTTATCATTTTCATAACCTTGCGATTTTATGGAAAAATCGTTGCCCAAAAGATTTCCCAAATCTGTTGCAATTTGTCCGTGCAATGATTTTAATTTCGATGTACTACGTGAAGTCCCAACTGATAAATACGCCGCAAAAGACTTTTTGATTGCTTCTAAAAATTTTTCATTTGTCATCATTGTAACCGTCCTCCATCGTAAGCCAATTTATAATCTAAATATGCTTTTATATCCTTTGATGAAAAAGTATAATATCCACCGCTTTTGTATTTGCCGAGCAAAGAAATATACGTTGAAAACTCATCACTCTTTAATAAGGTTTTTGCCTTCATTAAGTCTTTATTATCTCCGATTAAATATAAACCGCTATATACGCCCGTTCCTACCGGGGCAGATATGATTTTAATATCTTTTGCCGAACGCAACAACGAGTTTATCGCAATCTTATCTTTATATGTATCATTTAACGCTTGACTTCGTCCAAAAGCATACCAATATAAATTTGCTTTGTTTTCAAAACTGCGTTTTAACAAAAGCGATTTTTTGTTTAACAAATAATCGTATAACTTCTTGTCGCTTAGTACTTCGATTTCAGACACTAATTTACCGTTTTTATCATAAGGATATATGATTTGCTTTCTTTCTCCGCGCGAAGCTTTAACAACGGGAATAATAAATTTTGAGATAAATTCAAAAGAACCTATAAAGACATCGTCACACAATGTAGCATATCCGTTTTTTACTTTTATATTGCAATGCTCTAAATTGAAAAAAACTTTTTTAAGTAAAGCAAGATTTCGTTTTGTCGAAAAGTAAAAATTGTTTGCGATATAATAATCGGAAGGAGTTAATGTTTCAACATAATATGGTATTAAGTTTTTATTGTCAAATTGATAATACTCTAATTCGTGAGAATTATGTTTTTTATTCAAAATAACAATCGTTGTATAAGTTGTTGCACTAAATACTTGAAAATGCTTCAAATCAACAAGTTTTTCAATCAAGTTTTCTTTCACTAAATACTTGCGCATATAATTTCCCGCTAAACTATTGAAAAACGAACTCGGCGTTATATAGCCGAGTATTCCGTTTTCATTAAGCATTTTCAAACCTATTTCATAGAAAACAATATACAAATCCGTCATACCATCTTGTGCAAAAGAATATGTCTTTACTTTGTCAAAAGCACTATCTAAATTATGCACTCTTACATAAGGCGGATTTCCTAACACAAAATCCATTTTGCCGTTATATTTATCAACAAGAAGAGCGTCGGAACAAAGAATATCCCAATTAATTGTTGCCGAAATATTATATTTTTTTGCTAATTCATTTAGATTATCCAAACACTTTTTATGTTCAATCGGTTCTATTTCTATACCGTGAACATAAGTTTCCAACTCTGTTTTTAATTCATTAGTCGAAACACCTTGTTCAATGGCGTTTTTACAATATCTATTTACAATCTCGCATAAAAACGCCCCATCTCCGCAACTATTGTCAATGATATGCTTTTTAAGTATGTAAGCCCCGTTATATTGAGCCATATCAAGAATATTTTTAACTATATAATCAGGGGTATAAACACGACCTTTTGTTTTTTTATCGTCGAAATGTTTTTTAGGCATTTATTTGATACTCCTTTCACTTTATATAATTAATGCACACATTTATTTCATTATATCGAAAAAAATTAAAAAAATCAAATATTATATAATTGCTAAATTTTTTATTTTTATATTAAAAATAATAAGGATATTTTTATATTAAAAAATTCAAACTTATCAGAAAAATGTTAATTAATCGTCATAGTTTCCATTATACTTCATGGAGTTTACATATATACGTTATTTATTTCCTATCCTTAACGCAGTCGCGAATATACTCCGCTTTCGCCCTTTGTAAAGGGAACTCGATTTGTCGAACTTTGTTTACACGCAATGAGAGTTTTTATCTTTGTATAATAACACCTTAAATTTATTGTTCTTAACAGCGTCTCGTTGCGCCTTAATATTTTTTTTAGTCAACTTTTATATTTTCGTTGTTTCTTAATTGATTTTTGAAATATTCGAGCTGTTCTTTTTTGATATTAAATGCAAATATAACTTTTGCCGTCGTTTCGCTTTCGCCTACTTTGAGTATTCTTATTGCTCTGACCATAACGCCGTTTTCAAACGCGAACTCGTTAATAGTTTTGATTATCGGAAAACTGTTGAGAGCCTTTATAATAATTTGCGGCAAAGCATTGCAGCCGTAGATAAGCCGTGCACGCTGAACTTATCTTTCATAATCGCGCCCGCTCCCAAGAAACCTATGCCCGAAACAACCGAAGCCGCTATACGCGACGTATCGTACGAAAGCGTACTCGCAGACGCCACGCCCGAAGCCGAATCCATCGACCCGTCCGCAAGTCCTATTGCCCAAATTGATACCGTCATAAGAAGCGAACATCCGACCGCCAAAAGCACGTGCGTCTTTATCGTTATTGTTTTTCCGCGCAACTGTCTTTCGAGACCGAGAAGACAAGCAAGCACGGCGGCAATCGTCGTCGTAATTACGACGTACAACAACATACCGTAACCATTGAATTTATAGACAAGATCCGATATTGCTCTATCGAAATTCATTTACTACCTCATATAACTTTTGATTATAATTCAATAATACACCGAAAAAAAACTTTTAGCAATAGGAAAACGATTTTTTAACTTAAAGTCGAATTATTTTTCAATCAACTTACATTTACGCAACCGTGTTATTTTGTTGTATGAAAACGAAATTATATTCGGATTTAATGTAATTTTCATTTATTCTGCGTAATATTGCAAAAAGTACTTTCTTCCCGTCGCGCTTAATGATATAAACAAAGTACGCGAAATACATTGCGCGTACTTTGTTCTATCTTCAAATATTGTTGCTTATTAATACTTACTTCTCGGAGTGTAGCCCGTATGCAATATTTCGTGAGCTTTATGGCTGTTTGGCTTTCCGAAATATTGATCGTATATCTCTTTGATTGCCGGATTTTCGTGAGACTTGCGATAAGACATCTTCTTATCCGAATTGTAAATCGCTTTTCCTCGCTCACCGGCGACGGAGATATTGTTACGAACGTCAGCCGTCTTAATCGGCTGACCGCCACCGTTGACGCATCCGCCGGGACAACTCATTATTTCGATAAATTGATAATCGCACTCGCCTTTTGAAACCTTTTCCATAATAGCGCGCGCGTTTGCAAGACCGCTTGCGACCGCAACTTTGACTTTCGTTCCGTTCAAGTCGTAAGTCGCCTCCTTAATACCCTGCGTGCCTCTGACTTCCTTAAAGTCAACGTTATCGAGCGGCTTGCCCGTAACGACTTCGGCAACCGTACGAAGCGCGGCTTCCATAACGCCGCCCGTCGCACCGAAAATAAGCCCTGCGCCCGAACCTATTCCGAACGGCACGTCAAACTTTTCCGCCTTCAAATCGTTAAACATAATACCTTGACGCTTTATAAGTCTTGCAAGCTCTCTTACAGTCAATACCGCGTCTATATCGGGAACGCCTGCCGCAGACTGTTTGTCCCTGCCTTTCTCGAACTTTTTAGCGGTACAAGGCATAATCGTAACAACGTAAATCTTATTTGCAGGAATACCCGTCTTTTCCGCATAATACGTCTTTGCGACTGCGCCGAACATTTGTTGAGGCGACTTACAAGTCGAAAGATTAGGTATCAAATTCGGGAAATTATGTTCGCAGAACTTTATCCACGCGGGCGAACAGCTTGTCATCATAGGAAGTACACCGCCGTTAGTCAATCTGTCGATAAACTCATACCCTTCTTCCATAATGGTAAGGTCGGCAGTAAAGTCTATGTCGAAAACCTTATCGAAACCTATTTGTCTCAACGCCGCGACCATCTTGCCTTCGACGTTACTACCGACAGGCGAACCGAATTCTTCGCCCAAACCTATACGAGCGGACGGAGCCGTGCCGACTACCACGTGCAAATCGGGATTGGCGATAGCGGCAAGCACGTTGTCTATTTCGTCGCGCTCTCTCAACGCACCCGTAGGACATGCGGTAATACACTGTCCGCATCCGACGCAAGGAACTTCGTTCAGATTTTTCTCGAAAGCGCATCCGATATGCGTTTTGAAACCTCTTGCGTTCATGCCTATTACCGCAACGGATTGATACTCTCTGCACGCCGCAACGCATCTGCCGCAAAGTATACATTTATTATTATCTCTTACAAGATAAGGCGTAGTCTCGTCGATCGGGAAAGTATTGACCTCACCTTCGTATTTATGTTCGTCGCAACCTAACTCGTGAGCAAGCGACTGCAATTCGCAGTTTGTGCTTCGAACGCAAGACAAGCAGTCTTTCTTATGGTCGGACAGTAATAACTCGACCGTCGTTTTACGACTGTTTAATACTCTTTGAGTGTTGGTAAACACTTCCATCCCTTCGCTGACGGGATATACGCACGAAGCCACAAGATTACGCGCGCCCTTAACTTCGACTACGCAAACACGGCATGCGCCGATTGCGTTAATATCTTTAAGATAACACAGCGTCGGTATTCGTATACCCGCGCTTCTCGCCGCTTCGAGTATTGTCGTGCCGGCAGGCACGCTTATTTCTTTGTTGTTTATTTTAAGATTAACAGTTTTTGATTTCATACCGCATTACTCCTTAACGATAGCCTTAAACTTACACGCACTGAAACATGCTCCGCATTTAATGCATTTGCTTTGATCGATAACGTGCTGTTGCTTAACCACGCCGCTTATCGCCCCTACGGGACACTTACGAGCGCAAAGACCGCAACCGATACATTTATCGCTTATCTTGTATTGCACCAAGTTTTTGCAAACGCCTGCGGGACATTTCTTATCTCTCACGTGCGCTATGTATTCGTCCTTAAAGTGTCTCATTGTGGATAATACGGGATTCGGAGCGGTTTGTCCCAAACCGCAAAGTGAATTGTCTTTAATGTAATTACAAAGCTCTTCCATCTTAACGAGATCTTCTTCCGTTCCTCTGCCGTCGGTAATCTTCGTCAAGAGTTCAAGCAAACGCTTCGTACCTATACGGCACGGAGTACACTTGCCGCAAGACTCGTCGCATATAAATTCCATATAGAATTTAGCGACGTCAACCATACAGTTATCTTCGTCCATAACGATTGCTCCGCCCGAGCCCATTATCGAACCGCGCGCAATGAGATTATCGTAATCTATTGGCGCGTCCAAGTCTTCCGTCGTAAGACATCCGCCTGACGGACCGCCCGTTTGAATAGCCTTAAACTTCTTGCCGTTGGGAATACCGCCGCCTATATCGTAAATAAGCTCTCTCAAAGTCGTCCCCATCGGAACTTCGACAAGTCCGACGTTATTAACTTTTCCGCCGAGCGCGAAAACCTTTGTTCCTTTGCTCTTCTCCGTTCCGCAAGCCGCGAACTTCGCCGCACCTTCTCTCATAATATAAGGGATGCAAGCAAGAGTTTCGACGTTATTCACTATTGACGGTTTTTGCCACAAACCTTTTACTGCGGGAAACGGAGGACGAGGACGAGGCATACCGCGCTGACCTTCTATCGAATTAAGGAGTGCCGTTTCTTCACCGCAAACAAACGTGCCTACGCCGAGCCTTACGTGAACTCTGAAAGAAAATTTCGTGCCTAATATATTATCGCCCAAAAGTCCGACTTCTTCCGCTTGCTTAATGGCGATTTTAAGTCTGTTAACCGCAATCGGGTATTCGGCGCGAACGAAGAAATATCCGTTTTGCGCCCCTATTGCGTAACCTGCAATCATCATACCTTCGATAACCGCAAGCGGATTACCTTCAATAAACGTCCCCGGGTCGCCCTCGTTGCCGTTACATATCACATACTTTTCACCTTCGGGTTGAGCATATGCCAATTGCCATTTTTTACCCGTCGGGAAACCTGCGCCACCGCGTCCGCGTATACCGGACGCCAATACTTCGTTAATAACATCCTGCCTATCCATTTTAAGAGCGCGCGCAAGACCTTTGAACGCGCCCGCACCGATACTCTCTTCGATATTCTCGGGATTAATGCTGCCGCAACCGTGTAATGCAATACGGTGTTGTTTCTTATAAAAATTAATATCGTCTTGTTTTGCCGTTTTTTCGCCCGTAGCGTTTTCAACGTACAGCAGACGTTCCACGGTTTCGCCCCCGATTATATCTTTATCCATTATTTCCGTAACGTCGTTAATCGAAACCTTTCTATAAAGAGTATCTTCGGGATATATTTTCACAAAAGGTCCTTGCGAACAAAAGCCGAAACAACCGACTTGATTTACAGTAACTTTGTCTCCGAGATTTCTTTCCGCAACTTGTTTTTCGAATTCTTTCAATATACGGCTTGAATCGGACGAAAGACAACCGGTACCGCCACAGAGAACAATATGCCTTTTACCGTCTGCGCCGCTGAATTTATCCGCAAGGCACTTCGAGCAATTATTTGAAATATTTTCAAGCTCTTCAAAATTCTTAATCATCGGTTAACGCCCTCCATAGCTTTATATTCCTCAACGATTTTCGGAACCGCGTCCACGGCAACTTTCGGATAAACTTTTCCGTTTATTGATACCACGGGTGCAATACCGCACGCGCCTATACAGCGAAGCGCGTCTATTGTAAAAAGTCCGTCCGCCGTCGTCTCTCCGGGTTTGATTCCGAGAATCTCCGAAAACTTATCGATAACTTGTTGCGCGCCTTTGACGTAACAAGCCGTACCCAAACAGCAACCGATAACGTATTTTCCCTTAGGCGTAAGAGAAAAGAACGAATAAAACGTTACCACACCGTAAATCTCCGCAACGGGAATCCCCGTTCTTTCCGAAACTATTTTTTGAACTTCAAACGGAATATAACCGTATTCCTTTTGAATATCGCTCAAAATCATCATCAGCGGAGTTTTTTCATTAACGTATCTGTCACAGATTTCGTTAATCTTCTTTTCCGCCGCTTCACTTAAATGAGCCATATCAAGCCCTCCTCTGATAGTAATGCTCTAAAAGTATACATTTTATATAAAATAAAGTCAATATAATATGCTTAACGCATATGTCTTTTATCGAAATTTTCTTTTATAAAGAAAAGGAATCCGAAACATATCGGACACCTTTTCTTATTTTTGAACGGTCATATTACTCGTACTCTACGACGTCAACCCATGAAAGCAACAATTCTCTCTCTTTCTCATCGCCTTTAACCGATTGCGAAGCCGCAACGATAGGCATCCATTTCTGAACGTACTGTTTTGCGGTATCGCTCTTTTCGCAGAATAAATTCAAGTAACGGTTCGCACCTTCTTTATCGCCTGCAAGCCAGAACAGCAGATATGTGCGCGCAACGTCCGCGGATGCATTTCCTTGCGTAACGTGTGCCCAGTCGATAATATACGATTTACCGTCTTCGGTAATAATAATATTCGACGGATTAAAGTCGCCGTGGCAAACCTTCTTATGCTTCGGCATCCCTTCGAGACGCGTATGCAACTCGTAACGCGTGGTGGCGTCAAGCGTAGTTTGATCGATTTTAGTGTTCATTTTATCTTTAAGTTTATTGAGAATCGGACACGTTTTCGAATGCATTTCGATTTGTAAATCAACGAAGAAATTAAGATATTCTTCCTTTTTTTCGGGGTTTTCTTCCATCAAACGCGCAAGCGTTTTACCCGAAATGTACTCCGAAACGATAGCCCATTTACCGTCGATAGTGCATACTTCTTTAATTTTCGGAACGTTTAACCCGATATTCTCAACGCGGGCTTGATTAAGAGCTTCGTTTAATACGTCGGCTTTCGAAAACTCAGCGTCAAACACTTTAATACAGTTATCCCCGTCACGATAAATCGTCTTGTTTTTTCTTTCGGCAATAACATTATTGAGATTCATAATTTTTTTCTCCTTATTTTTTAACGAGCGCGCTTTTGCGTAGGCTTAACGTTTAATTCGTTTGCAGGCAATTCCGCTTCCGTAAATTTACGACCGTAATAAGCGTTCAAATACATTTGCTTGATTTCACTCATTAAAGGGTATCTCGGATTTGCGCCCGTGCATTGATCGTCAAACGCCTGTTCAACCATTGCGTCAAGACGAGCAATAAAGTCCGCTTCGTCGGGAACGTAATCTTTAATTGTCTTCTTTATTCCGACTCTTTCTTTAAGCGCGTCTACGGCTTTTAATAATTTTTCGACTTTCTCTTCGTCCGTCTTTCCTCCAAGTCCCAGCGCGTCGGCAACTTCGGCATAACGAGCCATTGTGTGCGGATATGCATACTGCGGGAAAGTACCCATTTTTGCGGGAACTTCGGCAGCGTTAAATCTGACGACTTCGTCTATCAGCAATGCGTTGGCAATTCCGTGCGGCAAATGATGGAATGCTCCCAACTTATGCGCCATTGAATGACATATTCCCAAGAAAGCGTTGGCAAACGCCATACCCGCCATAGTCGCCGCGTTAGCCATCTTTTCTCTTGCTTCGGGATCGTTAGGACCGTTATCGTATGCTCTCGGTAAATATTTGAATATTACTTTAAGCGATTGAATTGCAAGTCCGTCCGTATAGTCGGTCGCCATCATTGACGCAATTGCCTCCAAAGCATGCGTTACGGCGTCGATACCGCTTGCGCTCGTCAAACCTTTCGGAGCGGACATATGGAAATCGGCGTCGATAATAGCCATATCGGGCATCAACTCGTAATCGGCAAGCGGATACTTAACTCCCGTTTTTTCATCCGTAATAACGGCAAACGGAGTAACTTCGCTACCCGTGCCGGCAGAAGTCGGAATAGCGATAAAATATGCTTTTTCACCCATTTTCGGGAAAGTATACACACGCTTGCGAATATCCATAAAGCGCATTGCCATATCCATAAAATCGACATCGGGATGTTCATAAAGCACCCACATTATCTTACCTGCGTCCATTGCCGAGCCACCGCCAAGCGCAATGATACAATCGGGCTTAAACGCTTTCATTTGTTCAGCACCCGCTTTCGCACATGCGAGCGTCGGATCGGGAGCGACGTCGAAGAACGTCATATGTTCTATACCCATTTCGTCGAGTTTATCCGTTATCGGTTTCGTATATCCGTTACTGTACAAGAAACTATCCGTTACTATGAAAGCTTTCTTTTTACCCATAACGTTTTTAAGCTCGTCTAACGCAACAGGCAAACATCCTTTCTTCAAATATACTTTCTCAGGTGCTCTGAACCACAACATATTTTCTCTCCTTTCCGCAATCGTCTTGATATTTAATAAGTGTTTTACTCCAACGTTTTCCGACACCGAGTTACCGCCCCAAGAGCCGCAACCGAGCGTCAGCGACGGAGTCAGCGCAAAGTTATACAAATCTCCGATACCGCCTTGTGACGAAGGAGTGTTCACCAAAATACGACACGTTTTCATTCTTTCCGAAAACTCCGCGATTTTCGCGCTTTCCGTAATAACGTTCAGATATATCGACGAAGTGTGTCCGTATCCGCCGTCGGCTATAAGTCTTTCGGCTTTATCGAACGCTTCGTGAATATCTTTTGCTCTGTACATTGCAAGAACGGTAGAAAGTTTTTCGTGCGCAAACTCTTCCGATATATCGACGCTTTCGACTTCGCCGATCAATATCTTCGTCCCTTCGGGAACGGTAATTCCCGCAAGAGCCGCAATAGTTACGGGTCTTTGTCCGACTATCTTTGCGTTAAGCGCGCCGTTGATAATAATTGTTTTACGAACTTTTTCGGTTTCTTCGGGATTAAGGAAATAACATCCGCGCGATGCGAATTCCGCTTTAACCGCGTCGTATACGCTGTCGAGAACAATAACCGATTGTTCACTCGCGCATATCATACCGTTATCGAAAGTTTTACTGTGAATTATCGAATTGACGGCAAGTATTATATCCGCCGTATCGTCTATTATAGCGGGAGTATTGCCCGCGCCTACGCCCAAAGCGGGCTTTCCGCTTGAATAAGCCGCCTTAACCATACCGGGACCGCCGGTTGCGAGAATTATATCGGCGTCTTTCATTATCGTATTTGTCAATTCCAAACTCGGCACGTCTATCCACCCGATAATTCCCTCGGGCGCACCTGCTTTTACAGCCGCTTCCAAAACTATTTTTGCCGCTTCGATAGTTGACTTTTTTGCTCTCGGATGCGGACTTATAATTATGCCGTTTCTCGTTTTAAGAGCAATCAACGTTTTGAAAATAGCGGTTGACGTCGGATTGGTCGTCGGAATTACCGCCGCAATAAGTCCTATTGGTTCGGCAATCTTTTTAATTCCCAAAGACTTATCTTCTTCGATAACGCCGCATGTCTTCATATTTTTGTACTTGTTGTAAATGTATTCCGAAGCGTAATGGTTTTTGATTACCTTGTCTTCGACTATTCCCATCCCCGTTTCTTCCACAGCCATACGCGCAAGCGGTATTCTTTGCCTATTCGCAGCGACGGCAGCGGCAAGAAAAATTTTATCCACCTGTTCCTGTGTAAACGCGGCGAATTGTTTCTGCGCTTCGCGGACTCTTGCGATCGCCGCTTCGAGTTTTTCAACACTGTCGACGATCTCGTATTCCTTTATTCCCATTTAATTGCCTCCGTAATTATGTTTATTTGGATATTTGTTATTATACTACTTTTAACTCTATGTTACAAGTAAATTATCGGTGATAATATCAAATGTCTCAAAAATAATTCCATATTGATTATACGTCGAAATCGTTTGAGTTTTTCGACTTTACACAAGCGTACCCGTTATGTTAAAATAAAAATATCAATCGAGGTGTTGTTATGGCTGAAAATATTGCGGTAATTCGAGGAGACGGCGTAGGAGCCGAAGTTATCGACGCAACACTTGTCGTTTTAGACAAAATTTCTCAAAAACACAATATTGATTTCAAGTATACGGACGTTGTCGCCGGCGGTGCGGCAATAGACAGATTCGGCAATCCGTTACCCGATGAAAGTCTGGAAACGCTACTTAAATCGGACGCGATTTTATTAGGTGCGCTCGGCGGTCCGAAATGGGACAGCGCACCCGTCCGTCCCGAACAAGCTTTGCTTGCAATACGCAAAAATCTCAATTTGTATGCAAATTTACGCCCTGCCAAACTATATCCGTCGCTTAACGGTATTTGCCCGGTAAAAAACGCCGACGGAACCGATCTTATAATCGTCCGCGAACTCACGGGCGGTATATATTACGGCAAACGCGGTATGACGAGAATGAATACGGGCTTAACCGCGTTCGACACCGAATCGTACGGAGAACTTGAAATCGAACGTATTACGCGAGTGGCATACGAACTTGCGCAAAAACGTAAGAAACACTTAACGAGCGTTGATAAAGCGAATATACTTCAAAGCTCTGCGCTCTGGCGCAAAGTCGTTCACGAAATCAACGGAGATTATCCCGACGTTACGGTAGACGATTTATACGTTGACAATGCGGCAATGCAACTTATCAAACAACCGCAAAAATTTGACGTTATAGTTACGTCAAATATGTTCGGCGACATATTGAGCGACGAAGCGTCCGTACTTGCCGGCAGTATGGGACTGCTCCCGTCGGCAAGTCTAAACGATACGACGCTCGGATTATACGAACCCGTGCACGGATCCGCTCCCGACATAGCGGGTCTCGACGTCGTCAATCCAAGTGCCGCAATTCTTTCGGCGGCAATGATGCTCAGATATTCGTTTGCCGAATACGACGCCGCGGACAGTATTGAAAACGCAGTGGAAAAAACGTTGAACACCTATCGAACGGCGGATGTTCAACAAAATTCAAAAACTACGGTCAAATGCAGTGAATTTGCGAAAATCGTCGCTGATAATATTTAATCAACGCATATTCGTTTTGTGCTTAACTCTGTTTTTATCGAGAATATATTTTATTTTATTCAAATCGGCTACGTTGAATTTTAACGGGGGCGTATTGCTTGTTAATGTATCGAGCCCATTATCGTTTCCCCCGAAAGAAACTTTATATCCTTCGATATAGTAGTCGTACAAGTGGTGCCACTCGATAAATCTGTACGGCACGAGTATTCCTTTGTCCATAACCGCCAACCGAAACGTTACCATATACACCATCAATACAATCATCGAAGTGATTACGGTTATCAGACTGAAATAAATTATTACATAATTATCCTTTACCATAAAATAAAAACAAGCAACATCACACAAAAAAAGCATAAAAACAGAAAACAATAAAGAAAACCTCTTTTTATAAAGCGGCACCAAAACAATCGCTTGTTTGAATTTATTCTGCAAAATTATTAACGATTTCATTTTGAGAATAACCGAAACAAGAGTTATAACCGCCAATATCGGCATAACGATAATGGCTATTTTATAATTTTCCTCTCCGTACATTAAAGTTTACAGAAATTAACTCCCGCCTCGAATTCGAGGTCGTTATACTGTTGTCTGTTATTCTTGTACAAATTCTTATCCGTAGCCGTAACGTCCCCGAAACGCCCCAGAATCAAACCATCGGGTGACGTCAACGATTCTATTGCGTATTCGCTACCCGTTAAATTATACGGCGCGTCGATAATCGCATATCCGCGTTCATCCACAAACTGCGACGCAATCTGCCCGTTTTTAATCAACTCGTCAAGCAATTCGCGCTCTATTGCGAATCTGCCGTTTATTACCGTAACCGGCACGCCCAAAACTTCACCTACTTCACGATTTGTAAACCACGGCGACAAAACGGACGAAATCTTAACGGTTGCGATAGTAGAAATTCGTCTGCCAATCGTATTGCATTTCAACGTAAATCTTTCGTCTTTACAGAATTTTCCGAAAGGTAACAGCCCTACTCTTACAAGCGCAAGCGTGGAAACACCCGACGCATACATAAGCCCTTTTCGGGATATAAACTCTTCTACCGCTTTTCTTACGTCTTTGTTATCGAGTATCGTTTCTATGTTCTTATCAAGTATGCCCTCCGCTCCGTTCGGAAATACTATGATATTGTTTTCCGCGACGGTAGCCGAAAGGTCGGCGGTATTTTGAGCCGTACACGTCAAAACCGTTACATCCGCGCCGAGATTTCTGAAACGTTTGTACAATTCGTTTTCGTTATATGCGCCGTCAACCGTCGCAATCAAAACTTTCGGTTTGTTGACTTTATTTTCGTTCACAAGATTTTCGATAGGTCTGAACCTTACGTTATCCGAATTACCTGTTACGGGTACTACCGTTTTATACACGTCTTCAAGTCTTGAACTGTACGCCTGCGTCGCGCCGAAAGTATTGAGATCGGTATCGTTAAAGTTAAATATACCAGCCGAATCGACTTCGCCTATCGGCATTGCGCCGAGAGAAATAAACGGCGTAATATCCTCGCACATAACGATAATATCACCGTAGTAAGGCTTGAAGAGCTCTGCGTTCGCAACGAATTTACACCCGAGACCGTTGCCCATACAAGCTATCATCGTTGCGGTTACGGCACCCCCTTCGCCGACAATTGTCGAATGCTTTATATTCCCGTTTTTAACGTTTTCGCTCAACTCGACGTATAACGCGTTAAGTTTCTCGAAATCGGGTATACCTTTTTCGTCTCTCGGCATGGGTATGGTATAAACTGTGCCTTCCGTTTCGAAAGTATCGGTAATTACGGTAGACGCACGGGTAAGTCCGACGGCGTGTACGTTAAAAGACTTAAAGTCCGATTGAAGCGTATCGTTTTTCGCGCCTATTGCCGCAACGTCCAAATTACTTTGAGCATAGAGCGCGCCGAGATTAAACGATGTGTAATCGTTAAATCCGTCTTTACCGTAAATATTGTGAATAAACAGTTTAATTTTGGAAATTCCTACGCCTACGAGTATTTGTTTCGTAACGGCTGTTATAACACTGTATAATCCCGCAGCAAACGGAGATTTGTTAAACATCGAAGGAATCACTCCGTACGAATATACGAGCGCGGCGTCCGTCTCCCCGTGTACTACGGGTTTTATAGCACCTACCCCGTTCGGGGTCAATCTGTACTGTCCGCCGAAAGGCGTGATTATCGTATTTCCTTTTAATAAACAGTCGAATCTCTCTTGTAAGCCTTTCTGCGAACAGTTATCGAGTCTGTTTAATTCGTTAAGTGCGGCTTTTATAAAATTGCCGTCTCTCAAATACATATCGGTTAAGCCGTCGTTATAATCGAACAACGGAACGTTTTTCTCATTGATAGTCACGTCAACGTAATCGATAGCCCCGCCGCCTTGTAAAAATTCGCTTTCAACGTCAACCGCAACGCTACCGCCTTTTTTTACGAAAATGCTTGTACCATCGGTAACTTTACCGCATTGAATTACGTTGAACCCGTTATTATCGGCAACAGCCTTAAACTCTTCTATCTCTTTGGCGCGGACGGTTAATACATATTTCGTTTCGGAGCAAACTATCCCGTCGATGTCGGCTTCTATACCCGCGGCTCGATTGGCGAGCGCATATAACAGCCCGTTTACGCAGGACTCGCAATTCACAATATACTTTGCTATCTTTTTATTTTTGAAGAAATTGCCGGCGCGACGAACGGCTTCGCGCTCATTGCAATCTGCGCTCAATACAAAAATCGTATCATCGGGAAGCGGTTTTCTCGTATTTACGGTATTTTCGGGAGCGATACCCGTCATAAAGCACGTTTCAACTCTGCGGTTTTCAAGCGTATCGTCGTACAATTCTTTTACCGTTCCGCTCGGGCAAGCCACATCACTCAAATATTCCGACACGACGTTTGCCGACGTATTCGCCGCTTCCGCTCTCGATATATCGTCTACGTTTTCGGGCTTTTCGTTTACATTTGCGCAAAAGTCGAGCCTTACACTGTTAAGCGGTATTGCGCGGTCGCCGAGTACGGTTTCCACCGCTTTCTTTTCGGTCAGAAAACTGTTCTCGCAGTTTTCAAGTTCATACTCGTCGGCGTTTGCGTTGAAAGAAAGTATATACGGCTCTTCTCTTCCGTCCCCGTCTATGTCGTATTCGATAACGGCATTTCCGCCCGACTTTAATACGTTTCTTAATTTTCCGTCAGCGCGTAGTTTATTGAAATACGCAAGAGACAAATCGCAACTGCTTTTGAACGATTTCTTGTTAGCGGGTCGTATATTATCATAAAGTTCCGCGGCTTTGGTCAAAGCATAATTATCGTTATTAACCGAAATATTGGAGATGCACGTTTTGATTTCACTACCCCATTGAGCGTTGAACAATACGAGTTCGGCTTTTGTCGGTTCACGATTCAGATTTACGAAATAGTACTGTAATTTCGTCAAATCGGCTTCGCTGAACGAAAGCCCCATATTATCCGTTAATCTTTTAAGGTCTTCGGCTTTCGCGGTATTAAACCCCGCTATCTTTTCGGTTACGTCTTGGCAGTCCATATTTAACCTCGAATATCTTTGATTTGTTTTTCAAGTTTTACTTTTAATTCCCGATTTGTCTTTAACTTTTCTCTTTCCGTATCGACAAGTTTTGCGGGAGCACGTGAAATAAAGTTTTGATTATCGAGCATCCCTATGCCTCTCGCTATCTCTTTCTCGACGTTTTCAAGTTCTTTATTAAGTCTTGCGAGTTCTTTATCTTTGTCTATAAGTTCTCCGAGCGGTATGAAAATTTCGGCAAATTCGGTTACCGCACTCGTTACTTTCATATCGAATTTTTTGACGGAAACGATTTCAACACTCGACGCGCCGGCAAGTTTTTCGATATACGGCACCCCTTTTGTAACATCAACCGACGGCAGCAGATAAACGGTAACTTTTTTGGTAGGCTGTACGTTTAATTCCGAACGAATATTCCTTACTGCGCGGATAATATCCATAATTCCGTCCATAAACGCTTCGTCCTTATGCGACGTATACTTCGGGTTGACTTTCGGCCAATCACTCGACATCAACGTTTTATCGGAAGCAATGTAACCGTATATCTCCTCCGTAACGAACGGAATAAACGGATGTAATAATTTAAGCGTTTCCGTTAAAACGTACGACAGTACGGCAAGCTTATCCGAACGTTTCTTGTCGTCCGTACTGTACAAAGCTCCCTTTGAAAGTTCGATATACCGATCGCAAAACTCACTCCATACGAAATCGTATAACTTGGACGCCGCCAAACCTATTTCGTACTTTGAAATATTTGCCGTCACTTCCCTTATTACTTTGTTCAGTCTCGTCAATATCCACTTATCCGACACGTCAAGTCTGAATTCGCCCATTTTCGAAACTTTTACGTTTTCGAGATTCATAATAACGAAACGCGACGCGTTCCAGACTTTATTGATAAAATTCCTACAACTTTCGAGTTTACTCTCGATAAATCTCGTGTCGCTGCCGGGAGCGATACCGAACGCAAGAGAAAATCTCAAAGTATCCGCGCCGTATTTATCTATTATTTCAAGCGGATCGACGCCGTTACCGAGCGACTTACTCATCTTACGTCCCTGCTCGTCGCGCACAATACCGTGAATAAGCACTTCGGAAAACGGCACTTCGTTCATATGGGCGATACCGCTGAATATCATCCTTGCCACCCAGAAAAAAATAATATCGTACGCCGTTACGAGCAAGCTATTCGGATAAAAGCGTTTAAGGTCTTTCGTTTTATCGGGATAACCGAGCGTGGAAAACGGCCACAACGCGCTTGAAAACCATGTGTCGAGTACGTCTTCGTCTTGCTTAAAATGTACGCATTTGCACTTTGGACAAATTTTAGGCTCGTCTACCGATACCACAGTCTCTCCGCAATTCTCGCAATAATAGGCAGGTATCCTATGCCCCCACCAAAGCTGACGGGATATACACCAATCTCTGACATTTTCCATCCAGTTGAAATATATCTTTTCAAAACGTTTGGGAATAAATTCGACCTGCTTTGTTTTAACCGCTTTGACGGCAGGCTCCGCAATCGGTTTCATTTTAACGAACCACTGTTTTGAAACGATCGGTTCAACCGTACTGCCGCATCTGTAACAATGTCCCGCGTTAAGAACGTGCGGTTCAATCTTAACAAGATAACCTTGCGCCTTTAAGTCTTCGACAATTTTTTTACGGGCGTCCGTTCTGTCCATACCCTCATATGCACCCGCATAAGAGTTCATTGTGCCGTCGTCGTTCATAACTCTTATTACTTCGAGATCGTGTCTCAGTCCGACTTCAAAGTCGTTCGGGTCGTGCGCAGGCGTTATCTTGACCGCACCCGTACCGAAATCAAGCTCTACGTATTCGTCTTCAATAACGGGAATAAGCCTATCCGTTAAGGGCAATTTAAGCATTTTACCGACTAAACTTTTGTATCTCGTATCTTTCGGATTGACCGCAACGGCAGTGTCGCCGAGCATAGTTTCGGGACGCGTCGTCGCAACCACTATACTCCCGTCTCCGTCCGCAACGGGATAACGGATATGCCAAAGATTCGAATTATGTTCTTCATAATCGACTTCTGCGTCCGACAGCGCGGTTTTACACGTAGGACACCAGTTAATAATTCTGTCGCCTTGATAAATAAGACCTTTGTTGTACAAATCAACGAAAACCTTCTTTACTGCCTTTGAACATTTTTCGTCCATTGTGAACGCTTCGCGCGACCAATCGCAAGACGAGCCGAGTTTTTTCAACTGTTTGACTATTCTGTCGCCGTATTGTTTTTTCCAATTCCACGCACGCTCCAAAAATCCGTCGCGACCGACGTCGACTTTCGTCAAACCTTCCTTCTTCATTTGTTCGACAATCTTTACTTCGGTAGCGATCGACGCGTGATCGGTTCCGGGCAACCACAACGTTTCATAGCCTTGCATACGTTTGAAACGTATAATTATATCTTGTATCGTATTGTTCAACGCGTGTCCCATATGAAGCTGTCCCGTGATATTCGGGGGCGGCATCACTATCGTAAACGGCACTTTATCGGAATTTTCGTCCGCCTTAAAACAACCGTTAGTCTCCCAACGCTCGTAAAGTTTATCTTCAAAATCTTTCGGGTTATAAGTTTTATTCATATCCATACTCAAAAACCTCGTATCTATGTACATAATCAATACTTGATATTGATTTCCTCTTGATTATCACTGCTCGGAATTTTACCGTCGAATCTTCTGAGCGTAACGATAGTATAATTGACTGCCGATATCAACGATACTCCGATTCCCGCCGCCGTTATATATCTTCCTATTTCAAGCGTAACGTCGAACATAATGAGAATTATCCCGATACACATAACTACCGTCGCAATTTTGCCGATATAGCTCGAGCAAACCACAACTTTTCGTTTGAAGAGTATCGATCCGCAAACTATCAAATACAATTCTTTTACCAAAATAATTACGGAAAACAGCCACATCAGTCTTCCGGCTATCACAAGCGTTGTCAACGCCGACACTTGTATAAGTTTATCCGCAAGCGGGTCGAGTACTTTTCCGTACTTAGTAACCATATTAAGTTTGCGCGCGATTATTCCGTCGGCAACATCGGTAAAAATCGCGGTTATGAAAACAAACAAGGCGGGAATATACGTCGATTCGGTAAAAAACATTATCCAATATACCGGCACCGCTAAAAAGCGCAACAACGTCAATATGTTTGGTATATTCCAAAATCTTTTCATAACTTGTGATATTATACCACAAACCGCACGCAAAGTAAATTATATATTCACTGTAAATAATATTATTTATTCAAGCGGTTTTTGCGGAGTTTATCGGAAGAAAAAATCTCTTTGACGTTTTTTGCGAACACGGCGACTGTCGTAACGACCGCAATAAAACCTATAACGCTCGTTAAAGGATAACCGTAAACGACAATCGTTTCAAAACCGAGTACCGTTCCAATTAACGACAAAACGAAAAGTAAAAGATATGTGAATTTTTCTCCGATAATATCGTTAAATCTGTTATAAATCACATATGCGGAAAACGTTTGCGTCGAAAAGATTGCAAAAGCGACTATCAGTCGTGCCGCAAATCCGATTCCGCAACTTTCGGCAGCCGCTATCACAGGCATTTCGCTTTCGATATTTTTTACGATACAATATACGAAAGTCGTCAAAAGTATCATACATAACGCCGATAAAATTCCGACCGCGTATATCTCTCTGTCGGACATATTTTTACCTTCTTCCTCCATAACGCAACCGGCAATAAGCGTATTCATCGACGAATACAAAACGGCGTTCGTAAAACCGAAACCGCCAGAAAAATCACAATTCGTATTCATTATGAAAATCACGAAAATCAATAAGATAATAATCGGCTGTAAAAACGTATTGAAAATGGCAGTTTTTTCCACTCCGAAAGATAATAAAATCAAAATAATTCCGGTTGTTACAATTCCGCCGAATTTTATTCCGTAACCATTGTAAACCGCGTCGCTCCCCGCACACATTGCGGCAAAGCTTATAATACTCGCAATGCAAATCAATATGTTGAAAAACGTTGTATGAAGAAATTTCCCTTTGCCGTGTCGCCCAATCAGCAAAAAAACCGTTGCGAATACTCCCGACAGTATTCCGCTTAATACGGGTGCAAATATTCCGCACTCTGAAAAAAACAGCCTTATTTCTTTACCGCTTGCAAATCCCGCGCCTATAACCGTTCCGACATAAATAAACGAAACTTTGAGAATATTAAAAAAACACCGCATAATATACGGTATTTTTCGAAAAATTCAAATATGCGTGATCATTGATTATCCGCGAATCTGTCCGTTACCGCGTCCGATATATCGTATACAAGTCAACTCTTTCAATCCAAGCGGTCCGCGAGCGTGAATTTTACCCGTCGAAATTGCTATTTCCGCACCGAAACCGAACTCGAATCCGTCCGTAAATCTCGTACTTGCGTTTACGAATACCGCCGCGGCGTCAACGCGTGAAGTAAACAACTCTTCGGCTTTTTTATCACTCGTAACGATTGCTTCCGTATGCTTTGTATTATGCCCGTTGATATGTTCTATCGCCTCGTTGATGTCTTTTACGACTTTAACGTTCATTATCATATCGTGATACTCGATATAATAATTCTCGTCCGTAGCGGGCTCCACGTCTTTAACAATCTTTCTTGTCGCCGAATCACCGTACAACTTGACGCCCTTTTCTTTCAATGCGCTCAAAACCGTAGGTAAAAACGTCTTCGCTATCGCCTTATCGACAAGCAACGTCTCCGCCGCATTACATACGGACGGACGATTGCATTTTGAATTGATAACAATCTTTTCGGCAATTTCGAGATCGGCGGACTTTTCGACGTAAACGTGACACATACCGCCCGCTGATGCAATAACGGGTATTTTACTGTTTTCAAGGATATATTGTTTCAGCCCATCGCTGCCGCGCGGAATAATAACATCGATATATCTGTCCTGCTTTAACAGAATTTCCGTACTTGCACGCGTTGCGTCATCGATAAACTGAAGCATACCCGTTTCAAAGCCTTTGTCTTTAAGCGCGGTAACCATAGTTCTGTACAAAGCGCGGTTACTGTTGATAGCTTCTTTACCGCCACGCAATACTACCGCGTTGCCGCTCTTTATACACAGTGCGGCTACGTCCACCGTAACGTTGGGACGAGCTTCGTATATTACGCCTATTACTCCGATAGGCGCGCGGACTTTACTCAAACGCAAACCGTTCTTAACGCTCCACTCCTCAACCAATTCTCCTACGGGATCGGGCAATGCGATTATCTGTCTTACGCCCTCCGCCATAGCGTCGATACGCTCTTTATTGAGCATAAGACGGTCGATAAAAACAGTGTCAAGTTTCGGATTCTTCAAATCTTTTGCATTTTCTTTCAGAATGTAATCGGCATTTTTAAGCAAAGCGTCCGCAATAGACGCAAGCATTGCGTTTTTCTCAGCTGTATCCGTATAAGCAAGGACGTAAGACGCGTCTTTTGCGATTTTACACTGTTTCTCTACCATTTTATTTTACTCCTATTCTTCGTCTTCGGGTAAAATTGCATTATGGAAAATGTTTTGAACGTCGTCGCTTGAATCGAGCGCGTCGATAAGTTTCGTTATCGTTTCCGCGTGTTCGGACGTAGGCGTTATATAATTTGCGGGTATCATATCGATTTCCGCCGACAAAACTTTAATCTTTTGCGCTTCGAGAGCGTCTCTCACCGCGCCCAAAGCGTTCGGTGACGTATAAATCTCGAATACGTCTTCGTCCGTTACAATATCGTCTGCGCCGGCTTCCAAAGCGTACATCATCATATCGTCTTCCGAATAAGCTTCTTTATCGACTACTATAACACCTTTTTTCGTAAACATATAAGATACGCTTCCCGATGTACCGAGCGCGCCTCCGAATTTATCGAACAAGTGTCTTACGTCGCCTGCGGTACGGTTCTTATTATCGGTAAGCGTTTCGACGATAAATGCCGTTCCTTCGGGACCGTAACCTTCATAAGTTATCTCTTCGTAATTAACATCGCCGAGTTCACCGGCCGCCTTCTTGATACTTCTCGTTATATTGTCGTTCGGAACGTTTGCGGCGCGAGCTTTTGCGATCACATCTCGAAGTTTTGAATTAGCCGCGGGATCCGAACCGCCCTGTTTTACGGCAAGCGCGATTTCTCTTCCGAGTTTCGTGAATACGTTCGCTTTGGCAGCGTCGCCCTTAGCTTTCTTATGTTTGATATTTGCCCATTTACTGTGTCCGGACATAACTTTTATCTCCTTAATGTTTTTTGTTTAATCCGTAAGCGTGAACGTACATAACCACTCCCGCCGCAACTCCCGCATTAAGACTTTCCATACTTTTCATCGGAAGTGAAATAACGTTTTCAACGGAATCCCCGAACGCGTCGGATACGCCGTGCGCTTCCGAGCCGACAATAAAAGCGGGCTTAACGAGTTCGGTTTCAAAGACGTTTTTTCCGTTCATATCGAGAATATACGGTATGAAGCCTTCGGATTTCAACACCCTTAATATCTCATCGGCAGTACCTATCGATACGTTTAATTTGAATATTGCGCTCATAGCGGCTCTTACCGCTTTCGGTGAAAAAATGTCCGCGCAATTATGGAAATAAACGTCGCTGTATCCGCACGCAACGGCAGTACGTATTATCGTGCCGATATTGCCGCTGTCGGATATTCCGTCGAGTACAATCGTCTTTGTTCCGACAGGTGCTTTTACGCTCGTATCGGGTATACGGTATATTCCGAATATCCCCTGCGTCGTAACGGTATCCGAAATTTTATCGGCGACTCTGCGACTGACGTAGTATACGTTATCACATACGGGCAAAGCTTTATCAAAATCCGAACAAACGAATAACTCTTCGGCTTTAATCGGACAATCTTTAATATTGTTATAACCTTCGACGACAAACAGTCCCGTTTTACGTCTTTCGGACTTATCCTTTAACGCTACTATACGTTTTACACGTTCGTTATTGACGGATTCTATTCTTTCCATAACAAAAATCACGCCCTTTACTTTTGTAAAAGGCGTATCGTGTTAAATTATTCGGACGCTTTCGCCTTTTCGCAAAGTCCCGTAAACGCCGTCGCGTCGTTTACCGCGAGATCCGCAAGTATCTTACGATTAACGTCGATTTCGTTCTTCTTTAATCCGTAAATAAGTTTACTGTAACTTGTTCCGTTGAGTTTTGCCGCCGCACTTATACGTGCAATCCACAAACTGCGCATATCACGTTTTTTGAGTTTACGACCTTTATATGCGTAATTTTGCGACTTCATTACGGCTTCGCGTGCAACTCGGTAAAGTTTGCTTTTTGATCCGCGGTAGCCTTTGGCTAATTTTAATATTTTTCTGCGCTTCTTAATTGCGTTAACACCACGTTTGATTCTCATTGTAGACCTCCTTATCAACCAATCATATTCTTAATAGTCTTCTCTTGAGTACTGTCCACGTACGCCGTTTGACGCAAATTACGTTTTCTCTTCGAAGTCTTTTTGGTAAGAATATGGTTCTTGCCTTGTTGCGCTCTTTTAACGTGTCCGTCAGCGGTAAGCGCAAAACGTTTCTTAGCACCGCTATGTGTCTTCATTTTAGGCATTTGCTTGCCCTCCTTAAAGTTTTATTTCTTCTTAGGCGCGATTATCATCGCAATCGTTCGTCCCTCTTGCACGGGATCTTTTTCTTTAACGGCAGTTTCGCTTACCATCTGATAAAAGTCTTCCATTATCTTCATGGAGATTTCGGGGTGAGCCTGCTGTCTGCCTTTCATCCTTATTGAAAGACGCACTTTGTTACCGTCTTCAATAAATTTCACAGCTTGTTTCGACTTGTATTCCATATCATGTGTATCTATTGTTGCCGATAGCCAAATTTCTTTAAGCTCTTGAACTTTTTGATTTCTCTTCGATTCTTTTTCTTTCTTTATAA
>ONBF01000047.1 GCA_900315995.1 uncultured Eubacteriales bacterium
TCAAACAATATTAGTACTCCATCGGACTTTTTTACTCATCCATCAATGAGATTTATGGATGTCTTTTATACAAATACTGCTGGGCATTTTGCACCATTTATAGTTGGCATTATTATAGGTATATTGATATTTACAATTTTATCAACAACAAAAATAAGCGACAAAAAAAATCGGAGCAATAACGGGTCATAAAGGTTAATTCTGCCAACGAAGTCGGCATGTTGCTGTCCATAAGAGCAGATATAATAAGTTTGGTTGTGTTTATGTCGGCAATCGGAATTTTATTGAATATAAACAAACAAGTCAAAATTTAATAAATATATATTTTTTATCGGAAAAACATTTGCGGTCTTCAATGAGTTAATTGAAAATCGTAATATTATAAGTTTGAATTTTGATAATTATATAGTAAATCTGAATTAATATTGCGAATAAAAATTCAAGTGTTGAAATTAAATAATATTTGGTGTAATTTATTTTATATTGTAAATTTCTTGACATTTATGTAGTTAAAAAGTATAATTCCGCGGAGGTGATTACTATGGAAGAAAAATCTGAAAATCCTATTAGGTTTCAATTTGTATCAGAATTTAATAATGAAGTTTTAGTAGCAAGAAGAAAAAACTTAAATAAAAAATTGGGTTTTTTGTTGCTTGTGTGTTCAATATTTTTTATTTTACCTATATTTGCTATAATTTTTGTAAGTAAAGATCCTTCGACATTTGCAGCTTTAGGTTTTTTGGGATTTACAATATTTTCTATTGGTTCTTCTGTATATTATTTTACTAAAAATGAACGAAATATAAAAAATGCCGATAAAACAATAACTTATACTTTTTATGAAGATTTTGTTGAAATAATCAAAAACAGTGGTAATAAAAATAAAAAAGGTAAATTAATAGCAAGTTGTTTATATAAAAATTCATTTTCGACGCAGACCGTGGCTAAAATTACCGAATTTGATGATTTGCAAATCTCGCGATTTTTAGAACGATTATATTTCAGGATAACTGACTAATAAATATACCAAAAGGATTGAGAAAGGATCGTTTATGAAAAAAATAGGATTAGTGGGTGGTACCGGGCCAGAATCCACACTTATGTATTATAAGGAATTAAACTCAAGAATTGATAAGATTACAGACGGAAAACAAATGCCGGAGATTGTTATTGAGAGTTTAGATTTCAGAAGAGCATGGAATTATGTTTCGTCGGGAAGATATGACCTCCTAAAAGAATATCTTTCCGAGAAAGTGCTTTGCCTGAAAAATGCAGGTGCAGAAGTAGTATCTTTGACAGCAGTGACAATGCATATTGTGTTCGGGGATTTAGTTAATGATACCGGCGTTTCGTTAATCAGCATTCCTAAAGCGGTCTGCACAGAGGTAAAGAACAAAGGATATAAAAAGATTCTTCTTCTTGGAACTATTTTTACAATGGAGCAGGATTATATGAAAAATGATTTCAGGGATGCGGGTATAGAAGTATATATTCCTGATGAAAATGATCGTTACCTTGTGGCAAAACGAATTTTTGAGGAGTTGGAATTAGGAATTGTTAAGGAAAGCACTTTAAAAGAGTTCCAAAGCATAATAGATAAAATACGAGACAAAAATGGTATTGAAGCAGTTGTACTGGGATGCACGGAACTTCCTCTTTTGTTGAACTCAGAGAATTGTTCTGTTCCGTGTTTGGATAGCGTTGAAATACATATAAATGATTTGATTCATGAGGTTTTATAAGTAATGCTTTTTGGTTTAGCGATAGCAAGTTATTTGGTAAAAGCAGTTACTCACGGTAAAATGTGAAATTTGAAATGGAGCAATAATATGTCAAAGTTTAATCGTTGGCAGTATTTTTTTGTCTCAAATGATAAGGTTAATGCAGTATTTTCAATTGAAACAGATAAGGGAGTGTTTTGTTTTCAAGTAAATGAAAATCGAATCTTGTTTATTCCGACTAATGTTATGGCAGAATTGTATCCAGATATAGTGCCTAAGGGGTATAAGGCATAATGTTGAGAGTTAAGATAAAAAGTTTTCAAAAGTAATTGAATTATATAAAGAAAAATAAATGGTTTGCTATAAGATTGGTGTAGCGGACTGTGAACGGGTTGTACGCAGTATGTGTGACAATAAACATATCGAAAAAAGCGGGATGTAAAATTTACGATTTCAAGATATTTTGAAATCACTTAAAAGTGATTGGGTGATATTATAAATTAATTGAAAATTTTATAATAATTTTGTATAATTAGACGAAGATAAGGTGATTTTATGGATAATCAAAGTAACGTTAAATTCTCTTTTACAGTTCCTTTTAATAATGAAGATATAATTCAATCGAGAAATAAAAATGCAAAATGTGCGTTAATCGCTTCTTCTTTGTTCGCTTTGCTTCTTATCATTGCGGCGGTAGTGATGCTGAATATATTATCTTATGGCAATATGGCATGGTTCTTATTTTATCTTTTTTCGGGTGCTGCATTTTTTTCTTTGGCAACAGCAATAATCTATCTCGTTGTATGTAAAAAAAACAATGAGTCCGATAACAAATCTTTCAGATATGATTTTTATGAAGATAAGGTTAAAATATTCAAAATTGCAAAGAACGAAAAGGAAAAAACTAAAAAGATTTATAATTGTTCATACAAAAAACCTTTTTTCGGTCAATGTATATTAAAAATAACAGAAAACGCTACGAATATTTCAATGATAATTTTTGTCGGTATAATGATGTGTTATCCTGTTTGTACTAAATTAGAAGATACATTAATTATTCCGAAGTATTTGTTAGCCGACGATACAAGACGGGAATTAATTGAATTTTTGAAACAAAAAGTCGGTTCGCATTATGTTGTGAAAACCAAATAAATATGTAAAACCGACTTCTGAACATTAACCGAATATTATTAAAAGCCTGTAATTAAAAATAAAAAGTTTACGCGAATATGTAAAATTATTTGTATTTCAGACGATATTATGGTAAACTGAGAAAGTCGGAGAAGTATGAAAATATCTTAAAAAATCACGGTTTTCGACAAAATCAACGTTATCCGAATAAATGCCGATTCTTTATCGAAAGTTTCGGAGAGCAGAACGTACGATTAAGCGATAAATCGGTCGGCTTATGCGCCGAAGCGTATTCGGAAAGTTGCGTTTATAACAATTAAACGGTTTTTGAATACAAACTCGGAGTTATTCGTACTTGATAAATTGATTTTGTATTCCGAATACGGTAATAAAACGGTAAAAGGAGACTTGAAATGCTTTGTAATATGAACGTAAACGAAATTTGTCATTTTCATTGCAAACAGTTTTCTTTTCGGTTTGTTTTTTGATTAATCATTAAAAAAGTCCTTCGCGGACTTTTTTTAATAATACAGTCGTGTTACGCGGCTGCAAAGGAGAAGAGAATATGGAGAATAAAAACGTTTTGAATTTCGGAGTGCACGATAAACCGAAATTTCCGCAGTTGTTGATATTTGCTTTACAACAATTACTTGCTATTATGGCGGCGACTATCGCAGTACCCGCTATTGTCGGCAACGGTATGTCGCAATCGGCGGCTTTATTCGGTGCGGGCGTCGGAACGATTGTTTACTTACTGTTTACAAAGTTCAGAAGTCCCGTGTTCTTGGGAAGTTCGTTCGCGTTCTTGGGGTCGATGTCAGCGGCTTTTGCGGGTGGAGTTTCCGCGTCTGCCGGTTATTTCGGGCTGATAATCGGTGCCTTATTTGCCGGACTTGTTTACGTTGCGATTGCGCTTGTCGTTAAATGTGCGGGTACGGCGTGGATTAACAAACTTATGCCCGCTGTTGTTATAGGACCGACGGTCGCTATTATCGGTCTTTCGCTTGCGGGCAACGCGATAGGAGATTTGACGTCGGGTAGCGTAAAAGTCGCAAACGTGGCGATTTGTTCTCCGTATATAGCACTTGTTTGCGGATTGGTTACTTTATTCGTAACGATTATTTGTTCCGTATACGGCAAAAAGACGTTCAAACTTATTCCGTTTATTATAGGTATACTTGCGGGATATGCTCTTGCGGCAATATTCACGGTTATCGGTAACGCCGCCGACGTTGACGCTTTTAAGATTATTGATTTTGCATTATTCGAAGACATTTACGGGGTTCCCGATTTTGCTTTCGTTAAAGCGTTTGGAGACGAAATGACTTTTGGAGACGGCACGGTTTGGACATATCTCGGAACTATTGCCGTCGCTTATATACCCGTTGCGTTCGTCGTGTTCGCCGAACACATTGCGGATCACAAAAATTTATCTGCCGTTATCGGATCTGAATTGCTTGAAGATCCGGGGCTTCACAGAACGCTTCTCGGAGACGGAGTGGGATCCGTTGCGGGCGCATTTTTCGGCGGTTGCCCGAATACGACTTACGGCGAATCCATCGGTTGCGTAGCAATAACGGGAAATGCGTCGGTTATTTCGATTTTCGCAGCCGCTTGTATGGCGATAGTTATTTCGTTCATCGGTCCGTTCTCAACATTTCTCGCGACTATTCCTTCTTGCGTAATGGGCGGTGTTTGCATCGCGCTGTACGGATTCATTGCGGTATCGGGACTTAAAATGCTGCAAAAAGTTGACCTTAACGACAACAGTAATTTATTTGTCGTTTCCGTAATTCTTATTACGGGCGTCGGCGGTATGGCGTTGAGGTTTGGCAAAATTACAATAACCGAAGTTGCCTGCGCTTTGATACTCGGTATAGTTACCAATCTTATTTGTTCGCGCGCAAGAAAAAACGGTGAAAAAGAAAATTTCGTTACTTCAAAAGAAAATATCGAAGTGAAAGAGGAAAGATTATGAAAGAATATCCGAATGTACATATACTCGATCATCCGCTTATACGGCATAAAGTCGCGATTATAAGAGATAAGAATACCAACACGAAACAATTTCGCGAAATAATCGGAGAAATTGCAATGCTTATGGCGTATGAAAGTTTCAAAGACGTTCCTACGCAAGAGATTGAGGTGGAAACTCCGCTTGAAATTACAACGCAAACGGTAGTCAAAGAAAACTCGATTGCGATAATACCGATATTGAGAGCGGGGTTAGGGATGGTTGAAGGCGTATTGTCTTTGTTTCCCGCGGCGAAAGTAGGACACATCGGGTTATACAGAGATGAAGAAACACTTGAACCTCGGGAGTACTACTGCAAACTTCCGATTAATATAGAACGGAAAGTCGTTATGGTACTCGATCCGATGCTCGCAACCGGTGGCAGTTCCGTATCCGCTATAAATATGCTTAAAAAACACGGCTGTAAAAAAATTAAGTTAATGTCCGTTATCGGTGCGCCCGAAGGAGTTGAAAAAGTCGCCGAAGCTCATCCCGACGTTGATATTTACGTTTCGACGCTTGACAGATGTCTTAACGAAAACGGATATATTCTGCCCGGACTCGGAGATGCAGGCGACAGAATTTTCGGAACGAAATAATAAGTTTCGATTAAATTAATCAAATCGTGGCGGTATGCTTAATTGCATACCGTTTCTTTTTACACAAAAATATTGCCGTTTCCATAATATATAAGGAAAAGAAAAATTATATTTTGGTGAAATATGGCAAAATTCATTATTAACGGAGGAAAAGTTCTTAAAGGGGAAATAGACGTTCAAAAATCAAAAAACGCAGTATTGCCGATACTGGCGGCAAGTATACTAACCGAACAAAAAATAAAACTTAACGATTGTCCCGATATACTTGACGTTGATAATATGTTGAAAATACTTGTTACACTCGGTTGTAACGTAGAACGTTTCGGCAAATACGTTATTATAGACAGTTCACCGATAAGCAGTGACGAAATTCCGTCTAAGCTTGCCAAAGAATTGAGATCTTCGATATTTTTACTGGGACCTATTCTCGCAAGGCTGAAAAAAGCGAAAGTCGCTTATCCCGGCGGCTGCGATATAGGGATACGACCGATTGATATACATATTAAAGGATTGAAAGCTCTGAACGTAAACGTCAAAGAAGAACACGGATATATCATTTGCGATGCGTCGAATATGAAAGGTGCGGATATGCTTTTGGACTTCCCGAGCGTGGGCGCAACGGAAAATATAATGATGGCGGCGACGGGGGCGAAAGGCAAAACAATAATACGAAACGCCGCAAAAGAACCCGAAATTTCTGACCTACAAAATTTTCTCGTATCTTGCGGAGTAAACGTAAGCGGCGCGGGGACGGGAACGATTATCGTAGAAGGATGCGGAAGTATTCACGGAACGGAATATACTCCGATTCCCGACAGAATAGCGGCGGGAACATATATTCTTGCGGCGTTGATAACTCGCGGAAACCTGACGATAAACAACGTCGTTCCCGAACATATAACTTCGCTGATATCCAAACTTACCGAAAGTAGTTGCAAAGTACAGGTTTTTAATGATAAAATAACTATAAACAACAGTAAAAGGATAAAAGCTTTCGAAATTATCGAGACTATGCCGTATCCCGGTTTTCCGACTGATTTACAAGCTCCTATGTCCGCGCTTTGTTGCGTAGCGGACGGTACGAGCATTATTCTTGAAAATATGTTCGAGACGCGTTTCAAACACGTTTCCGAACTGGTTAAAATGGGCGCGAAAATTATAGTGCGGGATAAAGCCGCTTATATTACGGGGGTAAGGCGGCTGCACGGCGCGGACGTTAAAGCATACGACCTTCGCGGAGGCGCGGCTTTGATTCTTGCGGGACTTTCAGCGGACGGTACTACCGCTATCGACGATATTTATCACATCGAGCGCGGATACCAAAGAATAGAAAACGTTATTTCATCGTTGGGCGGAGAAATATTCAGGGTAAGATGAATAAAAAAAGTATTGTTCTTTTCGTATTCTTAATAGTATTTTGCATCGTTCTTATTCTTAACGGAACGCTCTTTTTGATTAACGATATTTCATTTATCGATTATGATACCGAAAAAGAGTATGCTTTCGACGAATATGACGAAGAAGAGTTGCTTACCGCACTCGGCATTCGTTATAAAATGAATATTTTTACATTGAGCGAAAAAAAAGCCACCGAAAATTTCGATAACAATATTTCATTGTTAAAACTTATAAATATAGAGAGAATTTTTCCGAATAAAGTGAAAGTTACCGTTTTGAAAAGATATCCGCTGTATGAGATTAATTATAACGATAATTATTATACGGTAGACAGAGAGGGTGTGGTTATAAATGTTTCGAAAGAAAAAACGGGAGCGACTTCGGTTAGCGGACTTGAAATTAAGTCAATTACGAAAGGACAGTTTATGACAACCGAGAATTATGCTGCAAGCAGATTAACCGCACTCGGACAAGCCTGTGAATTATACGGATACAAAGACGCATATTTTACTCAAATAATCGAACGAATAGACGTAAACGGATATACTTTTTCGTTACAGACAAGGACGGGCGTCGTGATTAGGTTCAACGTGGCTACCAATCTTAAACAGAAGATTAGGGAAGCGTTGAGTTGGTATAACAGTACGGTTGCTGAAACCAAGCGGTATTCGGGAACGCTTACGATATACGACGACGGACAAGGGGGATATTTGAAACCGATATATACGAAAGCTTGAATAAAAAAACATTTGACTGTTTTGCTTTATATGTTTATAATAAAATTAACTTTACATAATATATAATTTACATAATTATATTATGCATAGTTATCTTACTACGGAGTTGGATTAAGTATGGCACGTAATGACAATGTAGCCGTTTTAGATGTCGGATCACAAAAAATAACGGTCTTTATCGGCTCGCAAGGTATTAACAATATTCCGCATATCAAAGGTGAAGGAGAAGCGTTCTATCACGGCTTTTCCGACGGCGAATTTTTTGATACGGATAATCTTCGTGAAGCTGTTAATACTGCGGTTATTAACGCCGTTAACGATACCGGATCTAAAATCAAACGTATTTACGTCGGAGTACCGGGAGAGTTTACCACGGTTGTTTGCAAAGATTGCTCCA
>ONBF01000004.1 GCA_900315995.1 uncultured Eubacteriales bacterium
CGAGTAATTCAATAACTTGTCCCTTAACATCGTACGCGTTCATATCGCTTATTATTGCCAAGCTTAACGTGCATAAACGCCCTACCCGAAATTAATTACATAAACTCTTCAAATACCTTAAAATTTGTTGAACAACTCGCTCCCGTTTGCTATAATAATACTCACTGAAACACGCTTCCGTAGTTAAATGGATATAACAGCCCCCTCCTAAGGGGCAGTTATGGGTTCGATTCCCGTCGGGAGTACCAAAAGGCGACTGATTATATCAGTCGTTTTTTATATCTCTGCACTTCTTTGAAATATTGTTGTTAATTCCCCCACTTAAACTTTCATACTCATAATCGATTTATCCTTATGGGTAATTGAATTTAAGTTTTTATTTTTTCAAGTATTCATACGCGACAATAATAACCGTTGTAATTATTCGTATCGGTTTTGACCTTTACATATTTACTTTTTAATAATTTGTTTTTATTTACAATGAAATTAGTATATGTTATAATTTTTCAATTGAATAAAGAGGAGTAAATTATGTACAAGCAAGATGAAATTATTTTGGCATATATATCAAAAGGGGAAGAATTAACTAAAAAAACGTTGAAATCAAGCATAATAGCTTCGGCTTTTTTTGCAGTTATCAGCATTGCCATATCTATTGTGTTTCTCTGTCTCCCAGCAAAATCAAATGAAATCGGTTCCAAAATTATTTTAAGCACAATATTTATGTTAATTGCAATTTTTATGTTATTACTTATATCGTTTGTTCTGAAATCATATAAAAAACAACAAGCGTCGAAGGATATAGTTGTCGATAACCGAGCCATCTATTTACTTAACGGTAATATTTATATTAATAATCAAACGCCTACTTATTTTCCTGTTGCAGATATTACTGATATAAAAACAATTCACTATACAAATACTGAATATCACGGCTTATATAATACTATCACACAAAGAGCTGATGGATATATAAAAATAAAAACAAAAAATAATAAATACAAAATTAATAACATTGATAATGTCGATCTCGTACATATAAAACTACTTAGCATATTAAGAAAAGAATATTTGCAACATAAAGATATTACATTTTTAAAAAATAATCAATTTAACTATTATTATGCTACGATAAATATTGATGAAAAACATGTAAATTTTGAATTCTATGACGATAAAGAAAAAAATAAAATTAATCTTAATACTTTAGATTCAATTTTAGATAATTTTACAGCATTATAATTAATCTTAATACTTTAGATTCAATTTTAGATAATTTTACAGCATTATATGATTCAGCCATTAATGGTATTGTCGAAGAATTTTATGAAACGGCACTGGACTGGAGCGAAGATAATGATGATTTCGATCCAAACTTTTCAAAAGAAGATTTTAAAAAGTTATTAAATGGTGTTAAAAGTTTTTCCATTTACATTAACGAAAAAGACTATTCGCTTAATATAGAATCGGAGGACATCAATGACCTTTTCTCGGACCATTTGCTCGTTTGTGAATGCGAATTGAATAGTGATAAGTACTATGTTAGCATTGAAGGATAGTGAACATATAAGGGAGAAATGAAGAAACCCAAAAGTATTTATTTCTTATGTTTGGACATATGATTCATATGGTATGATATAATAAAAATCAAGGGATTTGGTAATGAGTAAACCGATAGAAAGCCAAGAAACGTATTTAGACGTTATAGAACAGATTGACGTGCATTATGCTGAAATGCGCTCGGAATACCTTTATCGAACGCGGGCGTAAAGTATTTCATTAATGAATTTGCGATTTCTATAACGCATAGCAGTAACGCCATTGAAGGCAATACTTTTAATTTCGACGAAACGAAGCTGCTTTTGGAAAAAGGTATTGCTATCGGTGCGCATACGTTCAGAGAAAATCAGGATATAGTCGGCTATAAAAAGGGATTCGATTTTTTGTATAGCAGTCTGAAAAGCAATCGTGAAATTGACGAAGACTTCATTAAAAAAATTCATTTCTACGTTTTGTTAGGAGATGAAGAAGCAGGCAATTACAGAACGGTTCAGAACTACGTCGGCAATCTTGCAAGGATTGTTTATACACCGTGTTCAGCGCAGGAAGTCCCGCAAAATATGCAAAACTATGTTGCAAAGGTAAAAGACGATTTGGTCGGCATGATTCTTGAAATGAATAACGATAAAATCGATTGGACGGCAGTTTTCAGAACTTTGGCGGAACATCATATACAATTCGAGAATATCCACCCGTTTATTGACGGGAACGGCAGAACGGGTAGACTTCTTTTGACATACGAAATGATTATGTTGGGGCTTCTTCCAGTCGATATACGGTACGAAGAACGGGAAAGATATTACGCCGCTATCGCCACTTACAGAGATAAAGAGAAATATAGTATCCGCGCGGATAGCAAAACCGACAAGATGGCAAAATTGCTCGCAGAGTGCGAATTAAAATCGTTAAGGCTTTGGAATAAGACGTTTAACAACTACATCGATACGTTTTAGTTTTAGTTCCCTTTTATATTTTGGTATAATATAAGAGATTATTTATGTGTAAAAAACACTTTGCTTTGTTAAATCAATTGTATTGCTTTTCACATTTATTTAATGCTATTTGTTCATTTTACTTTACTTTTATCCATAATGATAGTAATATACAAAATATTCAACAATAATCATAATCAACATTTTTAGGAGTTTGAAATGAAAGCCAAAATTTTAATACCTGTTATTATCGGTACGCTTATTTTGATAACCGTGATAATCATCTTTTTTATACTTGCACTCAAAGTCCCTGTGGTAAACAAAACGTACGAAGTAACGAATACATTTACAAATATCAATATAGACGTATCGACCTCAGATATTGAATTCGCCGTATCTGAAGATTCGACCGTAAAGGTAGAGGTTACCGAAACCCCGAATAAATATCATACAATTGAAGTTATTAACGGCGTGCTGACTGTTAAATGCATTGACAAACGTAATTTCTACGAAAAATTTTTCAACTTCAAAAGAGACTACAAAGCAACTATATATATGCCCGCTGTCGAGTACGACAATTTAACTGTTAAATCGTCCACAGGTAACGTTACCATCCCCGAAGGATTCACGTTCAACAAAATCGATTTGAAATTAAATGTAGGTGATACAAAGATACGTTCAAATGTAATAGATTCCGCGTCATTCATTTTATCGACCGGAAATGCGGATATTGCCGATATGACATTAAACATATTCTATATTTCTTCTTCAGTCGGAGATATAACGCTTAACAATATTATTGCGCAGGAAACAATAACAGTCGCCTCATCAACAGGTGATACTACGCTGAATAATATAAAATGTAAAAGTTTGGACGTCACTTCATCAACAGGCAACATAGAACTGACTGATACGATAGCTGACGATACGATTGCATTATCAGCGTCGGTTGGTGACATATTCATTAATGATTCGGATGCTGGAACAATTAATATCAAAACTTCGACCGGTGATGTAAACGGCACGTTCTTAACAAATAAAATAATTTTTGCAGAAACGGAATTGGGAAATGTAAATGTCCCCCACTTAACGACAGGCGGGAAATGCAAAATCAAAACATCAACAGGAGATATTAAGATTTCCATAAAAGAATAATTCCGCCAAAACGATACGAAAAACTAAACCGATACGTCTAATTTTATAATATTGTGCAAAACAAATAGTACTGTTATGTATAAACGTAGATTGCCGTTGATAAATAATTCGTCTCATGTAAAATGCAATTAAACTCAAACGATACTTACAAGAATTCCCTTAAAATTAATGAAATACATAAGCAAAAAACAAAACGACTTAACATAATATGTGCTGACAAGTTATGCATATATCGCGTAAGATAGGCAAATTTCTCAAATATTTCCAAAATCGAAGCGATTGTGAAACCGTAAACATGCAAAGGGAACGTTTACAATGAAGATCATGCCGTTAAGTTTATAGATTAGCTTTTATAATTATATTGAAAAAAATTATGAACTATTATAAATTTAATGGTATAATATTTATTGTTTTAATAAGTACTTAGTATTTCTTATTATGAAAAAGGTGACTTGAAATTGTCAGAAACGACGAATAAAAAAATGAGCAGACGTAAGATATTCGTTATCGTATGGCTTTTGATAATCGCGCTCCTTCTTGTCGGAATAATCGTTTCGGGGACGCCGACTTCGCATACCGAAAGCGTCAAAGAAGTTATGCGCGACGGAGTTTTACACGATATTAACCAAATATCCGTATTCGGACTGCTTGTAAACCCCGCAATAATTTCCGCATATATCGTAACCGCTCTGCTTTTAACGGCGGCGGTTTTCGTACGTATATTTGCAATTCCGAGATTCAAGCGCGTGCCTGATAAATTTCAATCGGTAATAGAGTGGATGGTCGGCTTTTTCTCGAATATGGCGGACAAAAATTCAAGTCATAAACCGCGTTTTGTCGGTGCATACATTTTCAGCGTGGGCGCATACGTTTTTTTCGGTACGCTGTTTGAACTCTTGGGCGTACAGTTTCCGACGACAAGCGAAAATACGATTTTACTTCCCGCGCCGTTAGCTGATATTAACGCCGCAATCGCGCTTGGCTTTACGTCATACTTAATAATACTGTTTGCGGGAATCATACGCGGTCCGCGTAAAACGCTCGGCGTTCTTAAAGATTTCTCCCTTCCGATTTCAATGAGTTTCCGACTGTTCGGCGCGCTATTGAGCGGACTACTCGTAAACGAACTCGTTTACTACTATTACGCATTGAGTTTCGTAGTACCTGTACTCGTAGGCGTACTGTTCACCCTGCTCCACGCACTTATTCAGACTTACGTTTTGGCAACACTTGTTTCGATATTCTACGGCGAAGCGGTCGAGCCGAGACCATATAAAAACAAAATCAAAAAAGAAGGTAATCGAATATGAAAAAGTTTATTTTACTGCTTGTTTTGGTACTCTCGTTCAGTATGATTTTCTCGCTGAGCGTTACCGCTTATGCGGACGGCGAAGCAACGGAAACCGCTTCGGCTTCCGCTTCTGCGGAAGCCGAGAAGACCGAATCGGACAGCGTAAAGAGTTCCAAAGCCATTGCGGCTGCGATACTTATTGCCGCTGTCGGCGCGGCGGGTGCAATAGCCATGGCGATAACGATTGCAAAAGCCACGGGCGCGATGGCTCGTCAGCCCGAAGTTGCCGGACGGGTAAACTCCGCAATGATGCTCGGTCTCGTATTTATCGAGACGCTTGCAATCTACGCTCTTATCGTATCCATACTCATTATATTCGTACTGTAAACCGCAAGAGGTAACGTTATGCCACCACTTAACATAGATATTACGCAAATACTCTTGCATGTATTGAATCTCGTAATACTTGTCGGCGGTCTTACGCTTATTTTGTACAGACCCGTAACCGACTTTCTTCGCAAACGACGTGAAAGTTTCGCCGAAGAAGAACGCTTGAACGCAGAAACGAAAGCCGAAAACGAGCGTCTCAAAACCGAGTACGAAACCAAATTAAAGAGTGCGGACGAAGAAATCAAGGCGCGCCGTGCGGAAGCCGAACGGGAAATAGCCGACACCGCAAGTCGATATATGGACGATGCAAAGGTAAAGGCGGACGCTATAATCAAATCGGCTGAACAAGAAGCCGAAGCGCGTAAAGTACACGTACTTGAATCGGCGCAAACCGAGATAGGCGAAATGGTGCTGTCCGCAACGCAAAAGTTACTTGCGGACTCGGCTTCCCCCGATAAAGATTTGAAATTGTACGACGAATTTATAAAGCAGACCAAACGCCCCGCCGAAAAGGTTTCCAAAAGTTCCAAAAATTCCAAAGGTTCCAAAAGTTCCAAGGGTTCCAAATGAGTGACGAAATAAAAAAAGTAGGTTTCGGCAAAAACGACGAAACCGCTCAAAAAGATAAACTCAAAGTCGAAATCGACTGCGTAACTCCCCCAAGCGTCACGCAGATTAAAAAGTTGCGCGAATATTTTGCCGAGTGCTATAACGAAGACGTTAAAAATATCGAATTTATAATAAAACGCGACCCGTCCGTTGTATCGGGTTTCAAAATCTTCGTCGGCGACGACAATTACGATTGGAGTGCGCTCGGTCGTATACGTCAGCTTCGCCGCTCTTTTCAATCGTTAAAACACAACGTTTCCGAAGACAAAATCATTTCTCTGCTCCGTGAAGACATCAAGTCGTTCAAACTCGATTCGGGGTATCAGCAAGTAGGTTTCGTCACTGCCGTAAACGACGGCATCGTACGCATTAAAGGGCTTACGGACGTGGAGTTCGGTGAAATCGTACTGTTTGAGTGCGGCGTAAAAGGTATGGTACAGGACATATCTTCGGACGGCACGTCGGGCGTCGTTTTGTTCGGCGACGAAACGGAAGTCGTTATGGAAATGAAAGTCCTTCGCACCAAGCGTACGGCAGGCATACCGATATCGAGCAAAATAATAGGTCGTATGATAGACCCGCTCGGACGCTCCTTAGACGGTAAAGGCGACGTCGGCGCGAAAGAGTATTTTCCCATCGAACGCCCCGCGCCGAAAATACTTGACCGTCAACCCGTAAACAAACCTCTCGAAACGGGAATACTCGCGATTGATTCGATGTTCCCGATAGGTCGCGGTCAGCGTGAACTTATTATCGGCGACAGACAAACGGGGAAAACATCCGTTGCACTCGACGCTATTCTCAATCAAAAAAACAAAAACGTTGTTTGCGTATACGTTGCGATAGGTCAACGCGCGGACGCAATAGCGAAAGTTTACGATACGCTTAAAAAATACGGCGCGGACGAATACACCGTTATCGTAGCGTCAACGGCGAGCGATCCCGCTCCGCTTCAATACATTGCCCCGTACGCAGGTTGCGCCATAGCCGAGTACTTTATGTATCGCGGACGTGACGCGCTTATCGTTTACGACGACCTTTCGCGTCACGCGGTGGCATATCGGACTTTAAGTCTGTTGCTTGAACGTTCTCCCGGTCGCGAAGCGTATCCCGGCGATATTTTTTATCTTCACTCCCGACTTTTGGAGCGTTCGGCAAGACTATCCGACGCGCTTGGCGGCGGAAGTATGACCGCGCTGCCTATCGTCGAAACTCAGGCGGGCGATGTTTCAGCATATATCCCGACAAATATCATTTCTATAACCGACGGACAGATTTTTCTCGAAAGCGATTTGTTCTTTGCAGGTCAACGCCCTGCCGTCAATGTGGGACTTTCGGTGTCGCGCGTCGGCAACGCGGCTCAATTCGAGATTATGAAAAAGTCGGTCGGCAGTATACGGCTCGACCTTGCGCAGTACCGTGAAATCAAAGTATTTTCACAATTCGGCGGCGAACTCGATTCCGCAACCGAACGTAAACTGCGCCACGGCGAAACTCTCACTATGCTTTTACGTCAAGACAAGTCATCCCCTATGAAACTGCACGAACAGGTATTGACGCTCATTTGTGCCGACGCAGGCAAATTCAATGACGTCCCCATAAAAGAAGTCAAACGTTTTCAAAAAGATTTACTCGCATATTTTGAAAAAGAATTTCCGATCTTGTGTATACGCATAGATTACGGACACGAATTATACGACGGACTCAAATCTGCCGTTCTCAAAGTCGCCGACGCTTTTATAGCGGAAAACGTAAAGGTGTAAAGTATGGTAGAGAGCGCGGAAATCAAATCACGCATAATGTCCGTTGCGGATACGAAGAAAATCACCGACGCAATGTATATGATTTCTTCGGTCAAAATGCGTCAGGCTCAAAAAGAAGTCGAGAATACGGCTCCGTACTTCAACGCATTGAAAGAGGAGATTGCCGTTTTATACAGTCGCGTCCCCGATATTGCCGACAGATACTTCAAACTGTCCGAAGAAGCGGTGAAAAACGGCGCGAAACGCGCGATACTTTTGATTACGTCGGATAAAGGACTTGCAGGCGCATATAACCATACGTCGCTCAATCAATGCGCGGAATATGTAAGCTCACATAACGATACCTTACTCTTCGTAATCGGAGAATACGGAAGACAGTATCTTATGTCGAAAGGTATTCCCTTTATATCGGACTTTAATTATTCCGCAAGCGTCCCGACCGTTTGGCGTGCACGATTGATTGTCGCGGATCTGCTCGAATATTTTGACGACGGACGCGTAGACGAAATCGAAATACTGTATACAGACCACATAAACGGCGGTTTCGGCAAATGCAAACAAACCGTTCTTCTTCCGCTCGAACTCAGCGGACTGATTAAACCGTCGGCAGAATCCGACGAAACGGAATATTTTCCGAGCGCAAAAGACGTACTTTTAAGCGTTATCCCGAGTTATCTTACGGGCTTTGTCTATAATTCGCTCGTGGACGGTTATTGCAGTGAACAGCAAGCGCGTATGACGGCAATGAGTACGGCAAGTCATAACGCGGAAGAAATGCTTAAAGACTTAAAACTCAAATACAACCGACTTCGGCAAGCGTCGATAACCCGTGAAATAACGGAGGTAACTTCGGGCGCGCGCGCACTCAAACGCAACAAAAAGGTGTAATATGACTGATTCCGTTCAAAATCAAACGACAGGTAAAATAACGAGAATAGCAAGTTCGGTCGTAGACGTAAAGTTTACGTCCGCACTCCCCCGTTTACGCGAACTGCTCACTGTAACTTATAAGGGCGCAACGCGCGTTATGGAAGTAGCTCAACATATCGGCAATGGTTGCGTAAGGTGCGTAATGCTTGACGCAAGCGACGGCTTATGCAGAAATCTCGACGTGGTATCGACAGGCTCGACGATAACAGTTCCCGTAGGCGAACGTGTTTTGGGTAGGCTGTTTAACGTTTTGGGCGAAACAATCGACGGCGGCGAAAAACTCCCGTCCGATACAAAACGCAATTCGATATACCGCAATCCGCCGACGTTCACGGAACGTAAAGGCACGGACGAAATACTCGAAACGGGTATCAAAGTTATCGACTTACTCGCCCCGTACGCAAAGGGCGGTAAAATCGGTTTGTTCGGTGGCGCGGGAGTAGGTAAGACCGTACTTATCCAAGAACTTATTCATAATATAGCAACCGAACACGGCGGATACTCGGTATTTGCAGGCGTCGGCGAACGCAGTCGTGAAGGCAACGACTTGTTTCTCGAAATGAAAGAAAGCGGCGTCATCGATAAAACCACTCTCGTATTCGGTCAAATGAACGAAACACCGGGCGTGCGTATGAAAGTTGCTCTCTCGGGGCTTACAATGGCGGAACATTTCAGAGACGAGTGCCACAAAGACGTACTTTTCTTTATCGACAATATTTACCGTTTCGTACAAGCAGGCAGCGAAGTTTCGACTTTACTCGGACATATGCCGTCGGCAGTCGGATACCAGCCGACGCTTGCAAACGAACTCGGTTATATCGAAGAGCGCATAGCGTCTACGAAAAACGGTTCCGTCACATCGGTACAGGCAATATACGTCCCTGCGGACGATTTAACCGATCCTGCCCCCGCCACGACGTTTTCTCACTTGGACGCCACCACGGTTTTATCTCGAAAGATAGCCGAACTCGGAATATATCCCGCAGTCGATCCGCTCGACTCGACTTCAAGGATGCTCGAACCCGATATTGTCGGCGAACGTCACTATTCTGTCGCGCGCAAAACGCAGGAAACGCTTCAAAAGTATAAAGAATTACAAGATATAATAGCAATACTCGGTATGGACGAATTGTCCGAAGACGATAAAAACACCATATACAGAGCGCGTAAAATTCAACGTTTCTTATCTCAACCTTTCTACGTTGCCGAAAAGTATACGGGCGTCCACGGTGCGTTCGTACGTTTAGACGATACAATTAAAGCGTTTGAGGCAATATTGGGCGGCGAGTGCGACGGCTATCCCGAATCTGCGTTCTTTAACGTAGGAACGCTGGACGATATGCTCCGCAAGGTAAAAGACAATGGCTGACGTTTTCCGTCTCGAAATTCTGTCGCCCGAACGCGTTTTCTATAAAGGCGACTGCATAAATTTAAGCGTACCGATAAGAGACGGTTTGTACGGCATTATGGCGCATCACCTGCCGTTCGTCGCGGAAATCGTCCCCGGTGAAGTGTCTTTTACTCTTCCCGATAACACCGTTGTTTTGTGTTCCGTATCCCAAGGTATGTTAAACGTCGGAAACAATACCGTCAAACTTTTGTCCGAAACGGTTTTACGCCCCGACGAAATAGACGAAGAAACGGAAAAAGCAAAACTCCGTAAAGTACGGGAAGATATGAACAGTAAACAAAGTTATAAAGAATATCGTCTTTCGGAAATTACTTTCGCGCGCGCCGTTAATAATTTACGCGTAAAGAAACACGATAAAGCAAATATCAATCTAAGGTAATTATGAAAAAAATTCTTATAGTTGAAGATGACAGACAAATTAACAATTTACTGTGCGACTTTTTGTCGAGTAAAGGTTACTCGACCATATCTTCGTTTGACGGTGCGGATGCAATAGTCAATGTCCGAAACAACGAAGACTTATCTCTTGTTATTCTCGACCTTATGTTGCCTGTTCTATCGGGTGACTCGGTTCTTAAAGAGATAAGAGTTTTCTCAAACGTCCCCATTATAGTAATATCGGCAATCAACAACACCGACTCGAAAGTAAATCTTATGAGTATAGGCGCAGACGACTACATAACGAAGCCCTTCGTATTAGACGAAGTGCTTGCACGTGTTACCGCTGTATTGAGACGTTACGAAAAGAATGAACAAACGATAAAAGAATCAAAACCTTTGACCTTCAAAAACTTAATTCTCCACACCGATTCTTGCACGGCGACCGTAAACGGTAAACCGCTGTTACTTACCAATAAAGAATTTTCCATACTTAATCTTTTACTTAATAATCCCACTAAACTCTTCTCAAAATCCAACCTGTTTGAAACCGTTTGGGAAGAGTCTTATATTGCCGATGACGGCACGCTTAAAGTTCACATGAGCAACTTAAGGGCAAAACTCAAAAGTCTCGATCCCGACAACGAATATATCGAAACGGTATGGGGCATGGGTTACAGACTCGTAAATTAACGATTTTTTATCTTTTTCTTAACTTTTTTTTAACAATTACCGTGTAATATGAAAGCAATAAACAAAAGGAGGTCTTTATGACAAATTCAGTAATTGAATTGCGAGGACTCAGTAAGTCCTTCAAAAAATCGGAAGTATTACACGACTTCAGCTTGAGTGTCGAACAGGGGCACATAGTGGGACTCATCGGTCCCAACGGTGCCGGCAAGACGACCCTTATGAGAATCATCGCAGGCATTATATATCCAAGCAAAGGCGAAATCGAACTGTTTAACGGTACCGAAAATCTCGATAAAAGCCGTATGCGTATGAGCTTTATGATCGAATCCCCTATGCTCTACGGTGCTATGAACGCCTACGACAATCTTCAATATATCCGTTATCTTCGCGGTGTTGCGGACGAAAAACGCATAAATGAAGTACTGGAACTCGTAGGACTTAATGATGTCGGTAACAAAAAGGTTAAAAATTTTTCTTTAGGTATGAAGCAGCGTTTGAGTATCGGAATGGCACTTATGACCAAGCCGGAAATTATGATACTCGATGAGCCTGTTAACGGTCTCGACCCCGAAGGCATAGTCTATATTCGTAAACTGCTATTCAAACTCAACGAAGATTTCGGAGTAACAATTATTATTTCGAGCCACATCTTATCCGAGTTGTCCGAACTCTGCACGGACTTCGCTATAATCAAAAAAGGTCAACTTATCGAAAGCATAAGCCGAAAAGACATGCTTGTTAAGTGCGCAGGTAAAATAGTTCTTAAAACGGATGATCTAAACCGCACAACCGTTATACTTGAATCCAAGTTGTCCATACATGACTATAAAGTACTTAAAAACGGCGAAATACACATATTCGAGCGTCTGTCGGATATAAATCTTATATCCGAAACGATTACTTCAAACGGACTTCATATAACAAAATTCAACGAGGAAGGACAAACTCTCGAGAACTACTACTTAAACAAAATAGGAGGACAAAATGATTAATCTGATTAAAGCGGAATGGTTTAAGTTCCGAAAGACTAAGTTGCGTTTCAATGTTATTTTTTCAGTTGTATGTATATGTTTAATATTGTTTGCATATAAAGCTGATGAAATTTCTGGTATTGATGCATTACCAGCTTTCAGTAGTTGGATTAGTGAGAGCGTCTTTTTATCAGCGGGAGTACTGTTGACTTCACTCTCTATGAATCACAAAAACCGCACCGCTTTGTATACAACCGTTTCGGGATACTCTCCGCTCGAAACTTTGTTCGCACATGCGATATTATATTCGTCAATTTTAATTATCATATATGTTATACCACAAGCGTTGGTATTTGCTTTCCTCGGCAAGATAGACGTATTATATATTCTTCTTTTCGTAATTTTCTCGATCCGCATAACTCTCATTACTGTTTTCCTGAGTCCTCTTCTTAAGCGTAAAACGGTAGTATTTATTGTAATACTGCTCATTATCGAATATGTCTTTGTGAATACGATGCTCATAAAACCCGTCATTAGTGATACTGGTGTTATCAATTCGGCTACCCGTCCATACAGTACCTCGTTTGCAAGTTATATATTTACCGTTACTCAAGCATTCGCTTTATCTAATCCATTACCCGATGCGCTACTTGCTAAAATCATCGTATCGTCCTTCGTTACATGTATACTTGCATTCGTCATCGGCTACTTGGTAATGAAGCATAAATATAATCTCGAAAGTAAAGCGTCATAAGCATCCGCTATGAATAATTTCACCGAAATCAAATTATTCATACTGAAAAACGTCGCTACGGCACATGTCAAGCGCGCTTACGATATGCTTGTCGCTTAAGGTTTCATGTCGCTTGACGTCTGCTGAAATCGAATTATTCGTACACCTGTTACAGACAGCACAATAATTTGTCCGTAACAGGTAAATGCGACGTTTGAATTACAGCGTTAATACTTTCTCGATTTTTACATTTGTGATATACTATCCGATAGAATATGCAGGAAGCGTAATTTATGCTCCAAGCACTAAAACTTAATTAGATATGGAAACCGCTCTTATAATAACTTCAATATGTCTTCTCGTTACACTTATCGTGTTGCTTTACAGACACGTTCTCTTAAAGAGCAATATAAAACGTTTCTCATCATATCTTGACGATGTGAAACACGGAAAAATCGACTGTCCCGTTACGGTTAGCACATTTGATAAAGACATCATTACTCTTGCAAACGAAGTAAATGCGCAGATAGCTATAAGAAAAAAACTTGCGAACGATTTCGATAAAAACAAGCAGCAGTTGAAAAATATAATTTCCGGTATATCGCACGATTTCAGAACGCCGCTTACGGCGTCTCTCGGCTATCTCGAAATGATTGAAAAGAGCGGAGATTTGTCCGAAAAGCAAAGTGCTTACTTGCATATCGTTATTCAAAAGAATCTGTATCTTAAAGAATTATCGGATGAATTTTTCGATCTCACAATGGTTAATAACAACGCGAAAGAAATTGCTCTCGAACAAATAAATCTAAGCAACGTTTTGACGGATACGCTTCTTGAACAGCATACTTGGATTGAAGACAGAAAAATACGTACTGAATTTGACATAGCCGACGGTATAATTATCAAAACGTCTCCGCACTACTTAGAACGCATAATCAACAATCTTATGTCTAACGCCTCAAAATATACTTTGGATATGTTCGGAGTATACTTAAAACGTGAAAACGGCGTAATTAAGTTAAAAGTTTACAATACGCTATCCGACAGTAACTCAGTTGACACAAACAAGGTGTTCGAGCCTTTCTACCGTATGGATTCAAGGACGTCTTCGGGCTCGGGACTCGGATTATATATAGTAGATCACATATCCGAACTTTTAGGCTACACGGTTACGGCAACAAAAGACGACAATGTCTTTTCCGTCGAAATTATAATCAAATAAAAAAACGATGACAAGCGATTATAAAATTTTATTTTCTTATAATTCGCTTAATCATCGGACTTTTTGAAATATTAAATAATGTAATTATTTTCCGTCGCTTCTTTTGTCATTAAGTCGGACAGTTTAATTCCGTCGAAATACCCGTTAATCAAATCATAAAATTTTTTCCACATCGGAAGCGTTCTGCACTCGCTCATTTTATCGCATACGGGCGCGTTCTTTTCAAGACACGCAATCGGCGCAAGGTCGCCTTCTGTCACTCTCAGAATATCACCGACCGAATACATATCGGGCGCGCGTTTTAACCTGTATCCACCGCCTTTACCGTGCAATCCGTCCACAAGTCCCGCTTTCGATAAATCGGTCATTATTCCCTCGATATACTTTTGCGAAATGCTTTGGCGCGCCACTATATCTTTAAGCGGTATATGCATACCGTTATCGTGTTCCGCCATATCTACCATTACCCGTAATGCGTATCTTCCGCGCGTCGATATTTTCATACTTTATTCTCCGTTTCGGCAACGACGTCTATTTCGATAAGCGAGCCTTTCGGGAGAGCAGCCGCTTCGATTAACGATCTTGCGGGTTTATTCGTAAAGTACTTCGCATATACTTCGTTGAATACGGCAAAGTCTTTAATATCCGCAAGATAGCACGTCGTCTTGACTACGGCGTCAAGTCCGAGACCGACCGATAACAATACCGCTTCGGTATTTTTTATTGCGTTTTCGGTCTGTTCCTTAATACTTGCGCCGAGTTTGCCGTCTTGACCTATACCGAGCTGACCCGACGTAAACACATATCTGCCTGATATTACAGCCTGCGAATACGGTCCTACCGCTTCGGGCGCTTTGTTTGTATACACTCTTTCCATATATTGTTTATTTTAACACCTTTTTGACGGAATTTCAACGTTTTAACGCCGATTCAGTCTTCAAAAAGCGGCGTCGATAAATATCTGTCTCCCGTATCTGGCAATACAACTACTATATTCTTACCCTTGTTTTCCGCGCGCTTGGCAAGCTCGATTGCCGCGTACGCCGCCGCACCCGAAGATATTCCGACGAGTACCCCTTCTTTATGTCCGATAAGTTTACCCGTTTTGAAAGCGTCTTCGTTAGTGACAGTTATTATCTCATCGTATATTTTCGTATTAAGTACTTCGGGTACGAAGCCTGCGCCTATACCTTGTATCTTGTGAGCACCCGCAACGCCCGTTGATAATACGGCGCTCGTCGCAGGCTCGACGGCAACGATTTTAACACTCGGCTTTTTACTTTTTAAGTATTCGCCGACGCCCGTTACGGTTCCGCCCGTACCGACGCCCGCTACAAATATATCGACCTTTCCGTCCGTATCTTCATATATTTCGGGTCCGGTCGTCTCTCTGTGCGTCTTCGGGTTTGCAGGGTTGATAAATTGTCCGGGAACAAAACTGTTCGCCGTTTCTTTTGCGAGTTCATCGGCTTTTGCTATTGCGCCTTTCATACCCTTAGTGCCGTCCGTCAATACGAGTTCCGCGCCGTACGCCTTCATAAGTTGTCTTCTTTCGACCGACATCGTTTCGGGCATAACGATTATTATGCGGTATCCTTTCGCGGCGGCTATTGCCGCAAGACCTATACCCGTGTTGCCCGAAGTCGGCTCTATGATTACGGAGCCCGCTTTTAACTTCCCGCTCTTCTCGGCGTCTTCTATCATCGACTTTGCGATACGGTCTTTAACCGAACCTGCCGGATTGAAATATTCGAGTTTTGCGTAAATCTTTGCTTGTAAATTAAATTCTTTTTCGATATGCGTAAGTTCGAGTAACGGCGTTTTGCCTACGAGTTGATCCGCTGATGTAAATATGTTTGCCATAAGTTTATTCTCCTTTTTGATAGTTTATTTGATTGCTTTGAATCCCGTTTCAAGATCGTTTATAATATCGTCTATGTGTTCCGTACCGATTGAAAGTCGCACGGTATTAGGTTTGATGCCCGCTTTCAAAAGCTCCTGTTCATTAAGCTGCGAGTGCGTCGTTGAAGCAGGGTGAATAACAAGCGACTTAACGTCGGCAACGTTTGCAAGCAGACTGAACAGTTTAAGACTTTCGGTGAATTTCTTCGCCTTTTCTTCTCCGCCTTTTATTTCAAACGTAAATATCGAAGCCGCGCCGTTTTTGAAGTATCTGTCATATAATTCCTTCTGCCTGCCGCTCGAAAGCGACGGGTGATTGACTTTTTCCACTTGCGGATGTTTTTTCAGATACTCTACAACTTTAAGTGCATTTTCGACGTGTCTTTCTATTCTTAACGACAACGTTTCAAGCCCTTGTAAAAGCAAGAAAGAGTTAAACGGCGAGATTGCCGCGCCCTGATCTCTCATAATCGTAGTCCTTGCTTTAAGTATGTACGCAAGATTGCCGCACGCCTTTGTAAACACTACTCCGTGATACGACGGGTTAGGTTTCGAAAGATTCGGAAACTTATCGTTTTGCGCCCAATCGAACTTGCCGCCATCGACTATCACTCCGCCCATTACCGTTCCGTGTCCGCCTATAAACTTTGTCGCCGAGTGTACCACTATGTCCGCGCCGTGCTCGATAGGTCTTAAATAATAAGGGGTAGCGAACGTGTTGTCTACTATAAGCGGAATACCGTTTTCGTGAGCAATAGCGGAAATTGTCTCTATATCTATTACGTCCGAATTGGGATTGCCGAGAGTTTCGGCGTACAATAATTTCGTGTTCGGCTTAATTGCCTTTCTGAAATTTTCGGGATTGCTCGGATCTACGAAAGTTACATCAAGCCCCTGCTCTTTCAAAGTATGCGCGAATAAGTTATACGTTCCGCCGTAAAGATTTACAGACGATACAATATGATCCCCCGCGGTCGCTATGTTTTGTATTGCGTAAGTTATTGCGGAAGCACCCGACGCAGTCGCAAGTGCCGCCGCTCCGCCTTCAAGTGCCGCTATACGCTTTTCAAATACGTCGCTCGTCGGATTCATAAGTCTCGTATAAATGTTTCCGCTCTCTGTCAAACCGAATCTGCCTGCCGCTTGCGCGGAATCTTTGAAGACGTAAGCCGCGGTCGCATATATCGGTACCGCTCTTGCGTCCGTAGCCGTGTCGGGCGACTCCTGCCCGACGTGTATTTGTAATGTTTCAAATTTATAATTTGCCATTGTATGTTTTCTCCTTTAAGATTAAATGTTTTGTGTTTTATCGTTAATTGCTACATCGTACACACCACATTCGTCCTATTCGGAAATTTTCTCTGTTGAGTTTTACGAATATCGAAATCATATTTATTCTCCTTTCACCTACTTGCCTCGTAGGTTGATATGATTATAACGCGATAAAGCGCGCTTGTCAAATATTTTTTCGGATATTTTGAAAAAAAAATTTTCACCCCCGTTTTTTATTTGCGTTAATATTAATATACGTGATGTTACTTATCTTGACTAAATAAACAAGTTATGGTATAAGTAAAATACTTAATTCACACGAGGAGAATTTTATGAAATCGTTAATCGCATTTTATTCGCGTACGGGCGGAAACTCAATGAACGGTGAAATCAAAAATATCAAGAAAGGCAATACGGAAATCGTCGCGGAAACTCTTCAAGAGTTAACGGGTGGCGAAGTGTACAGAATATATCCGCGGGAAGAATATCCCCAAGACTACGAGCAATGCGTACTCCGCGCTCAGAAAGAATCGGAGCAAAACATCCATCCGACTATCAAAAATCCGTTATCGTCAATTTCGGACTACGACGTAATCTATGTCGGATTTCCGCTGTGGTTCAGAAGTTATCCGCGAATTATAGCGACGTTTTTCGACTGTTTTGACTTCACGGGTAAAATAATCAAACCGTTCTGCACCAACGAAGAAGGGTCTTTCGGAATAGCCGAACTCGAAATGCGTACGACATTAAAAGGCGCAACGGTTAAAGACGGTATCTCTTTCCACGGTTTTGAACTCGACGACGTCAAATCACGTCTCGAAAAATGGATTGAAAATTAACGAAATACATAATAAATTGCACCCCGAAAATTTTTGATTATCCGACTTTCGGGGTGCATTTCTTTATGAAAACTCAGTAAAACAAAGTTTACTCAAATCGATATTCGAGTTTGAAGTTATCGAATTTTTATAATGCTGCTTTCTTCTTTCTTTTCTTTACAAAGACGAATACCGCACTCGAAATCATTACCACTGCAACAACTCCAATCACTACTCCCCATACGGCGCTTATTGTAGGCGGTATACTCTTTTTGTAAGTAACTTCCAAGTCTATATCGGATGAAATCTTTTCGACTGTAAATGTATTGTTTTTTATTTCTACGATTTCACCGTTCACAAACACTTTATCGACTTCATAACCTTCTATCGGTGTAATTGTAAATGTTCTTGCTTCTCCGCCGTATATTTCGCTTGATTGTTGACTATATGAAACGTTTCCGTAATTACTGTCACCATTTATAGATACGCTGTACAAATCTTCGACAAAACTTGCTTTAATCGTATGTGACGATGTTACTTGATTTAATTTATATTCGGCAGTACCGTTTTCCAAAACAATCACTTTGCCGTCTATCATAGCTTCTTTCAGACGATAATGATACTCGGGTATAAATGTTATTGTCACACTTCCGTTATGTTTTACGGTTTCGTCGGAAACTCGAATTTCTCCGTGTTCACTGTTTTCTATGGTCAATGTATACGTGTTAACGGCAAATGTAACGGAAATACTGTGCTCTGCCGTAACGTTATTAAACGTATATCCGTTTGTTATCGCGTTTTGCAGTTCGTCTCCCGTCAAAAGATTATTGTCTACTGTAATTGACGATACGTGATACATTTTGTTTGGCGTAAAAGTGAAAGTTTGACTGTTTCCTTCTTTCACCGAGATATTCCCCGATGGTGATATACTTCCGTTTACACCCGCGGTTGCTACGATATTATATGTGTTTATTGTAAATTCAACGGAAATACTGTGTTCTGCCGTAACGTTATTAAATTTATATCCGTTTGTTATTGCGTTTTGCAGTTCGTTTCCCGTCAAAAGATTATTGTCTACTCTAATTGACGATACGTGATAACCTTCGTTTGATATAAATGTGAAAAGTTGGCTGTTTCCGTATTCCAATGTGATATTTCCCGACGGTGATATACTTCCGTTTGCACCCGCGGTTGCCGTGATATTATATGTGTTAACGGCAAATGTAACGGAAATACTGTGTTCTGCCGTAACGTTATTAAACGTATATCCGTTTGTTATTGCGTCTTGCAATTCGTCTACCGTCAAAGCAATATTGTCTACCGAAATTGACGATATGTGATACCATTCGTTCGGGCTGAAAGAGAAAGACATACTGTTTCCTTCTTTCACCGAGATACTTCCCGACGGTGATATGCTTCCGTGCTCCCCCGCGGTTGCCGTGATATTATAAGCAACGCCGTTTATAATGACTTCACAAATATCGGAAACAGCCTCATCTTCTATCCAGTCTTGAACTTTTACAAAATATTTGCGATTTACTTTGTTTGAAGTATCGGGGATGTAGGTTGAATTTATTGCATTTTCTATAATAATCCCGCTTTCATACGTTCCGTCATCCGTGTAATACCATTGATACTTCAAATCAAAGCCTTGCGCTTCAATCGACAAAATACACTCATCCGTTACTTGCACTTCAACGTTATTCGGTAAATTTATCACAAACGAAATATCAAGCGGAACGAAAGTGTTGCCATTGTTATCCGCATAAGTTTTGGCATAAGTCCCCGTGTATCCGTAAACGGTTATGTCTTTACCGATCGCATTGTCGGAACATGATGTCAAATTTCTACCGAAATAGATGTTCTTTACGGAAACTCCATCAAAATTGGAATTTCCGATTTTTTCAATCTTCGGCAAATATATGGTTTTCGGAAGATTTATATAAGAACTAAAAACTAAATTCCCGATTTCTCTGACGTTTTCAAACGTAAAGGATGAGAGTTTTGAATCACAAATAAATACGTTTGTATCGATTATCTCCAATTTCGGCATATTCACGGTTTCAAGTGAATAGCAATTTTGAAACGACTGTGATCCGACAAATGTTACAACCGGCGCTTTAACATAAGAAAGCGTTTCGCAACCGCAAAATGCTTCGCGTTCTATATTAATAACGTTAGGCATAATTATTCCTGTTAAGAAGCAACAGTACTCAAACGCATCTTCCGCAATTCTCGTAACTTTTTTACCTTCAACTGTTTCAGGTAATATTATGTTACCCATAAGACAGCCATTTACGGAGTCTATGCAAATTTCCGTTTCCCCGGTTGCACTGTTGATAAAAGTGCTGTACTCAAATTGTTGTAACGTATTGTACAAGTACGCAAAAGTCACATGTTCATTGTTCGCATACGTCTTTGCAACCGTGTTTTCAAAACCGTATAAAACAAAATCCGCAATTACGCTTTCATTATTATCATAACCAAATGCTTTTGAGCCAATCTCTATTACGTTTTCTGATAACTCAATGGATTTCAAGTTGTTACATCCGCAAAATGCTTTGTCGCCTATCTCCGAAACATTAAAAATCTGTACAGACTTTAATGCGGAACAATTCTTAAACGCAGCCTCGCCGATTTTTTCGATATTTGTCAAATAAACGGACTCCAATAATTGACATCCTTCAAATGCAGAATTTCCGATTTCTTTTAAGTAAATTACATTTAGGAATTTTATTCTTTTATTGCAGTTCTTAAATGCATTTGCCGAAATTTTTGTTACGGGTTTTCCTTCAATATATGAAGGAATAACGATTTCTCCATTGAGATACCAATCATAATAATCGTATCCGTTTATGCATATTTCATCGTTCTTTACAGAATAACGTAACGTTATATCAGAAGTCAAATTTTTACATACAAACGTTGCTTTTTTTGCAAATCCGCCGGTCTCTTCGGAAACATTACTTAAATATTCATTAATTGCAGGAGAATCATAATAATTAAATTCACAGTTTTCTTTGACATCTTCACCAAACTCATTGTCGATTTTTTCAAGACAACCTGACAATGTAACCTTGCTTACAGCTATATTATAATGGAAAGCATTATGCTCAATTATCCTTACTTGCGGCAAATTAATTTCGGTAAGTGCTTTACAATATCTGAATGCACTTTCACCGATATATTTCAGTTTCGGCGCATTAAGCGTCGTTATGGCGTAACAACAATCAAAAGCATATTCGCCAATATGCTCAAGTTCCGGAAAATCAAGTGAAGTTAATTTATCCGAACTTTCAAACGAAGCATCCAAACCTGTTTCCCCGCCTATATATTTTACCTTCGGCATAGAAAGTCGTTCCAGATTTCTACTATAATAAAATGAACCCGATCCGACAACCAACACTTCCGGCAAGTTTAATTCCGTCAGTTTTTTTGTCTCATAGAATGAAGTTGTTCCCAAATATTGTACTTTCGGTAAACTGAGAGTTTCCAGATTTTCACTCGAATAGAACGCACTGTTACATATAACTTTTGCTTGCGGCAAGTTAATGGAAACCAAAAGATTACTATTTCTAAATGCGTCTTTACCTATATTTTCAACAACAGGTAAATATATTGAGGATATATTTGTACATCCGCTGAACGCACTTTCATCGATTATTTTTACTTTAGGAAGTGAAACGTACGTCAGATTCGCAGGACTGTTGTTGCGCATCATAAAAGCCCAATAACCGACTGTTTCTACATTATCAAGTTCAACATCGTGAAGACTTTTACAGTCCAAAAAGGCATATTTGTCGATCGTTTTCAATTTGGGAAAATATTCATTATTTACATACTCCAAATCAAAACAATTCTGAAACGCCCCCATCCCTACATATGTCACTTCCGGTGCGATAACGGTTTTCAAATTCATACAGCTGCGAAATGCTCTTAACTGAATTTCCGTAACCGTTGACGGCAACGTAACCGAAACAATACTCGGAGAAACAAAACAGCTGTCTCCAATCGATTTTACGGTAATTCCGTTAACGTTTTCGGGAACGACTACATTTTGAAGAACCCCGAGATAAGAAACGAGAGTTCCGTTCGCCTTTATAAGAAATGCATTTTCCACATCTTGTTCGCCAAAGTAATATGTTTTTGTTGCAACATTACTTTTTCCCGTCACTTCATTTGCCGAAATTTTATAAGCGCAAACGCTTATTTTCATAGTTCTGTCGATTGCTATCGGGCTTGTATAGAGAATTGAATTTCTCGTCGGCAAAGTTCCGTCCGTAGTGTAATAAATATGTACATCGGGCTCGGAACATGACAAAATCAGATCAAAACTTTCTTCACATTGACTTTCCGTTCGACTGAAAACAACATCCGGAAGCTTGTCGAGAAAAATATCTTCAAGATTGACCAATCCTTCGCCATAAAAAATATCAAAACCCGAATCCCCCAAATCCAATACGCTTCCTTTAAGAACACTTTCAATCTGATTGATATTATAATTCTTACTACTGTCTGACATTAACAACGCGACTGCGGCGGCAACGTGCGGAGTCGCCATGGAAGTTCCGCTCATAGATACCGTTCCACCACCGACTTTTGCGCTGAGTATATCCGCACCGGGTGCGCACACGTCAACTAAATCACCGTAGTTTGACCAGCCGGCACGAAATAAATATGAACCTGTTTGACCGACAGCGGCAACAGTCAACGCAATATCAATATTTGCAGGAGACGAATACTGAGCGTCTTCACCTTCGTTACCGGCGGCAACAACGGACAAAACTCCTTTGTCCAGCGCAGTTTGCATTGCCGCTTTATACGCATTGTAATCATCGCTTTCGATATAATCCGATCCACTCAAACTCATATTGATAGCACAAATATTCAAACCTTTTTGTTTCAATTCCGCAACGTGATATATACCTGCAATAATTTGGGCGTCTTCACCTCGTCCTTTGTCGTTGAGAACTTTAACCGGTAAAATTTTCACGTTGTTCAACGTTAAATCGCAAATCGTTCCGGAAACGTGCGTTCCATGCCCTTGTACGTCTTGATAATTATCAGGATCATCAGGATTTGAAGAAGAAAAGTTTTTGCCACCTTCCGCAATTCTTCCGTTGAACCATGAATGATTTACATCGATACCGGTATCCAAAACCGCAACAACAAGCTGCGGTAAATTATTTGTTCCTATTGTGTTTCGGAGATATTCGGAATAATTTGGCACACCCATTACACTTGCACCCCAGGTTTTATAAGAAAAGTCATCGCCAAGTCCCGTTATTGTCACATTGTCGGTTGTTTCCGTCGCTCTCACAATACCATCGACTTGATAATAATCGATATTTGTAAGTTTACTGAAATATTCGCACGCTTTTATCGTATCTTCTTCGGTTGCGTATTGAAAAATATGTAATCCTTTATAGCCTTCCACACTTGCAATCGCATTGTAGCCGTCTATTTTTTCTCTTGACCCTACTATCACTCTCTTTGTCCCATATGGTCTGTTAAGCGTTACTTTATCATTGTCAAACTTCAATTCATATCCCAAACTGTTTGAAATCTCTTCAATAGGGAATAAAATATCGCCGTTTTCGATTTCAACGGGTGTTCTCAAACAAGAGTCCGATTCGTCGGCAAGAACAAAATTGCTGTCGGGACTGAGTTGTACTTTTTTATTCTCTTTTTCGATAACGTATTTGCCGTCTTCTTTTGAAATATAAGATCCCGTCATTTCTTTGAACGTTTCACCCTTAACCATCAAAACGTTGTTTCTCTTTATGAGATCACCTTCCAAATCAAACGACGTTTCTTGCATTATGTATTCATCCTGATATTCTTCAATCATAGCGCAAAGTCGCGTTGAAAAATCTTCAAAATCAATATCGCTATTTTCTTTTGCAAAAGAATTATCGGGAATCGCGCAAATGCCGATTCCGAAACAAGTAAACAAAATCAATATAAAAATCGTTATTATCTTAAAAGGCTTTTTCATTTTTATTTCCCAATCTTTTCAAAACATTATATGTTATATTATACCTTGTTTGAAGAGCCGATGTCAATACTCCTATTCCGTATACTCTCTTATATGTCGACGTATTTATATTTTGCAAAATTATTATGGAATAATCATGGCTTAAAATGTACAAAAATAACGCGCACACCGAAAGTTTTTGATTATTATCCGACTTTTGGGGTGCGCACCGATATAATTTACATACTGTTGTTTAATACTGTCACTTAATAAGCTTTTCTAATTTTTCCGCAACGTTGTCTAAACAGTCGGCGTCAAATCTCTCTATTTCTCCTTTGTCGCAAAGCTCCGCAAATTTCGGGTCTATCGGAATACGTGCGACCGTTTCGATATTAAGTTCTTTTGCCGTCTCGTCTATTCTGCTTTTGCCGAATATATCGTACGTTTTATTACACTCGGGACACTTAAAGTACGACATATTCTCAACGAGCGCAATTACGGGCTTTTTCATAAGTTCCGCCATCTTGACGGCTTTCTTTACAATCATTTTGACAAGTTCTTGCGGTGACGTCACTACGACGATTGCGTCCACGGGCAACGATTGAAACACCGTAAGCGGTACATCTCCCGTTCCGGGTGGCATATCTACGAACATAAAGTCCACGTCGTTCCAAACGACGTCCGTCCAAAACTGTTTGACCGTACCCGCAATAATCGGTCCACGCCAAACGACAGGATCGGTCTCGTTTTCGAGTAGGAGATTAACGGACATTATTTCCGTTCCGCACAACGAGCGCACGGGAAACACGCCGAGTTCCGTCCCCGCCGCTTTCTCTTTCAGTCCGAATACTTTCGGTATGGACGGTCCCGTAATATCCGCGTCGAGTATAGCGGTGTTATATCCTTTGCGTTGCATAAGTATTGCCAGCATAGACGTCACAAGCGACTTTCCGACGCCACCTTTACCCGAAACAACGCCGATTACTTTCTTTACTTTCGACAGTTCGTTTAACTTTTCGATAAAACTTTGCGAATCTTGTCTGCTTGCACAGTTATCTCCGCAAGACGAACAGTCGTGATTACAACCGTCACTCATTTTCTCCCTCCGTTTTTTATTCAAATTCTTCCTTTGCTCTTTTCAGCGCGGCGCTTATTACTTTATCCATATCGTAATACTTGTACTCTCCGAGCCGTCCGCCGAATATGACGTTCTTTTCTTTATCGGCAAAACTTTATATATAATATATCATAAAATTCTCTTATAAAATTATACAACAAAAAATATTATTATCAAAGCTTTTTGTCGATTACGCATTTTGGTTTACGTTAGGTTTCTTTCCAAATCTGTTGAACTAATTTTCCGTTTGATTTATAATGTTTACGATATATCGGTACGACAATGGATTCAAATGTAAACAACAACGCTAATGCATTACGGCTTAAATACGGCACACGCGCAGGCATATTCGGACTTATCTCCAATATGCTTCTTTTCGGTGCAAAACTTACAATCGGACTTATATCGGCAAGTATAACCGTTATTGCGGACGCAATCAACAACTTATCCGATATGGGCAACTGTCTTATCGTCTTGTTCGGCTTTAAGCTGTCGTCAAAGCCCGCCGACTCAGAGCACCCGTTCGGACACGAAAGATACGAGCAAATAATGGCACTTATAGTTGCCGTTATCGTCACGGCAATCGGCGTACTTCTCGCAAAAAGCTCGATAGAAAAACTGATCACTCCTGAAAAAACGACCGTAAGCGTTGTTTCCTATATAGTGCTTTCTTCGGCAATACTTCTTAAACTTGTCCAAATGCTTGTCTATCTGCGTTACGCAAAAAAGATTGACAGCGACGTTTTGAAAGCGAGCAGCATAGACAGTAGGAACGACGCAATAGCGACGTCCGCCGCGCTTACGGCAATGATATTAATAGGAGTATTCGGCAACACGGGATTCTCAATCGACGGGCTGTTCGGACTTCTCGTATCGCTGTTTATCATAATATCGAGTTTCAGGTTATTGCGCGAAATTATCGACCCGCTACTCGGTCAAATGCCCGAAAAGGAATTTGTCGATAAACTCAAAGCGAAGATTTTAAGTTACGACGGCGTACTCGGGATACACGACTTTATGATACACTCGTACGGTGCGCACAAGTTTTTCGTAACGGCGCACGCGGAAGTTTCGTCAAAAGAAGACATTATGAAATCGCACGATATTATCGACAATATAGAGCGCGACTTCAAAGAAGAGTTTGATATAATACTCTCTATCCACTTGGACCCCATAGAGAGCGATAATCCCGAAGTACTTAAAAACAAAGAAAAGGTTACCGCGGTAATTAAATCGTTTGACAAGTCTTTTACAATACACGACTTCCGTATCGTATCGGGTGAAACACACACAAACGTATTATTCGACGTAGTCGTACCGTATTCAAGTAAAATTTCGGTAAAAGAAATCATACACGCATTAGATGAAGCGTATTCTACGGAATCCAAAAAGTATTATTTCATAGTCGATATAGACAGAATATAGTATAAAACTATCTCAATCAATCTCGTAGCGTTTTATTAATTTGTTCACATCGACGCTTTAAGCACCTTTATAACTTCATCCCGCGTTAATACCTTGTATCCGCCGTTCAAAATAAAAGTTGCGTCCGCAATACCTTCTATCATATCGTCCGTTACTCCGAGTTCTGATATATTCATTGAAAGACCGAGTTTTTTCATCCAATTTTCCATTGCTTTAAGTCCTTCTTCGGCGACTTCCATATCCGTCTTGTTATCGGCGTTTACTCCCCACACTTCAACGGCAAATCTCTTAAACTTGTGAAGTCCGTACGGCATTATATGCTTATAATACGCAAGCGACACGGCGGACAAAGTCATACCGTGAGTGGCGTCCGTATACGCGCCTACCGCCTGACCTAACATATGCACCATCCAGTCCGTTTCCTTTCCGCACGCAATAAGCGTGTTAAGCGCCCACGTCGCAGTCCACATAATGTTGGATCTTGCCTCGTAGTCTTCGGGGTTATCAAACGCAATAAGCGAACTCTTGATTACCGATTTCATAAGCGCTTCGGCTATATAGTCGCTCGTATTGTCGTCCGTACCCGAGAAGTACTGCTCGCATATATGGTTGAATATATCGTATATTCCCGCCACCATTTGACGCTTCGGAAGCGAATACGTAAATTTCGGATTGAGTATCGAAAACTTCGGCATAACTTCGTCTCCGAATACATGTCCTATTTTAAGTTTTTCGTTATGATTGCTTATAACCGAACCCCCATTCATTTCGGAACCCGTACCCGCCATTGTCAAAATACAACCTACGGGAATAATTTTACAAGTCGGCTCTTCAAACCGTACGAAATACTTTTGCCACGCGTCGTCCTTTTCGTTTACCGATACGGATACAGCCTTTGCGTAGTCGCAACACGAGCCGCCGCCTACCGCAAGTAAAAGGTCTGCTTTATTATCACGCGCAATCTTTATCCCTTCGTACAGTTTCTCAACCGTAGGATTGGGCATAACGCCCGCGTCTTCGACCACTTTCTTTCCGCACTCTTTAAGAATCTTTATTACTTGGTCGTATATACCGTTTTTCTTAATCGAGCCACCGCCGTAGATTAACTGAACGGTCTTTCCGTAGTTTTTAAGTTCGTCTTTAAGAAATTTAAGCGAATCGTCGCCGAAATAAAGTTTGGTTGCGTTCTTATAACTGAAATTTCCGAGCATATCGTTTCCCCTTATAAATTGATTAAATCTTGCTCCGAGTACTTATTGAGCATCTTGCCTTCTTTTATATCGCACGTTTTGTCGACGCTCGCTTTAAGATCATTAAGTGCCGAGCCGAAACCCGAACTCCCCGAAGTTGCAAACAGCACGACTTTTTTACCCTTGAAGTCATATGATTCGAGAAAGGTGTTGACGATAGTCGGCGCTGTGTACCACCATATAGGAAAACCTATATATATCGTATCGTACGCACTTATATTAGCGTCGTGGTTGGCAAGTTCGGGACGGGACGACTTGTCTTTCATTTCAAGCGTGCTTCTTGAATTCTTGTCCATCCAATTAAGGTCAGCATCTGTATACTTAATTTTAGGCGCAATCTCGTAGATGTCCGCACCCTTTGCTTTCGCTAAATCTTTTGCAACCTTTTCGGTCACACCGCTTGCGCTGAAATACGCTACCAGAATTTTACTCATAATTCACTCCTTTATTAACAGTTTCTTATATAAACCTTATTACGTTATATAAAACATATTTTATACTCGGACGCACTGTAAATAATCTCTGCGCTTACTGTCAGTCGGTAAAGTCCGTATCGACGATTATATTAAACTCGAAATCTTCAAACACGGATGCTTTTTATTCGGCTTTTTGCCCGCAAGTTTCGTACCTACTATGGTGATAAAAGAACTCAACGCGTCGGTCAGATTGTTTACTGCGTCCATAATAATCGATACGGACATTGCAAGAAATCCGATAAACGCCTTAAACCCTATAAGCAACACGTTGACGGCAATTCCGATTACCGACGTTTTGACTATTACTTTTTCTCTGTCAATATTATTACTCATCTGTTCCACACCGTTTTTTATCGCACTTAAAACTTAACGCGTCTTTTCGATGTTCAATCGTCGAAATCCGTAAACTCAATATGCGTATTTATTATAAGTATAACATATTTTCAACACGTTATGTAATTGTTTTAAGCAATATTAATAAAAAACTCTCCTTTTCGGTAGAGCCGTTTATGCTGACATTTACTTTTCTTTCATTTTGCTTTTGAATACGAATATTGCGGCAACGAACGTAATCACCGTATACGCGAGTACGATTATAAGCGGTAAGACGAAATCGTTAAACGTATCCGATACGCCGTTTACCGTGTTTTGAAGAACGAGCGTTGCGTTTCTGAAAGGCAAACATTTCATAACCGTCAGTATCCCCGCGCCCATATTGTCAATAGGGAACCACATACCGCTTAATAAAGATTGTCCCGTTATCACGATTGACGCAATACCGCCTATCGACCTTTCGTTACTAAGCGAGCCGAAGAGTATCCCCAAACCGATAAAGAGTAATGCGGTCACAAGCGACAAAAGGATAGCAAGCACCATACCTATGCCGAATAACGACGTATCCGCTATTCCGCCGACGATAAAAAACAATATGGATTGAACGAACGTTATGGGTAACACAGCAAGCGCGTAAGAAAATATAAATTCATACGACTTCGCGCTTGAAACGTATAGTCTTGTCAAAAACGAACTGTTTCTGTCCACCGCAATCAATAAACCTATAAACAGAGTAAGAAACGCTTGTGAAAATGCGACTATTCCGGGAGCCAAATATTTCATTTCAAACTGCGCCGTCATAGTATGGAAAATAAAGTAAAACAATATTTCCATAAATAGCGGCAACCCTATTAAGAACGCAAGGGATATGGGGTCTCTCAATATCTCTTTTATATTACGCTTAGTGAGTATCAAAATTCTCGAAAGTGATTTACGCATATATATCACCTCTCGTAACAAGCTCGACGAAAGCGTCTTCGACGTTCGTTTTACCCGTAGTTTTATACAACTCGTCTTTCGTCCCTATGAACAAGAGTTTACCTTTTTTCATAATGCCTATCCTATCGGACAACGCCTCCGCCTCTTCCATATAGTGCGTGGTAAGTATAATTGTCATTTTACCTTTTAATGCCGTAATGGTTTTCCATAATTCACGCCTTGCAATTACGTCCAACCCCAAAGTCGGCTCGTCGAGAAACAGTACTTTCGGGTGCGATACGAGCGCGAGCGCAACAGATAATTTTCTTTGCCACCCGCCCGACAGTTTAGCCGCTTGTTTGTTCTTTACTTCATCGAGTCCAAACGCTTCGTACACATACTTCTTACTCTTTTCCGTTTCGTCTTTATTCTGCCCCGACAGTCGAGCGTAAAACTCGATGTTCTCTTTGACTGTCAGTTTTCGCGCGACCGCCGTCTCCTGCATTGAAATATCGACTATACCTTTTATTTTGTCTCCGTCGGTCGATATCGAATTTCCGAATACGAGCGCGTCTCCGCCCGTAGCCTTTGTAAGTGTTGCAAGCATTTTAATCGTCGTCGTTTTGCCCGCGCCGTTTACGCCAAGGAGCGAAAACAATTCGCCTTCCTCTATTTCAAGATTAAGATTATCGACCGCTACAACGTCTTTATATTCCTTTCTCAGTCCCTTAATGCTTATCGCCGTCATTGAACATATCTCCCATCAGTTTATAAAACTCGTTGTCTTTAAGAAGAGCTATTCCGCCCCTTTTTTTATCTCCCATCACCATTAAAGTGTCGCCCTCTTTGATGTCGAACATTTTTCGCGCTTCAATCGGCACTGTGATTTGTCCTTTCGCCCCGACCTTAACGGATACGATAAATCTTTCTTCTTCGATTATTTTATCCATAACCAATCTCCGACTTTTCTTACATTATAACGCATTGCGCTATCGTCTTCAACAGTTTTATCGAATAAAAACGGACAAAGATAGTTTTTCTCAAAAATTTTTAATTTCAATCGGATATTCACCGTTTATCCGAAACAAAAAGAAATCAAAGTATAAAACCTTACGCCTCGGCTACAAAAGCGATACGGACGTTTACTTATTGTAAAAAAGTGAAAATATCTAAAAACCATTGCATTTTTACAAAAACGAGTGTATAATACGCATAAGATGAATATAGGGGAGCTTGTACCGACAGGCTGAGAGGAAGTTATTTAACTTCGACCCTTATACCTGATGTGGATAATGCCGCCGTAGGAAACATTTTCGCTCCGTTTCGGGAGAATACCACAAAAGGTGTTCTCCCGTTTTTTATGCGAATTATACTTTTAAGCGCAATGCTTAAATAAAAAATCTTAAACCGATAAGGAGAAAAAAGTGTTTCGGAATATGCTTGAAAATGTGCGAAAGAATTGCCCGCTTATTCATAATATTACCAACTATGTAACGGTAAACGACTGTGCAAACATATTGCTTGCCTGCGGCGCGTCTCCGATTATGGCTGACGACAAAGAAGAAGTTGCGGAAATCACCGCAATCTGTTCCGGTTTGAATATTAACATCGGTACGCTTAACAATCGCACGATTGAATCTATGCTGATTGCCGGCAAACGAGCTAACGACCTGAACCATCCGATTGTATTGGATCCCGTAGGATGCGGTGCGTCCAAACTTCGAACGGAAACGGCTATGAAACTTATCAAAGAAATAAAATTCACCGTTATCCGCGGCAATATCTCGGAAATCAAAACCTTGGCTTTCGGTAGCGGAACAACAAAAGGCGTTGACGCCGATATAGCCGATAAAATAACAGAAGAAAATCTTGATAACGTTATTGATTTCGCAAAAGCTTTTGCTGAAAAAACAGGAGCGATTATTGCCATCACCGGCGCTATCGACATCATAACCGATAACCGAAAAACCTACTGCGTCCGCAACGGTCATCCTATGATGTCTTCCGTTACGGGAACGGGATGTCAGCTTTCCGCTATGACTGCGGCTTTTGTAGCGGCTAATAGCGAACACGCTTCGGAAGCTGTGGCGGCGGCGGTTTCCGCTATGGGTTATGCCGGTGAAACGGCTTACAAAAGACTTACAAAAACGGACGGTAACTCTACTTACGGAAATTATATAATAGACGCGATTTACAATATGACTCCTGAAATGCTGGAAAAAGGCGCAAACTATGAAGTGCGATAAAAAAACAATGTTACTCTACGCTGTCACCGACAGATCGTGGGTAGGAAAACAAAGTTTATATGAACAGGTTGAGTCCGCTCTGAAAGGCGGCGTTACTTGCGTTCAACTTCGTGAAAAAAATTTGGACAATGCGGCTTTTCTCAATGAAGCCATTGAGATTTCCGCCCTATGCAAGCGATATAAGGTACCTTTTATGACATGGACGCCGCACAAATTCGCCGAATAGTCGGAGACGATATGATTATCGGCGTTTCGGTACACTCCGTCAAAGAAGCTTTGGAAGCAGTCAAAAACGGTGCGGACTGTCTTGGCGTCGGAGCCGTCTTCCCCACTTCCACGAAAACAGATGTAAACGTCATCCCGAAAGAAACGCTTCGCGATATTTGCTCCGCCGTGCATATTCCGATTGTCGCCATAGGCGGAATCAATAAATCAAATATATCCCGACTTGCGGGTATCGGCGTGGACGGTGTGGCTTTGGTCAGCGCGATTTTCGCAGCCGACGACATCGAAAACGAATGTAAACTGCTTCGCAAACTGTCGGAAGAAACGGTGAACGCATGAAAGTAAAGTGTGCAATCTTTGATTTTGACGGAACACTTTTTAATTCTATGTCAATTTGGGACAGCGTCGGTGAAATATATCTTCGTTCCGTCAAAAAAGTGCCGAAACCGTCAATGCGTGAAGATGTACGAGCGTTGAGCCTTTATCAGTCTGCTTGCTATTTTAAGCAAGAATATAACCTGTCTTTTTCCATAGAGAAAATTATGACGGATATCAATCGGACTATCGAACATTTTTATATCCGCGAGATTTTACCGAAACCTGGTGTGATTGATTTTCTGAAACAAATGAAAAAGGCTGAGATTCCGATGTGTATCACTTCGGCGTCTGCCCGCTACCTAATAGAAGCCGCTTTGAACAGATGTGAAATGAAACATTATTTTGAAGATATCTTCACTTGCGACGAAGTCGGTCACGGTAAAGACGAGCCGTTTATCTTTCAAAAGGCTATGGCGCATTTCGGTGCCGATCGCAGTTCCGCCATTGTTTTTGAAGACGCTCTCTATGCAATTCGGACTGCGAAAGCCGACGGCTTTACGGTAGTGGCGGTATTCGATGAGAGTGAAAAACGCCAAAGCGAAATCAGTGAAACAGTTGACTTCCGTATTGCGAATTTTGAACATACCGAGAAGTTTTGGAAGTTTGTTTCGGCTGAATAAGCCGAAAACTTCATACAGTGGATTAAGGCGCAACTTTATGCCACCATATAAAACAATGTTTATTAAGGAGAACAAAACAATGAAGTTAAAAACAGTATTGACAATCGCCGGAAGCGATTGCAGCGGAGGCGCAGGTATTCAAGCCGATTTGAAAACAATGACTATGAACGGCGTTTACGGCATGAGCGCGATCACTGCGCTCACGGCGCAAAACACAATCGGCGTGAGCGCAATTCAAGAATCAACGCCCGACTTTTTGAGACAGCAAATTGATTCGATATTCGAGGACATTTATCCCGATGCTGTTAAAATCGGTATGGTATCTTCCTGCGAACTGATACGCGTAATTGCGGATAGATTGAAATATTACAATGCAAACAATATTGTTGTCGACCCGGTTATGATTGCGACTTCGGGTTCGGCTTTAATGAAAAATGACGCGGTAAAAACACTTATTGAAGAATTACTGCCCGTTTCCGCTCTTGTCACCCCCAATATCCCCGAAGCACAAATTCTCTCCGAACTGACTATTGAAACCAAAGATGATATGATTGCCGCGACAAAACAAATCGGAGACAACTATCATTGTGCGGTTCTTCTCAAAGGCGGTCATAACATAAACGATGCAAACGATCTGCTTTATGCAAACGGCGAACTGATTTGGTTTGAAGGAAAACGCATAAATAATCCCAACACCCATGGCACCGGATGCACACTTTCAAGTGCCATCGCATCCAATCTTGCCAAAGGATTTTCTCTCACAAAGTCCGTTCAAAGAGCAAAAGATTATATCTCCGATGCTTTGGCGGCAATGCTTGATTTGGGGAAAGGTTCGGGACCGATTAATCACGCGTTTAATCTGCAAGGAGAATATGCAAAGGAGGCAACGAAATGAGTACTGTGGAAAGACTGCTTTCCGCTACAACGGAAATTTGGGAAGCGTACAACGCGCATCCGTTTGTTTCGGGTATTAAAAACGGTACTTTGGACAAAGAGAAATTTCGCTATTATATTATCCAAGATTATCTCTATCTTGAAGAATATGCAAAAACATTTGCAATAGGTATTGCCAAAGCCAAAAGCCTAAAAACAGAAAATCTCTTTGCAAAGTATATTTCCGTTATTAACGGAGAACTTAACGTTCACAACGGTTATCTTGCAAAACTTCGGGTGACACAAGAAGAAATCGATTCCACACCGCGTTCTCTTGATAACTTATCCTATACATCATATATGCTCCGTGTGGCATACGAAGAAGGTGAAGCGGAAATCCTTACGGCAATTCTCTCATGTGCATACAGTTATGAGATTATCGCAAAGAATATTGTGAAAAACAACCCCGAATCCATAAACGACGAATTTTACGGAGATTGGATTAAAGGCTACTCTTCAAATACTTATGCCGAGGAAAACATAATTCTTTTGAACGAAATTAATCGGCTGACCGATAGATATACCGAAAAACAGATTAAGCATCTCGTTGATATATTCGTTATCTGCTCCCGTTACGAGCTTGCTTTTTGGGAAATGTCTTGGAGAATGAGCAAATGACGAAGCGTTGTGTAATTGTAGGCGGTGCGGATATAAATAATTATGACTTTATTCGTAAAATACTGCGTGACGACGACTATGTGATTTTTTGCGACAGCGGTTTGAAGCATATGGAAAATTTGCAAGTACGTCCGAGTTTGATTGTCGGTGATTTCGATTCCCATGAAAATCCGCACATCGATGTTGAAACCATAGTCCTTCCACGCGAAAAGGATGACACCGATACCGTCTATGCCGTAAAAGAAGCCGTACGCAGAGAATTCGATAACTTTCTTTTAATCGGAGTTATCGGGGCAAGACTTGACCACTCACTCGGAAATGTGTCTGTTTTACTGTATCTTGATTCCATCGGTAAGAAAGGTTTCATAATAGACGATTATTCCGAAATGGAGATTGTTTCCGACAAAACGGTTTCCATCGGCGATCAATATGCTTTCTTTTCTCTGATAAATATAACCGGCTGTGCAAAAGGCATCACCGTCACGGGAGCAAAGTATCCGTTGGACAATGCGGAAATTTCGTGCGAATACCAGTACGGAGTAAGCAATGAAGTTTTACCCGATAAAACGGCTACCGTAGCTGTTGCAAACGGAAAACTGCTTTTGATAAAAATTCTCAAATAAGTAAAATCAAACTTTTTTGCAACTGTATGATACGGTAATGGATTAAGCAAAGCGAAACGGGAACCCTATAGGTATTATGCCCAACTTCCATCAAATCTTATTTAATTATTTTTTAAATTCAACTGTCTACTTGACAAGACTCAGTTCAGTTCAAAATGCTTGAGTTTTATAATTCATTTTAAATTTAATCTAGAACCATATTTGTCAGTTTATGATATCGTTGATATAAAGTTTCATTCTTTGGTGAGTCCCCACCTAGATCTTTTATTGCCTGCCCTATGATCGCTTTTTTAGATGGATTTGAATTGTTTAAAACCTCATTCCCAGTTTTAATATCTATTATTTTCAATGTACCATCATCTCCAGTTGTTCCATGATATTGTTTTCCAGTAAGACTAGATCTAAAATCAATATCCTTGAAATGATGCCTATTTGCACTCAATTTCTTTACTTCTTCTGCACTAGCTTCATCTTTAGCTTCTTGATCAGTTAACTTATATCGTTTTAATTTATCTTCCGAACCACTTATTTTTGCGATCTTCTCTAGAATTGAATATGCTTTTTCTGGGCTCATTGCATAGAATTCTCGAACTCTAGATTTTCCTCCAATTATCTCTTTGCTTCTTAAATTCGGATTAAGTTGATCTATTAGACTATGGACATTTTTATCTTGAAGTCTTCCTGCAACCTCATATGTAGCATAAATTCTAAACCCAAAAGGTGTTGTTTCATGACTATTTAAAATTTTTACTCTTTTTTCTACATCATCTGCATATCCTATTTTTACCCATTCTTTAAAAGACGGATTTGTTAATATGTATATATAATAACCTTTTGCCTTTTCCATAAAAATCAACTCCATTCACATTTATTTTTATAAATTATATCATATTTTTATGATTCTTTATACACCTTAGCTAAAACTGGTTATACATTCTTAAAATCTATTTTATTTCAAATCGTGTAAAATTTTTAGCACCCCTACTTGTAATCGTGTAAAATTTTTAGCACCCTTGCCTCAAATCGTGTAAAACAACTTTAAGTAAATTCATATTAAAAGATTATTTTAGACCTGCAAATAATAAAAAGAACTACTAAGAGCTCAAAATATGGGGTTCAAACCTATTCTAAATACAAAAAAAGGCTTAATACCAATGGTATTAAACCTATTCTTCTATTTTGGTGGATGTGACGGGAATCGAACCCGTGTTCAAAAAAACTGCCGACGCTTCTTCTACATGCTTAGTTCGTGTTCAATCCTTTTGACTTTACATAACGCAACGTTGTCCGTATAGTTAATGCCGAGCACTCGCCCTACGGAGAAACGAGACCGACATCGCCGCCTTAGGCAGCGAAAGCGTAATTGTTGTAATTTACGCTTGAATTTTTGTTTTCAGCATTTATTGCTTTTTCGCGTTTTTACGAAGTCGCAACCCTTCGACATGCTTCACTCGCCCTCACGTTTCCCTGTCGAATCCAAAACACACCCGTAAGAGTAGTATGAACATTATAACACATTATTTACGTTTTGCAACAATTAACTTGTCTGTTATAATCTGTTATAATATTAATATGACGAAAACAAATACCGATTACGTCCACTCGACGCACGGCTTCGGCGCGGTGTACGATACTGCTTCAAAAATTTTGATACTCGGCTCGCACCCGTCCGTAAAGTCAAAACAAGCGGGCTTTTTCTATATGCACCCGAAAAACCGCTTTTGGAAAGTTTTGTCCCGCCTTTTTAACGTTGACTTTATCGACGCCGACATCGCTACTCGCAAAACTCTTTTACTTAATAATCATATTGCCATATACGACGTAGTCGAAGAGTGCGACATAATAGCGTCAAGCGACGCGTCTATACGTAACGTAGTTTATGCTGATATACCGACTATAATCGATTCTTCGCAAATTAAACATATCTTCCTTAACGGTCAAAAGGCGTATACTTTATTTGTCAAAGCCTTTCCGCAATATGTAAGTATCGCAACGCCTTTGCCGTCCACGTCTCCCGCAAACGCCGCCGCTTCGCTCGAAAAACTGCTCGATAAGTGGAAAGTGATTACTGCGTTTTTATAAAACAAAAGTTATCTGACTGCGCTATTTTTAATTTTTTTTTATCAAAGTATTTTAGAACAAAGCACACCGTTATACGTCAAGCAATCGGAACTTCAAGAAATAATAACGCTATAAGAATTTGCTTTTTATTCCAATTCATACAAGCCTTGCGCGAGCTTATAATACGTTCCTTTAAGCGACATTAACTGTTCGTGCGTACCGCGTTCCGTTATGCGCCCGTGATCCAAAACCATAATTGCATTGGCTCTTCTTACGGTCGATAATCTGTGCGCTATGACGAATACCGTTTTACCTTTCATAAGTTCACTCATACCTTTCTCGATAATGGCTTCCGTACGCGTATCTATCGAGCTTGTCGCCTCGTCGAGTATAAGAACGGGCGGATCGGCTATTGCCGCGCGCGCGATTGCGATAAGCTGACGTTGTCCCTGCGATAAATTCGCCCCATCCGCCGTTAGCATAGTGTCGTATCCTTGCGGTAAGTGAGATATGAAAAAGTCGGCGTTTGCTATCTTTGCGGCATTTATCACTTCTTCGTCCGTCGCGTCGAGCTTTCCGAACCTTATATTGTCCGCAACCGTCCCCGTAAACAAATGCGTGTCTTGTAAAACCATTGCCTGAGAACGTCTCAAATCGGCTTTCTTGATTTTATTGATATTAATTCCGTCGTATCTTATCTTACCGTCGGGAACATCGTAAAAACGGTTTATCAGATTTGTAATAGTCGTCTTGCCCGCGCCCGTTGCGCCGACAAACGCTATCTGCTGACCCGGTTTTGCATACAGCGATACGTCGTACAAAACCTGCTTGTTTTCTTCGTATCCGAAAGATACATCCGCAAATCTCACGTCGCCTTTGAGTTCCGTATACGTAAGCGTCCCGTCGTGGTGCGGATGTTTCCACGCCCATTTACCCGTACGCGTTTCGCTTTCCGTGATATTGCCGTTCTTGTCGATATTCGCATTGACAAGCGTAACGTACCCGTTATCTTCTTCGTGCGGAGTGTCGATTATATCGAATATACGTTGCGCGCCCGCAACCGCCATCATAATAATATTAATCTGTTGCGAGAAGTTACCGATAGGCAGAGTCACGTTTCGCATCAGCGGTAAAAATACGACTATATCACTCGGCGTAGCCATACCGTTTAAGACAAGCACACCGCCTAACGTTGCGATAAGCGCATAGAATAAGTAACCTAAATTACCGAGTATTGGCATCAGAATATTTGCGTAACCGTTGGCTTTTGCGGTAGCCGTGTTGAGTCTTTCGTTAATTGAATCGAAATTTTCAACTGTCTTTTCTTCACGACAGAATACTTTGACTGCTTTTTGCCCTTCAATATACTCTTCGATATAACCGTTATTTCTGCCTATCTCCGTTTGACGTTTAATAAAGTATTTACCCGACTTGCCGCCTACCACCTTAACGACCGTAAGCATAATTACGAGCATAGCGACTACTATAAGCGCAAGCGCCCAATTTGCGATAAACAACATAACGAACGTCGCAATAACTGTCGATACCGTATCTATCGTCTTAGGTAAACTTTGACTGAAAAACTCTCTTAACGTATCGGTGTCGTTGGTAAATCTGCTCATTATATCGCCGTGCGCGTGAGTATCGAAATACTTTACGGGTAACTTTTGCAGCGTTATGAACATTTCGTCTCTCAATGCTTTCATTATGCGTGAACACAACATCAACATAAGTCGCGCATATGCGTACGCACAAATCGTCGCGCCCACGAAAAAGCCGCCCATTATCAACAGCATCCTGTAAAGCTCCGCGTACTCGAATACCGCTTTTCCGTCTTTAATTTCTCCGAAGTATGCGGTAATGGTTTTGATTTGGAACATACCGATTACGTTCAAAACGGAACTTGCCACGATAAGCAAAATTACAAACCCGAACAAAAACCTGTATTTCTTCGCATAACTTAAAAGTCTGCCTATAACCTTAAACATATTGCCTTTCTTTTGCGGTTGTCCGACTTGCACGTTTTTCGGAAGCGTCGTCGTCTTTATATCAGCCATTTTGTTGCGCCCCCTTCATTTGAGAATTATAAACTTCTTGATATATCGTATTGCTTTTCAAAAGCTCTTGCGGCGTGTCGAACGCGTCAATACGTCCTTCGTCCATTACGATAACTCTGTCCGCCGAGCCTACCGACGCTATACGCTGAGCGACTATTATTACCGTTATGCCTTTAATCTTTTTAAGCGACTCTCTTATCGACTTGTCCGTTGATGTGTCAACCGCACTCGTGCTGTCGTCGAGAATAAGTATTTTCGGTTTTTTGAGAAGCGCGCGCGCAATACAAAGTCTTTGCTTCTGCCCACCCGATACGTTTACTCCCCCTTGTCCGAGCTCGGTGTCGTACCCATCGGGAAAACTCATTATAAAATCGTGCGCGCAAGCCGCCTTAGTCGCTTCGACTATCTCTTCGTCGGTTGCGTTTTCGTTACCCCATTTTAAGTTATCCTTTATCGTCCCCGAGAAAAGTACGTTCTTTTGAAGCACCATAGACACGGCGTTCCTTAAATTTTTAATCTTGTATTCTTTGACGTTGTGACCGCCTACCTTAACCGAACCCGTGTCCACGTCGTACAGTCTCGGAATCATTTGAATGAGCGTTGTTTTTGCCGAACCCGTAGCGCCTATGATACCGATCGTCTCTCCGCTTTCGATATGCAAGTTGATATTGTTCAACACGTTTTTATCACTGTCGCCCGAATAACTGAAATTGACGTCGCTGAAATCTATACTGCCGTCCGATACAATGAGATTTTCGTCCGCAGTATCATCCTTTATATCAATATCTTCGTCAAGCACTTCTTTAATTCGTGTAAGAGACGCGCGCGAAATTACCACGATTACGAGTATCATACCCATCATCATAAGTGACATAAGTATCTGCGTCGTATATGTTAAATAACTTGTAAGCGATACGACGTCAAACCCGGAATCGTCAAAAGTCATCATACCGCCGAATCCGATAACCGCCATAACGCAAGCAAACATTATCATCATCATAATAGGCGTAATGAATATGAGTATACGCTCCGCTTTGACGTGCGCGTCACGCGCTCTTTCGCTGATTGCAACGAACTTTTCGGTTTCGTAATCTTCTCTGACAAAAGCTTTGACGGCGCGTATACCTATTAAGTTTTCTTGTTCTACCGCGTTCATATCGTCGAATACTTTAAGTAACGTCTTGAATCTTTTATGCGCGCGTGAAATAATCAGTATAAGCGTACCTGCGAGCAACGGAAGCGCAACGACGAATATAAGCGCAAGTTTAACGTTAGTCGCAAAAGCGAACGTCGTAGCCATAATTATCATAATCGGTGCGCGAACGAACCCTCGTATAAGCATCATAAACGCCATTTGTACGTTTTCCACGTCGGTGGTAAGTCGTGTAATCAAACTCGACGTCGAAAATTTATCGGTATTCTTAAACGAAAAATTTTGAATTTTTAAGAAAAGTTTTTTTCTTAAATTGGCGGCGAAACCCGCGCTTGCCTTTGCTGCGGTTACGCCCGATAATATACCGCAAATTAAAGATAAAATTGCAAATAATACCATCAGACCGCCGATTGATAACAGTGCCGTCATATCTTCCGCATTGAGCGCGTCGCTTATGTAATTCATCATAAACGGAATAAGAACTTCGAATAACACTTCAAAGATAATTCCTATCGGCGCGATAATTGCGTATTTCTTATACTTCCCTATACATGATGTAAAAAGTTTAATCATATTTTCTCTCTTTTTATAAATTGACTTTTTATTTAATAACACATATTAAAATTTTTAGCAATTCATTTTACTTAATATTTTCAAAAACCCGAAATTTTTTTCTCGACGAATTCTAATTTCGACAAAATGCTTGATTTTTTAATGAATTATTCTATAATATAGTTATTATATTGTATAAATGCGAGTAGTTCTATGATTCAAGTTATTAAAGTCAATTCAAAATCAAAAATGCGGGAATTTGTTAATTTTCCGCTTAAACTTTATAAAGGCAATCCATATTACTGTCCGCCTTTTTACAGCGACGAACTCGCACTTTACGATCCAAAAAAGAAATCGCCGTATGCGGAATATTCAGATTCGGTATTTTTTCTCGCATATAAAGACTACGAACTTGCGGGACGTCTTGGCGTTATTATAAACCATGCGTATAATCGTAAAACAAACGAGCTTGCCGCACGCTTCACAAGATTTGAGTGTATTCAAGACTTTGACGTTGCCGAAGCGTTGTTTGAAGCTGCCGAAAAATTCGTAAGATACAATAATCTGACGAGAATATACGGTCCTCTCGGGTATACGGATCTCGACCGAGAAGGTCTTTTGGTCGAAGGTTTCGACTGTTGTTCGTGTTACGGAAGCTCGTACAATCCGGATTATTATCAAACTTTTATCGAACGTCTCGGATATAAAAAACACGCCGATTGGATAGAGCGTCGTATCAAAGTCCCTACCGTACCCCCCGAAAAATCTACGCGGTTTGCGGATATTATAAGTGAGAAATATCATTTGACTGACATAATCACCAACGAAACGAAGATAAAACCGATTATCAAAAAGTACGGTAAAGAAATTTTTGAACTCATTGACGTTGCATATTCGGATCTCGAAGGGACGATTCCGATTACGGATAAAGTACGCGATGCAACGATTAAACAACTCGGTCTTCTTTTTAAGCCGCGCTACATAAGCATTATTAAAGACGATACGGATAAAATCGTCGGATTCGGCGTCGCTCTCCCTTGTATGTGGCACGCTATGAATAAGTGTAAAGGAAAACTGTTTCCTTTCGGCTTTATAAAAATACTTCGCGCGCTTAAACACTTCAACGAAGTCGAACTCGCGCTTATCGCCGTTGCGCCAAAATATAAAGACAAAGGACTTATCGCGCTTATTATGCACAGACTGACATGCAACGCAATCGAAGACGGTATAAAATACGCCGAAACTAACGGAACGCTCGAAACCAATCTTCCAATTAACAATATGCTTGAAAAGTACGAACACATAAAACACAAACGTAAACGTTGTTATTATAAAGATTTAGTATAAAACTTTATATCATTAAGTTCGTTTCAACGCGCACGAAAAGGCAAAATAAAATCTTACTAAAATATTGAGTAACAATCCACTCTATAATATTATAGTTTCTTTATTTTCACCCTTGTACTCTTACCGGTAAAATTAGATATAAATAGTTTTCGTTTTCTATCGGCGTTATTACGCAAGGCGTTTTACTGTTGTTGAAACTGAGTTTAATATATTCGTCTTCTATCGCTCCCATACAGTCGGTTAAATATTTTACGTTAAACGCTATTTGTAATTCTTGTCCCGTAAACTTAACGGGTAACTTTTCGTCTATATTACCTTCTTCGGAATCTGACAGTACGGTTAAAACTTTTTCTTTTATATCGAGTTTAATAAGATTGTTTTTACCTATTCTCGAAATAACCGACGCACGTTCCAGACACTCGTTAAACTGTTCTTTTCCGATTATTACTTCCGTTAAGAAAGATACGGGAATAATGTTTTTGTACGCTATATATTCGCCGTCTATAAGCTGTGTCGTTATTCTTGTATTTTTTATTTCCGTCATTATGAAATTATTTTGAATATATACCGTAACGAGTTCGTTATCTTCGTCGAGTATTTTCTTTATTTCATTAAGACTGCGGGAAGGAATAATAAGTTTTTTGTTATCTATATTATTACATTCAAGCGATTTGACAGACATTGCAAGACGATAACCGTCAAGCGCGACAACTGTCAATGCGTTATCGTTAAGTTCAAACAAACAACCTTTCAAAATCATTCTCGAATCGTCCTGAGCAACCGAAAAAGCAGTTTTTACAATCAAATCTTTAAGATCCTTTTGAAATAAACTGAAAGACAACGTATTATCAACAACTCTCGTTGCGGGATACTCTTCTTTCGGCAGACACGCAAATTCACATTTACTGTCGCCGTATTTTACTTTCAGTCGATCTGTCGCCGTTGCGTCGAGTTCAACTTGTTCGTTGGAAAGTTTTTTGATAAAATCGGTAAATATTTTACCGGCAACGACTGCTTCGCCTTCTATTTTGATATTCGCTTTTATTTTCTTTTCTATCGTAAGTTCGAGATCCGTCGCGGTTATTTTCAATTCGTCACCGTAAGCTTCGAGTTTAATACCTTCAAGAATAGAAATGTTTTTTCTTTGAGGTAAAGCCGCAATTACCGTAAATACTGCGTCCGATAAATCTGTTCCTGAACAAAAAAGTTTCATTTTGCCCCCTTCCCTTAACTTTAATTTTTTTATTAGGAATAACAATATTAATAAGTATTGTGGATAATGTTAATAAGTCAAAATAACACATTATATTGTTACAGACATAAAACATTATACTATATATTGTTATTTTTATTAACATTAAAATGTGAATAAACTGTTATTTTATTGTTAATAATCAAAAGTTATCCACATCAGTTTTTAACAATCATTTTATATAGATCGGATACTTCTCTTTTTACGATGTTATTCGTATCTATAAGATTTGATATTTTGTCTTTTGCGTAAAGTATCGTAGTATGATCTTTTCCGCCGAAGTATCCGCCTATCGTGTTAAGCGGTAAACCTAAAATTTCGTATATCAAATACATACATATTTGTCTCGGTTCGACTATCTCTTTATTTTTCTTTTTACCGCACAAATCACTCTTTAAGATATTAAAATAACTGCAAGTAACGTCTATTATGTAATTTGCGTCCACAACGTTGCTTTTATTGTCAACGTAATCTTTTAACGCGTCGTACGCAACGTCTAATGAAGTAGCGGGTTTTCCTATTAAGTTAGCGTAAAAAATAACTTTGGTTAAAAGACCTTCCATTTCTCTTATATTGCTTTCTACTTTTTCCGCGATAAACCTTAATACTTCGGGACTTACCTGCGCCGCATGATCTACTATTGCTTTCTTTTGAAGAATAGCGACTCTCGTTTCGAGATCGGGCGGCACTATGTTTGCAATAAGTCCCCACTCAAAACGCGTACGCAATCTCTCTTCGAGCGGAGAAATTTCTTTTGGTGGTCTGTCCGATGTTAAGATAATTTGTTTACCGTTTTGAAATAAATCGTTGAAAATATGAAAAAGTACTTCCTGAGTTCCCGTACGACCTGCCAAAAACTGTATATCGTCTATCATAAGAATATCGACGTTACGGTATTTTTCTCTGAAATTTGTATTAACGTCTTTATCCTTATTGCCTTTAACCATAGAATCGACAAGTTCATTGGTAAGATTATTTGACGGGGTGTAAAGTATTTTTAAGTCCGATTTATGTTGTTTGATATAATTGCCTATTGCGTGCATTAAGTGAGTTTTACCGAGTCCGACTCCGCCGTATATAAGTAAAGGATTATGTTTTGTACCCGGATTTTCCGCAACTGCTTGTGCTGCGGCAAACGCAAATTTATTTGACGAGCCGACAACGAAATTATCAAACGTATATTTAGCGGTAAAAGCGGGAGCTTTGAGTTTATTTTCAAGATAAAGTTTTTCGTCGGCGATATTTTCGTCTTGAAGTTTAATATATTTTTCTTTTTCGCTTTCCTCAATAATAAGTGCGTGAGATAATAACGAATTTGACTCTTTGACAGCGGTATCGATAAGAGTTTGATAATTTTTATTAACCATTTTTTTGGCGGACTGTGATGCCGCCAAGAGTACGAGCGCGCCGTCTTTCGTAACGCAAACGGGTTCAAGATTTTTAATCCAAACCTCGTAACTTACCGTTATCATTTGTGCCGAAAGCTTATCCGATACGTCCGACCAGAGTTTATCTATATCAAGCATAGTACACCTTTACAAACTATCGATATTATATCACATATTCAGAATAATTCAAAGTGATTATATAATATAAAAACCGTATAATAAGAAACAACTTTTATTAACTGAAAATCAAAACGGCGCGCTATATAAAAATTATCTTTTTTTGGATTTACGACTGCCTTTACCGTCAATGCGTACTATTCCTTTTTTACTCGGATCGTTAATTGGAGTGAGTTTAACGACGTCCGCTTTCTTTACGTTGTACTTTGAGAAAAAGTAAAAGCCGACAGAAAGAGCCGAAAGTATTCCGATAATTACTATAAAACCGAGTCCGAGTTGTACCCCTTGATTTTCGAGCGCGGTAGCTTCGTCAAAGCCGATTACGTCCAAAAGAATACCTACTATAAGCAACGTTGCCGCATTACATAATTTATTACAAAAAGTCATAAAACCCGCATACGTAGCAGTCTTATCCTGATTTGTTTTTTGTTTTTCGATGTCGGTCGTATCACCGAGCATTGCCGTAGGCATTGTGTATAAAGCCCCCATACCCAATCCTGCCATTGCAAGCGCGGGAAATATGACGAGCGTCAAGTTTGTAACGGTTTCTCTGAGTAAAAACACGACGAGAAGATAAATAACGCCGAATCCGACAAAAGCGATACCGAGTAAAACCGCGCCTTTCTTGTCGAATTTACCGATAAACCAGATCCAGAACGGTTGTGATGCAATCGTCATTACAAACACTGCCGCCATAAGCAAATACATTTGAGTTGATTGAAGCTTAAAAGTGTACGTGAACATATGGAATCCGGCGGAAGTTAAGAACGCCGCAGACATAAGCGACACGGAATATCCGAGTATTAGGTTTCTGTAAACGGGTTTTTTGAATACGATAAAGAAGTTTTTGAATATTTCAACGAACGATTGTTTGGGCAGCACCTTGTCTTTATATTGCGCTCTGAGTCTCGGTATATGCGAATATGATCCGAGAAAACACACAACGCCGAGTAAAAGCATAACCGAACTCGATATATACGCCATAGCTCGATAACTTTCGGCGGTTTGTCCCGTGCCCGATTGAAGTAACGCCATAATAAGCGTCGGCAATATACTTCCGATAAGTAAAAATACGGATTTGAGACTTGCTATCGAAGTGCGTTCTTTATAATCTTTACTGAGTTCGAGCGACAGTGCCGAATGAGGCGTCGCATAGAACGTCGAGAAAAGTTGAAACGCAATAAGACAAACGAGAAAATACAAGAATTTAATGAAATTAGAAGCGTCAAGCGGAACGGACCACAGTAAAACGTTAACGACGGACAGCCCGAAGATCGCTATAAGCAGAAAACCGTGTCGTCTGCCGAAAAGCAAACTGTTTTTTCTGTCTGATAAATATCCGACGATCGGGTCGGTAACTGCGTCCCATACGGTACCGAGCGCAATCGCTATACCCATCAGCGTTCCGGCAACACCGCAAACGGAAGTGCCGAAAAACATAAGAAACGAAGATACGGTAGACGTTATCATGGAAAATCCGAGATCGCCCGAGGCATACATTACCTTGGACGCGCGGGAAACCATAGGTGCGGTTTTGTATGGTTTGGAATTTCTCATAGCTCCGTCTTTATAAGTTTTCCGTCCGACGTCGTAAGCATATATGCCTTTCCGCCCGCGGAAACGCTCTTTATGAATTTTTCGTTTTCAAAATATATCGCACAGTTGTCTTCGACGGCGTAGGACTTTTCGTAATTAAGAGCGTGATTGTCAAACTCACGTCGCAAATTGTAGTGCGGACAAGCCGTACCGTCGAAAAGATTAAGTCCGTCCGATATTATATACTCTCCGCCCGTTCCTCTTGATATTTCGTAATCGGTGTAACACTTTCGAAACCAACCGATAAAGCCCGCGGACAGTCCGCAGAGAATAACTCCCCTTTTGTATGCGGCAATCAATTTCTCGTCCATACCCGTTTCGTGCCAAAGGTCGAGCATATAGCGAGTGTCGCCGCCACCTACATAGATAATGTCGGCAAGCGCGATTTTTTCGTCGATATGTTCAACAGTCATTTCGTTACGGGTAAGAAGCGCAACGTCCACCTGACAACCGAGATTCGAACAATACGTTTTGCGAAAAGTATTGAAGTAAGGCTTGCTGTCGTGGCTTGCGGACGGAAAAAACAACGCATAAGGACGTTCCTTATTCGATAAAGAACGAATAAACGCGTCAATCGGTAAAGTCGTTTTTTCTTTAAGCGATCCGCCACCGATTCCGATAAATCTTCTTACCACTGACAACACCTTCCGTATATAATTAAATATTATAAACTTATTGAATAATTATTGTCAACATTATGAGTTTTGAATATGTGCGGTTGTAAGCGAATCCGCTTAAATAATTGACTTATATACAAGTGCTATTATATACTATTAAATACAAAGGGAGGCGATACTGTCTTGGAAGAAATATTAACGGTTAATAATCTTGTTAAAAAATATAAGATTTCTAAGAAACAAAAGAAAATAGAAAAAACAACGGAAAGCATTAAAATTGCTGTCGATGATTTATCTTTTAAGGTTTATAAAGGAGAAATATACGGACTACTCGGACCTAACGGTGCGGGTAAAACAACAACGCTCAGGATGTTGGCTACTTTAATTAAACCAAACAGCGGTGACGCAATAGTCGACGGAAAGAACATAGTAACCGAATCAAACGAGGTTAGGAATAAACTCGGTTTTATGACTAACGAGTTAAAGTTGGAAGATTACTTCACGCCGAATTATTTATTCGATTATTTTTCCGAATTACATCATATTGATAAGGAAACCGCGACTGAAAGGAAGAAAAGATTGTTCGAAAAGTTCGGAATCGATAAATTTGCCGAAGTAAAAGTCGGAGATTTATCAACCGGTATGAAGCAAAAGGTTTCATTGGTAATATCTATTGTCCATGATCCGAACATTATAATTTTCGACGAACCGACAAACGGACTTGACGTAATAACGGCAAAGACCGTAACGGATTTTTTGGTTGAAATGCGCAACGAGGGAAAAACAGTTTTATTATCCACACACATTTTCTCGTTGGTTGAAAAATTATGCGATAGAGTAGGTATTATTATTGACGGCAAAATGATATTGGAAGACTCATTGGAAAACTTAAAAAAGGAAAAATCAATCGAAGATGTGTTTTTTGATGTCTACCGCAAAATAAAAGGAGATGTGGAATAAAATGCATTCGATATTTACGATTTTCAAAAAAGAGCTCAGAAGGAGCTTTACGGATATAAGAGTTCTATGCGGTATGATTTTACCGGGATTGATTATTTTCATTATGTATACGTTTATAGGTTCCGTCGTCTCAAACGCGGAACAAAAACAAACAAAATATACCGAATTTATCGTCAGAGTGGTAAATTGTCCCGAAGACGACGCGTTTGAAAATATTTTTACGATATGCGGATATAAAACGAACGATCTTTATGAAAACGAAACACCCGTATCAAAGGAAGCGTTTTTGGAAAAGATTGCCGATAAAGAAGCGGATTTATACGTTTATTATCCTGAAAACTTTATTGAAATGGTTGACGAACATAAAGCTGACGGTGAAAAACCTACGCCGAACGTGGAAATATATTATAATTCATCCAAAGAAGAATCGGCTTTTATATTTGAAGTATACAGTACTTATCTGAACAATTATGAAGCGACAAAATGCAATATGTTCAATATTAACAATCCCGAATCGGGAACGGATTATAACTTAGTCAAAAAAGACGATATATCGAAGAAACTTTTATCGACGATGTTACCGTATCTTTTTATGATAATTATCTTTTCAAGCGCATTATCGTTTTGCGCCGATAGTTTTGCCGGTGAAAAAGAAAGAGGAACAATGGCTACGTTATTAATGACGCCGACAAAGAGAAGTCAAATTGCTATCGGAAAGATTTTAGCATTAAGCGTAATGGCACTTGTCAGCGCAACGTCGAGTTTCTTAGGTATAATGTTAAGTTTACCGAAACTTATGGGATCCGCGTCGGATCAATTCAGTTTTAATGTTTACGGCGTAGGAACTTATATTCTGTTGTTCTTCGTTATGATTTCCGTTACGTTATTATTTATTGCGTTATTAGCCGTCATATCGGCGTTTTCCAAATCGGTTAAAGAAGCTTCGAGTATGAGTTTACCTTTAATGATAATCGTTGTGTTGATAGGCATATCGGGATTAACGAGTAACGGAGCCGTGTCTTCACCGGCATTATATTTAATTCCGATTTACAATGCCGTGCAAACATTAATAGGCTTATTAAGCGGTACTATGAATACGGTATGCTTATTGGTTGAAATATTGTCCAATCTGTTCTATGTATGTATAATCGTCTTCGTATTGACTAAGATGTTAAACAGTGAAAAGATAATGTTTAAGAAGTGAAAAGATAACAATATAAGAAATAAAAAGCGACTCAAAACGAGCCGCTTTTTTCTTAATAAAGTATTTTTTATTACGCCAAGCGACGGCGTCTTTCATTCCTATATATAGTATTAATCAAAGTCATAATCACTCGATTTTTTCGGGTCGGCTATTGCAAATTTTTTGAAAGAGCGTTTTTCGTAATATTTTTCTGTATAAAGATTTTTTCTTTGGCAAAAATTTTCCGTGAGGTGAAATATGAAAAGTTTTGTTTTCGGGTTTATCGGCGCAGTTGCGCTTATCGTGATAATAATCTTATCTTCAAACGGCGGAAACGCTAACGAAGAATATATAAGGATACATATACGGGCGAACAGCAATTCACAAGTCGATCAGAACGTCAAGTATAAAGTAAAAGACGAAGTAGTCGAATATCTGTCACAGTACGTCTCGGGTTGTAAGACGAAAGCCGAAGCGTACGAAGCGGTAAAGTCGAAGGAAAGCGAACTGTCAAGCATTGCGACGAACGTTTTACGCCGAGAAGGTTTTACGTATTCGGCAAAAGCGACGCTTAAAAAAGAAGAATTTCCGATAAGAACATATAACGACACGACGCTCGACGAAGGAGTGTACGACGCGCTTATTATCGAACTCGGAACGGGCGACGGCGATAACTGGTGGTGCGTACTGTTTCCCCCGCTTTGTTTTGTTTCAAGTGAAGAAACAGGCGAACACAACGTGAAATACAAATCGAAAATTCTCGAAATAGTCGGATATTACGGAGGTGAATAATGAGAAGAAGAAAGATAGTGACTGCCCTGCTTGTTTTCGTTATGGCGGTTACGGCGATGACGTGTTTTATCGTAATTCCCGCTTCGGCAAGCGAAGAAACAGCCGTCGTAAAAAGCGGCAGCACGGGCGCGACGGTAAAAAAAATTCAACAGCTTTTGAAAAATCAAGGGTTTTATACGGGTGCCGTTGACGGAATTTACGGGTCAAAAACGGTCGCCGCGGTTAAAGCGTATCAAAAGCGGTTCGGGCTTACTGTTGACGGAATAGTCGGGACGAAGACCGCGGCTTATATGGGCATAAGTCTGTCGGATAATTCTTCGTCGTCGGGATACTCTTCGTCCGACTTGTATCTGCTTGCCCGTCTTGTAAACGGTGAAGCGCGCGGCGAACCTTATACGGGACAAGTAGCGGTTGCAGCCGTAGTTTTGAACCGTGTAAAGAGCGCGTCTTTCCCGAATACCGTTTCGGGAGTTATCTATCAAAGCAACGCGTTTACAAGCGTTTCGGACGGACAAATCAATCTTGCCCCGTCCGAGAGTGCGAAGAAAGCCGCGCAGGACGCAATGAACGGTTGGGATCCGACGGGCGGCTGTCTGTATTTCTACAACCCCGCAACGTCTACGAGCAAGTGGATATGGTCGAGAACCGTAGTCGTTAAAATAGGTAAGCATAACTTTGCATTGTAAGGAGTGAAAATGAGTAAGAAAGGTTTAATTATAATGAGCGTATTTTTCGGAATATGCACGCTTATATTTATCGGGACGACGGCTTATACCGCAAGCGAGCGGAACGAATACAAAACGAGACTTGAAAACGGCAGTCGCAGAAGTTATTACGACCTTGTAGCCGAAATAAACGATATGGACATTAAACTCAACAAAATCGTTTTGAGTACGTCCGCGAATTATCAAAGAGAACTTTTACTCGAAACGTGGCGCGTCGCGGACACAGCGCAGGCAAACGTTGCCTCTCTCTCGACGGGTAACGACTTAATATTGAAAACGGTAAAATTCGTAAACCAAACGGGCGACTATTGCAAGTATCTCGAAGAACGCATATCGAGAACGGGTGACGCACTGAGCAAAGATGAAAAGACGGCGATTAATAATCTTGCCGAAATCAATACGACGCTTAAAGACGAATTGAATTCGTTCGACATAAATTCGATAAGCGGACTTTCGTTATTCAACGCGGACGGCGGAAACGGTTTTATAGATTCGATGAACGAAAACGTGGACGTGTCGATAGACTATCCCGAACTTATTTACGACGGACCGTTTTCGGACAGTATGCTGAATAAAGAACCGAAACTCAACGAGCGTGAATATTCGCCCGAAGAGACGATTGAATACGTTAAGAAAGTTTTCGGAATTTCGGAAGAAAACAAAATCGTATACGACGGCATACAAGACGGAAAAATCTCAACTTATAATATGAGTTTTGACGACAGTAACGTACAAATCAGCGTAAAAGGAGCGAAACTGCTCTCTTTCAATACCGATTACAGCGTGGAAGAACAAAAACTGTCCGAAAGCGACTGCGTTATTAGAGCGAAAGAATTTGTATTGCTTGCGGGTTTCAATAATATGAAAGACGTGTGGATAAGCAATTATAACGGCGTAATGTTTATTAATCTCGTATACGAAACGGACGGCGTAATAGTTTACAGCGATATGGTCAAAGTAAAGGTCGCGAGCGACACGGGCGAAATAATCGGGTTTGACGCGCAAGAGTATCTTATTAACCATTATGACGACCGAACCGTCGAGTCCCCTACGATTATCGAAGAAGAGATAAGAGCGAAAGCGCCGAGCGATATGAACGTTCAAAATATAACGCTTGCGCTTGTACCGAAAGGGAAAAACGAGATATTGACTTACGAAATATACGGGCAGTACAACGGCACCGATTACTTTGTATACGTGGACGCGAAAACTGGTGACGAAGTGAATATACTCGAAGTCATTGACGGAGACAACGGAAGATTACTTGTCTGAGCCTTTCACAAGAAAATCGAGAGTTACTTCATAATAATCGGCAAGCGCGCAGAGAACTTCAAGACTCGGGCGCGCTCTCCCCTTTTCGAATTGGCATAGCGTATTGGCGGCGATACCGACGCGCGCCGCCACGTCTTTGAGCATAAGTTTGCGTTCGCGCCTTAACTTAGATAACTGTGATGCAAGTATGATCATAATTAAATTATAACGCAAATCATATCGATATGTAAATAATTTTGTAATATAGAATCTATAATATAGAATTTAATCAAAACGGGAAATATAATAAAAAGCCCCCCTTGAAATTCGGGGGCTTTACATTTTTACTTTTCACTGAGATTATAAATAAAAATACAGTGTTTTTATATTATCAATAAACTCAACTATTTGACGATTTATAGTACGATTAAATAAAAATATATTTCGGACAAAATTATTTATATTCCATTTCCGTAGTATCGTTTACGGTATTTTTAATAATTTTTGAATTTTGAGCGGCTTTTTCTTTGACTTTTCCGACAGTCCTATTTATTCCCGTATCTTCGCCTATCTGGCTGTTCCAAATTTTATGAAAGATTCCGTCTTTGTTTATTAATTCGTTAAATGTTCCCGCTTCCGCAATTTCGTTTTTATCTACGACGTAAATTTTATCGCTTTTTCTTATTGTGGAAAGTCTGTGCGCTACTATAATGGTAGTACAGTCTAAATTATTAAGCGTTTCGTAAATTTGCGCTTCCGAAATAAAATCGAGATTGCTTGTAGCTTCGTCCAAAATCAAAATTTTCGGTTTTTTGATAATTGCGCGAGCAAGTGCCAATCTTTGTCTTTCACCGCCTGAAAGATTTGCGCCCGCTTCTTCGAGATACGTACTGTATTTTGCAGGCAGTTTTTCGATAAAATCGGCGCAACCTGCCTTTTTACACGCCGTCTTGATTTCTTCGTAAGTTGCGTCTCTCTTACCGAGTTTTATATTTTCTTCTATCGTACCGCTGAAAAGTTCAACGTTTTGCGGAACATAAGCAATATCTCTGCGCAAAAGTTTTTTATTCACTTCTTCGATATTGAAACCGTTTATTCTTATATTGCCTTCTTCGGGAGTCCATAGCCCCAAAATCAATTTAGCCAAAGTAGTTTTTCCGCCACCGCTTTCACCGACAATCGCAACCTTTTCGCCTTGTTTAACGGTTAAAGAAACGTTTTTTAACACGGGTTGACGACTGCCGTATCGGAAAGTAACGTTTTCTATTTCTATATCTCCGTTTAAGTCGAAGTCGCCTAACAAATTTTCATTATCGGCTTGTTCTTCTTCGATTTCGTATAGTTCGCTCATACGTTTCATTGCGATATTTGCTTCCTGTATTTGCATTTGGAGACCTACAAGTCTGCCTATCGGATCCATAAAGTATGAAGATAATGACATAAACGCCATCATACTGCCGAGCGTTATTTCGCCGTTCATAACAAGCAATGTTGCAATACCCATAAGTACAATATTACCGATATTGCCGAAAAACCCCGACAAAGTCCCTTGCACGTTGCCTAAAACGCTTGTTTTGTATCCCGTGCGAATAGCCGAAATATAGCGACTTTCGAGTTTATCCATAGTTTCGTCTTCCACTCCGAAACTTTTAACCGTTTCGATACCTTTGAGACTGTCTATTATTTGGCTGTTCAACGCCGCTTGTTTTTCCATATTTTCCGTATTTAACGTCTTGTACGGCTTCTTGAACGCATATACCAAAATTGCGTTTATTAATGTTATTATCGCAATAATGGCGAACAAAATTTTATTCATAAAGAATAGAATTATTCCGCTTACTATCGTTAGCAATATATCTATAATCAAAGACAGTATTATTGAACTGAAAATATTTTTGATAGTACCCGCGTCCGAAAATCTTGTTAAAATATCTCCCGTTCGTCTTGTCCCGAAAAAGTACATCGGCAATGCGAAAATGTGATTGAAATACCCTAACATCAACGGCAAATCTATTTTGATTGATAAGTGTAAAAGCAAATGTTGTCTTGCGGCTGACAATAAAATATTGAATATACCTATAATTCCGAACCCTATACAGAATATCAATAATTGATTTTTTAAGTTATAAGGCAGTATTTCATCCATCAAAATTTTACTGAAAAAACTGCTTGCTATACCGAGTACGGTCAAAATAATGCTGCCTATAATGGCTAAAACAAACAGTTTTTTCTGTGCGAATAACAACTTGATAAATCTTCCGAAAACGCCTTTTGTTTTGATTTTATCGGCGATAAACTCGTTTGTCGGCGCGCATAAAATTATATATCCGTCGAAATCGTTAAAAAACGCTTCTTTTTTAATTTTATGCAATCCGACGGCGGGATCCGCAACGAGAAGCGAATTTTTGTATATTTTATGAATAACGACAAAGTGAGTTAACCCTTCTTTGGTAATAACTCTTGCTATACAAGGCAATGTGAATTTTGTATCGAATATATCGTTTGTTACGCGTCCGACTTTCGCGTCAAAGCCCAATTTATTAAGCGTCTCGACTATCCCCAGAGCGGTTGCGCCCTTTATATCCGTACCCGACATATCACGTAATTTCGTGATAGTCATTTCCTTTTTATATTGTAAACAAACCGTGGCTATACACGCCGCGCCGCAGTCGGTTATATCGTGTTGCTTTACGCACTTATACTTGGACATACATTACTCCTGTTTAAGTGGCATAAACACGTCCGCCGTAAGTCGCTCGTCGTCTTGTTTGACGAAAACGATATATGATTCGTTTGTCAAAGTAAGGTCGTTTTCGTACGCAAACAGCGTTAATTTGCTTGTGGCATATTGCAAGTATTCCGCTTTGTCGTTAAACCGTGCGAATAAACAATTAGTTACGCGTAATTCCTTCTCAAACTTATACGGCAGTTGAATACGAACGTCCGACTGTTGTAATTGCAACATTATTCTTGCGTCGATTATCGGGTTGTTATCCGCGTCCAGCCCTTTAACTCCGCTGCTGTACATAATCATAGGTCCGACCGCTTTATATCCTTTCGCCTTTATCCAATTCGTAAGCATTTCTATTTGTTTGGATTGATTGAAAATCTCGTCGGACGGTACTTTGCGCGAAAGTACGTTCGTAAGTTTCAAAACCTTGTTATCTCTGAATTCTATTATCGGCATATATCACCTTCTGCTCTTTCGTTTATTTCGTTTTTCCGACAATTTGTTCTATTAACCAGTTAAACCAAGTTGTCTCGTCGTATTTTATTCTGCACTCGACGGGCATACCGTTTGTAATATGAATTACGTTTCCGTTTTTATCGGTAAGAAACGTCTCCGTCGGAATTACTTTTATTCTGTAATAAATCTGTCCGTCTTCCGTTTGCGTGCTGTCTTTATCTATCTCGACTATGTTACCTTTCAGCGTTCCGTATTCCGTCTGCGCTATACCGCTTACCGCAATTTCAACATTACTGTCAACGTCTATTTTACTTCTGTCGATTGCGTTTATTCCCGCGTCGAAATATAAGTTTTCGGTATCACCGCTCGATATTGTGCCAAGCACCACGCTTTGCGAAAGCATTGTACCGACAGTCAAACCCGCCGATAAATGTATTACTCCGTCAATCTTTGCCGTTATTTTATACTCAGTTAAACTGTCTTTGTACATTTTTAACTGACTTTCTTGCTTCGTTCTCTCGGATATATACTGCTCTAAATTTGCGTATGCTTGAAGTTGAGTGAGTATTTGCGACTTCATACTGTCCAAACTCTCTTGCGTATACGGGGACTCTTCACTTGCTTGCTCTATTGACGATTTTACATATGACTTAAAAGTTTCCGCGTCTGAATACAATTTCACAGTATTTTCGTCGTTTTGATCAAACGGATTTGCTTGCGTGCTTTCGTCGTCTAATTTATATCCGTTTACATAGTCTATCAACGTTTTGTCGGCTTTAACTCTTTCGTTATATAACTCTGCCATATCTTCTATCTG
>ONBF01000009.1 GCA_900315995.1 uncultured Eubacteriales bacterium
ATACGTTTTATGCTCTTTATATGCCGTTACGAGTTTGTTGTAATGCATTCTACCAAAAATTATTTTATCTACAAAACTTATAGTATTTAATATTTTATCAAGATTTTGGTCTATAATATTAGGTGTTGGATAAGGCTCTATACTTACCCACGTTTTACAACCTGCATTGTGTAATGCTTTTAATGCGCTTATTCTTTCATTAAACGGCGCAGTATTCGGCTCTATCACTTTTCGGAAATCTTCATTAAGCGATACCAGCGTTATTCCATATTCATTTTCTTTTGAAAGTTGCGCTAATTCAATCGGTAAGACGCTCTTCGTTAGCGTTGTACATCTTATTCCGTTATCGTTTAATTTGCGTAAAATTGCAATACTCATTTGCAGAATTTCGTCATATCCATACATAAAAGGATCAGTTGTAAAGCAAAGTTGTACAGACTTAATTTTACTTTTTAATTTTGGTATCTCTTTATCTAAAATTTCAAGCGAATTTTCAACAAGTTTCGGCTCGCACCATTCCTCATAAGTTTTAACCTTTCCGAACCGCTTCGCCATCATCATTGCATAACAAGGATATTTGCAACCGTGTGCGCACCCTTGCACATGATTTATCGTATAGTCACCGTATTCCACACCCGTTTTATATAATAGAGAAGATCGCTTAATTGTTTTCATAGTTTATCCCCAAATGTTATTAGATCTTCGTCTCGATATCTCCCACGCTTGCTTGAAATACGTTTAACACTTAACAAACTTTTCTCTTCAAAGTCAGCAATAGCAATTTGTAAATCTTTTTTTATAAAAGGTACACTTTCGACTATCTGCTCCCATAAACTATTAAATGCAATTGTTTTGCCTACAAATTGTGCAAAACATTGTTGTGCAATTTCACTTGACTTATATGAATCCAAATCAAAAATTGTAAAGTCATCCTGCTTTTTCCCAAGATACTCAACTCGTCCGTGATTAATCTTCGCGAAACTATTTTTCATATGTGTAATGCCTTCAATATTGTTCGTTGCATGAATTAGATAATAATAAGTTTGATTCTTGTTTGGATACGATAATTTATAAGGAAAAACAAATTTCGCAAAAGTGTATTCTTTTAGTTTATCACAATACAATCTAACTAAAAATAGTTCTCTCTCTTCTCCGGATTTATCGCGCGCCTTCTTCCAATCTTTGCATCCAAAAAAATCAGTGAGTTGTTTTTCATCCACTGCGGAAATGCTTATGCCACGATTCAGAAAATCAAACATAAAATTAATTAGAATTTCATTTCCAAATCCTTTTAATAAATTAGCCATTCCTTGCATAGGCGTATTATAATATCCAAACGGATCGACGAAAAACAACGTAGGATGTGAGCGATAAAAATTCATAACCTGAGTGTTTTGCAAAATATCATTATAATTTGACAATTTTGGCATAAACCTATTACTGCAACTACAATCTTGCCACGCCGATTTAAGATTTTCAAGATTTTCTTGATTTACGTCACACGCACATATATAATTTTTGTGTAATCTACTTGAATTATTATTTATCTCGGTCGCAATTTTATCTGCGATAATAGAAGAGCCAAATGAAAGACTATTATCTGCATTTATATATACTCCACAGCCCGCATGACAATCAAATAACAGCGTGTCACTGTTTCTTCCAAGTTTACTAACCCAAACACGCCAATATTCCTTAAAAACACGGTGTTTGATAACAGTTTGTTCTTCGTATTTCCATCCAAAATACGGTTTATTTTCAATAGGTATATTTGTAGGTTTACTCATATTTTCTCCTTTTTTATTAACAATAATAGTTTATTCCATTGTATCTTACATAAAGTTACCTATCAATTTCAGCAATGGGCTTTTATCACTCAATATCCCGAATTTATCGGTAAAAAATAATACCTTATCGATTCAGTCCGTATGTATTATAGCATATACAAATAAATTTTCAATCAAATCTCAAACCTTAGTATATAAAGTTATAAAATAACGCTCTGAATAGCAAGAAAGATTCGGAAATTAATCCGAATCTTTCCGATTGACATTTTGAAAACGCAATTATCGTTGAATTTCGATTTTTCACAAAATCTGTTTTGTGCTTTTCACCGCCGCCCGTTTTCAGTTTATCTTGGGCAGTCCGTCGAAACCTTTTTGAAGGTCTGCGTCGGTCGGAATACAGTCAGTCATTGTCTTGTTGTTGTACTGCGTATACGCCGCAAGATCGAAATATCCCGTACCCGTTAAACCGAACAAAATAACTTTCTTTTCGCCCGTCTCTTTACATTTGAGAGCTTCGTTAATCGCAACTCGTATTGCGTGTGACGATTCGGGTGCGGGAAGTATTCCTTCCACTCTCGCAAAGAGTTCCGCCGCTTCGAATACCGCGGTTTGCTCGACCGCTACCGCTTCCATCATTTTGTCGTCGTATAACTTCGAGAGTATTGCGCTCATACCGTGGTATCTCAATCCGCCCGCGTGGTTTGCGGAAGGCATAAAGTTACTCCCTAACGTGTACATCTTCATTAATGGCGTCATATGCCCCGTATCGCCGAAGTCGTATGCGTATTTACCTCTTGTCAGCGACGGACACGACGCAGGTTCGACCGCTATAATTCTGTAATCTTTCTCGCCTCTTAACTTCTCGCCCATAAACGGCGCGATAAGTCCGCCCAAGTTACTGCCGCCGCCTGCGCATCCTATAATGATGTCGGGCTTAACGCCGTACTTATCGAGTGCCGTTTTCGCTTCCTGTCCGATAACGGACTGATGTAATAATACATAGTCGAGAACGCTTCCCAATACATATCTCGTATTATCGGACTTAACCGCAACTTCTACGGCTTCGGATATTGCACAACCGAGCGAGCCGCCAGTTTTCGGGTTTTTCGCAAGAATTGCTTTACCGACTTCGGTAGTATCGGACGGCGACGGAATTACGTTAGCACCGTACGTCTCCATAACCGCTTTTCGATACGGCTTTTGCTCCGAACTTATCTTAACCATATAGACGTCGAGTTTAAGTCCGAAAAACGCGCTCGCCATCGAAAGTGCCGTACCCCACTGTCCCGCGCCCGTTTCGGTGGTAAGATGTGTTATACCTTGTTTCTTTGCGTAATACGCCTGCGCTATTGCGGAATTTAATTTATGCGATCCGCTCGTGTTGTTTCCCTCGTGCTTATAGTATATCTCCGCGGGAGTACCGAGTGCCTTTTCAAGCCAGTATGCTCTGACCAGCGGCGAGGGTCTGTACATTTTATAAAACTCGCGCACTTCTTCGGGTATCTCGATAAGTCTGTCCGTCTCGTTGAACTCCTGTTCAACAAGCTCTTTGCAGAATAACGGATACATTTCTTCTTTCTTAACGGGTTGCAATGTGCCGGGATTGAGCATAGGCGCGTGCTTTTCCTTCATATCCGCGCGTACGTTGTACCAATACTTTGGCATCTCCGTTTCGTTAAGATAAATCTTTGTTGGAATTTTCTGCATACTTGCGTCCTCCTTTTTGTTTTTTATTTTTTGTAACAAAAAACGGTCAACTCGCGTAGGACGATGTTGACCGTGTTGCCACCTACTTTTACAAACTTGCGTCTGCCTTCATTATCCGTTTAACGTTCGGCTACGATTAAAGCTACTCCGTTCACTCTAACACCTCGGCGTCCCATTCACGAAGTTCCGTTACGACGTCCCAGCACCCGTCGCTCTCTTAAAACGAAATTATTCGTTACTATTCGCCTCATCGGTTTTATTGTCAATAAATTACCACATCAAAAAAACTTTGTCAATGATTTTTATTGATTTTTCAAAAATTTTTTCAATCGCCGTATCCGTCGGGATTGTTTTTCTGCCAGCGCCAACTGTCTTCGCACATTTTATCGATACCGAATTTCGCGCTCCATTTAAGCACGTTTTTCGCGTACGTCGGATCCGCGTAGCACTCGTCAATGTCTCCTGCGCGACGTGGCGCAATAACGTAAGGAATCGGCTTTCCGCACGCCTTTTCAAACGCTTTTACTACGTCAAGAACACTGTAACCCTTGCCCGTACCCAAATTAAACGTGTATACGCCGCTGCCTTCTTTCAGTTTATCGAGAGCCGCAAGATGTCCGTTCGCCAAATCAACGACGTGAATATAGTCTCTGACTCCCGTACCGTCTTTCGTTTTGTAATCGTTGCCGAATACGTTCAATTTTTCACGCTTGCCGACGGCAACCTGCGCAACGTACGGCACAAGATTATTCGGAATACCTTTCGGGTCTTCTCCGATAAGTCCCGACTCGTGCGCGCCTATCGGATTGAAATAGCGGAGAATTATTATTCCCCAATCTTTATCCGATACATACAAGTCGCGTAAAATGTTTTCTGTAATTACGAACTGAAAACGATTTTTTTACAATTAAACTTGCTCATCGTTTCGAGAAGAATAAGCGTACCCGTGACATTATTGTGATAATACGACAAAGGTATAGCCACGCTTTCGCCGACAGCTTTAAGTCCCGCGAAGTGAATTACCGCGTCGGGCTTTTCCGTCCGGAAAACTTTTTCAAGTCCGTCTCTGTCAAGAATATCTTGTTTATAAAACGTCAAACTTTTGCCCGTTATGCGTTCAACGCGCTTTATCGCTTCTTCTTTACTGTTGCTCAGATTATCGGCAACGACTACGTCATAACCTGCGTTTAACAGCAACACACAAGTGTGACTTCCGATATATCCCGCTCCGCCAGTTACGAGAATTTTCATATTAATCTCCCAAAAGTTTAAGCGAAAACTCAATACGCTTTATGCTTTCGTCACGCCCGAGTAACATTGCCATTTCGATAGCACCGCCCGGAGTGGACGCGCGTCCCGTAAGTGCTACCCGTACGCTCCACAAAACCTGACCTTTCTTCATACCGAGTTTTTCGGACAATGCAATAAGATTGTCGTGCAGAGCGTCCGCGTTCCACTCGGTCGTCCCGAATACGTCGAGCGACGCGTTCAAAACAGTCGTCGCTATCTCTTTGTCGGTTTTCATTTTGTTGTGCACGAAAAGTTCCGTATCGTATTTGTCAAATTCGCAAAGGAAATCGACGAGGGACGGAATTTCGTCAAGCGTCTCTATACGCGTTTTGATTAATTCTGATAATAACGTCAAGTCGAACTTGCCGTATACCTTACTCTTCTTAAAGAACGGCTCCGCGACCTTTTTGAAATCTTCAACGCTCATTTCCTTTAAGTACTCGCCGTTTAGCCATTTCATTTTCATTTCGTCGAATATACTGCCGCTCTTTGAAATTCCCTCGACGTTAAATAACGTTTTCAATTCGTCCATAGATAACTTTTCTCTATCGTTTTTCGGGCTCCAACCGAGCAACGCAATATAGTTGACTATCGCTTCGGGTAAAAAACCGCGAGCGGTGAAATCTTCAAAGTTTGCGTCGCCGTAACGTTTGCTTAATTTGTGCGTAGCGTCTTTCATAATAGGCGGCAAATGCATATAATACGGTCTCTGCCAGCCGAAACCGTCGTAGATTAAATTGTACTTCGGCGTACTCGACAAGTACTCGGTCCCGCGAATTACATGCGTTATATTCATAAGATGGTCGTCGATAACGTTTGCAAAGTTATACGTCGGAAGTCCGTCGCTCTTTATAAGTATCTCGTCTTCCATATCTTCCGAATCGACCGCTATATGACCGAACACCATATCGTCGTACTCGGAAACGCCCTTTTCTATCTTTTGACGTATTACATACGGCTCGCCCGCGTCGAGTTTGGCTTGCACTTCTTCTTTCGTAAGATTTTTACAATGTCCGTCGTACTTTCTGTTACCGTTTTCGTCGATAAGCGTCTCCAATCTTTCTTTCGTACAAAAACAGTAGTATGCGTGTCCGCGCTCGACAAGTTCTTTTGCGTACTTAATGTATATATCTTTACGTTGACTTTGAATATACGGACCTACTCCGCCGTCTTTGTCGGGTCCTTCGTCGTAGTCTATCCCGCTCGCTTTAAGCGTACGGTTAATCAATGCTTCCGCGCCTTCCACGTATCTTTCTCTGTCGGTGTCTTCTATGCGCAACACGAATTGTCCGCCGTTTGCGCGCGCGTATAGATATGCGTACAACGCCGTACGCAAATTGCCTATATGCATAAATCCCGTAGGACTTGGTGCAAAACGTGTTCTCACTTTATTTTGATTCATTTTGTATTCCTTGTATTTATTCCCTATTTATATTTTATCGTCTGTTTCGTTAATTGTTTTTACCTTAATGACTTTCATTATCTTAAAACTGAAATACTCTTTGGGCGTGAAAATAATGTGATCGCAAAAATTTATTCCCGCGCCTTTCATAAGTATTTCGAGTGTCTGAGTAAATTCTATATCGTCTTCGGACGGCGTACAGTCTCCGCACGGGTGATTATGCGCAATGATAACGTTTACGGCGCGGTTTGCGATCGCCCGTTCGAGAATTTCTCTCGGCGTAACGTTTACACGGTTGGGAATAAGAGATTCGAATTTTTCTTCTTTGATAAGTTTTGCCCTTCCGTCCAAAAACAAAACGCGCATACTCTCTTGTTTGCTGTGTAAAAATTCGTTGGACACGTATTGCACTGTTTTATTCGCGTTGTCAAATACCAAAACTTTCCCTTGCCCGTTTTTCACATATTCCGTAAATACCGCCGGTAACGACGTCAATAGTTGCGCGGCGTCAGACGTCATATTGGGAATACGCACAAGGTCTTCATATTTTGCGTTAAATACTCCGCTTAATGATCCGTATGTATCGATAAGAGTATGCGCAAGTTCGTTTGTATCCTTATACGGAATACCGAAAAACAGTAAGTATTCCAATATTTCGTGTGGCGATAAACTCTTAATTCCAAACTCTTTTATTCGTTCTTTAAGACGCCGTCTGTGTCCTGAATGTATGCCACTTGTATTACTCAATTATTCATCCTTTTTATCTTAAATAATCCAAAAGACGATGTTCAATCGTCTTTTGATTCTTCGATATTAAGTTAATAAAGATTATTTGTTCTTTTGCGCTTTCTTGACTATTTCGTCGATGTCCGCTTTTGCCTGTTGTTTTGCGTTAACCGATGCAGTCGTTTTCTTTTGAGAACCATTTGAGGAAGCTTTCTTCACAGCAGATTTTGACGCGCTTGTTTGAGACTTCTTGGCGGAAGTAACTTTGGACTGCGACGTTTTAGACACTTCCTTTTTAATAAATTCGGGTTTCTTTACTATCGCGGATTTATTAATTTCATCAAAACTCAACGTGTCTAAGACGTTGTGCGTCAATATTGTCTCACCTATATCATCCGTCGGATTATCGTTTAACAACAGTTTAAGTTTAGGTCCTGTCTCTTCTTTTCTCAAATAGAAGTATGCGACTTGCGGAATCCATTTATAATTTTTAACAGGCTTTTTTTCTTTAACCGGTTTCTCGTTCTTAATGATTTTACGCTTAACAAACTTGTATCTGTGTTGAGCTTGCGAAGCGGACTCTGCTTTCGTTCCGTTTAATTTGAAATCTTGCTCGTGATTATTTTCTTCGACAGGTAAAACAGACGTAACAGTTTCCAATATAGCAGGCTGAATCTCTTCTTCTGTTATTTCTTCAACCTCAGGAGCAACGTATATCGGTTGAACAGCATCCTTTCTGTATTTCCCGATACCGAGTATTAATGCCGCCAAATCTTCAAGTGTGCCGTCATCGATATCAGAATAATCATAATCAATATACTTATCGTTGTTCATAGTCAGTTACCTTCCTTTTTTGATTTTAACTTGACTGTTGTCGTCAAGATTTTGCGTTGTCATTGTTTGATTTGCTTCCGTATTGCAGTCGGGAAAGCTGTTCTCTGTTACAGTATAATCTATGACTGTAACTTTATCCGATACCGCATCAGTCGTAGGCGTCTTATTCTTAACATCCGTTTGCAACGGCGAAGATGACGGAGACGGTGACGGCTCAAATGTTACGGGACGGTCAAAATTGCTAACCTTTTCCGTAACTTTTGTCTGCCGTGTCATAACGGCATCTTGTATCGGTGGCATTACAGGGCGCTCCATCGCTCCCGAATTACGCATAATGACTTCATAATCTTCGTGCGATATTTCAGTGCGTTTTTCGTTATACTTTTGCGGATAAATGCGCGGATACTTCTCGGACGCTTCCGAAAGTCTCATATGTTCGGGTTTTGCGAAGAAGAAACCGAGTATAAATCTTGTCAGTATAATGAACAACGTCAATATATACGCTATACCCGTTGAATACACTTCGACCGTTCTGTTTACCCCGTTAAGCGTTACCGTTACGGTCGCTTGATGTCTCAAAAAAGCCTCAAAGCCTTCTTGATCGAACGCAAATTCGTTGTGCATACAAATTAACAGAAACATCGCGCATACGCCTAATAAAGTAATAAACGACAATATGTGAAAACGTCTGTTAAACGGTCTTTTCTCAACTGTTCTCATACTGCAACGAATAATATCAACTGTCGCCACCGATAAGACAAATATCAAGCCAATCATAACCGATACGGACACAACTGCTCTTTGATTAAGTAATCCCGTACCTTCTATAACCCAACCGTTTGTCGTTATTTCCTTCTTAAACAAGTCGAAATATGTTGACCCGTTTTCAGAAGCGCCGAGCAGTCCGATAATAACGCCCGATATTATTTCCATACCAGTAAAACCTTTAACTATGCTTCCGTCTGTGCTTATATATGATTTCACGAATAACGAAACAAATACAAACAAAAACATAAGCAACATACATATGGATGCAAGTATTTCGTTCCTTACGGTATGTTCCACCATAATATAAGGATCTTTAACAATAATATCTGTCCGCCCATTTGAGTTTTGCTTTTCCGAGTCGCTGCTGCTTTTCTTGTCTTCAACGGGCGCTCCGCATACGCCGCAAAACTTCATATTATCCGCCACTTCAGCTCCGCATTTAGCGCATATCATACTTCTCTCCTAAGCGGTAGCCGTTAAGTTTGAGAGCTGTTGTCGTTATTGTCGATAACATCAACTCTGCGAATTTTCTTCGTAAAGAAGCCTAAGATAAACATTATAAACGTCACTATTGCCGATGAATATATTCCGATTCCGATAGTTAATCCATCGATTGCTCCGTATATAGCGGGATATTTTTCCGCGTCTTGCGGAATAAAAAATCCGAAGACTGTTATCACAAGTGCCAATATAACAATGAATATAAGTGTAATTAACGTCATTTTGTGACATCTGCTCTTTCCGTTTTGTTTGATTTTGCCGGTGATAAGCCTTACGAAATTCATAAGAAACATGATAACCGCAAAAAACAATATTACGCAAAGAATTACCGTAGCCGAAACATATACGACTCTTCCGAAATTAATACCTACTCCGTCAATATAGAACGGATTTAACCACGAATATGTCCAGCAATATTTAATACCGCCTGCCGTACCCGCATCCTCTATCGTTCCACCGCTTAAAGCATAAATCGCGGCTTCAATCAACTGATAGCCGTTTGCATAAGGCTTAATTATATTCGCTTCCGAAAAATTCATAACCGGTAAGCCGACTGTTAAAACGAATATAAGTCCGCCCGATAAAAGCATCAATAAAAAAGCCAATATACGATTAACCATCTTATCATGCTTTTCGTCAGACTTTGTGTAAAATTTCGATTGCGCGATGTACGGAATAGCGATTGCGTTATTCTCTGCCGCATCTTGCGAATACGGCGCATTGTTTACGCTACCGTTTACCTGAAATACATAATTGTTAACAACAGAAGTCTTAGAATTTTGTGATTGTGCCGACTTTGACTCTTCGGGAGTCGTTATATCGGAAACGTTGTTGAAATTGACGTTCTCTTCCCGGAAATCAAGTTTAACCATATTAGCCGAATTGTTCTCGTCGCGTTCGGCTTCCTCGGTACTGTTAAGACTGCAACCGCAATTGACACAATTGACAACACCACTCGGATTCTGATGCCCGCACTCTTTGCAAAGCTGACTTTTGGGAAATTTGAGTCGCAAAATTTCTCTTAAAATCGGAACCGCCGCTTTAATCCTTACTTCATCGGACAAAGTTGTATCGGACGTTATCTTGTCATTAAAAAGAGCTTCTTTGAGATCGGGCATTGTCTCCCGTATACGTGCTTCACTCTCGGGAGTCAATTTCCGTCTTTCTACGGCCGTGCCGCATTTTGGACAAATCTCTACGCCGATAGGAAGTTCTTCTCCGCACTTTTTACAAATCATACGCTACCTCCGTAGTCTCTGTACACGCGTATGCTTGCGCGTAACATTTGAAAGTTTATGTATAGATTATATCGCAATTTTTACTATATTACAAGAGAATTTCAACAATTTATTGTTTTTTGGAAAAAATTTGTAAAAAAGCTGTTTTTTGCCACGCAACGCCGTTTTACATATATATCGCAATGTATTCGGCTACACCGCTGTAAATAAAATAAGCTGTTTTTTGCCTATATTCCTTAGTGCATAAAAGTCTCTCGTCTTCATAATTCGACAAAAATCCGCACTCGACTATAATACTCGGATACTGACTGCAATCGCATATATAGTAGTCTCCCCCTATAACTTCATATCTCCTTCCGCTATACATCGTGTTTATGTATTCGTTAAGATTATGTTGCACGATGTTCGCAAGAGTCAAAGAGTCATCGTCCCCGTTTTGACAACACACCTGAGCTCCGCGTCTTGACTTTACAGACGTCTTGTTCATATGTATACTTACTACGACGTTCGGACGCGCGGAATTGATAATTTCTTTACGTTTGTTCATATCGCGTCGCTTGAAACCGTCCGTTGCAAGTCCGTAAAGTCCGTTTTCGTCTTTTCGCGTCATAACCACATTGAATCCTGCGTTCTCGAAACAATCCTTAACGTCATACGCGACGAGCAAGTTTAAGTAGCTTTCTTTAACGCCGCTTGCCCCCATCGCTCCGCCGTCTATACCGCCGTGCCCCGCGTCTATTACTACGCACAATGCGTTCGGTTTTGCGTTCACTGCCATAACACTCGCCGATATAAGACGAAAACACAATAAAAAGCATATAAGGGACAGTATTGTTGCAACGGTCTTGAATTTAACACCGATAATCATATCGCAATCCTTTTTAATGAAAAACGCAATTTTAATACAACCTATCCGAAACAATGCATTTTCGCAATTTTATACATATTTTGCATAATTTCGGAGAGTTATCCACAATGTTATCCACATTTGCAATCTTTTCTGTGGATAAACACTCGGTATTTTTAACTTTTTTAATATATGTATGCTAAGTATTTGGATAAAATTACCGCTGTGAAACACTTTAATAAACCGTGTGAAAATTTCTTGCGATACAATAATATACAAAGAAACTGTTTTATTGAAACATATAAACTACTGTTTCCCTAAACTTGTTATAAGTAAGTCGATAAAAAAACGGAAAAAAGTCGTATTTATAGCGCGCTTCCATAAAACTATTTCGTTATTATATAAAAACCGTGCGCCGCAACTTCGCGTTCTCCGTCGATTTGTTTACCCGAAAACCAATCGTTGCCGTTAATAACCGTTTTTTTCGGATAGTCCGAATTATTGCAAATAACGGTTATTTCTCCGTCATCTCCGCGTTTATATATCAAAAGTCCCGTATTATCAGAGACAAATTCTGTTTTTTCGGAAAACGCTTTACGGAATCTCTTTCTTAACTCGCCGAGTTTCCTATAATGCTTCAAAAGTTCTTTATCTTCGTTCCCCCACGGATAACAACCGCGGGAATACGGGTCGCTCCATCCGCTCATCCCCGCTTCGTCGCCGTAATATATTGCGGGAACACCGGGAAGAGTGTATTGAATAGTCGACGCAAAGAATAATCTGTTTCTGCCACATTGATATTCGTTTCCGTTCAAATCGTTGCACTTGTTTTCGCCATTCCGCCACTCCGCGCCCGATAATCTGTTAATAATGCGTACGGTGTCGTGAGTAGACAACATATTCATAAGACAGTCGACTACGCATTTAGGATAATTTTCGAGTATCGTTTCGATTTTTTGCACAAAGTCTTCTACGCTACCACCCACTACATACGATGCTATTGCGTGCATAAACGGATAGTTCATAACGCCGTCGAGTTGCTTACCCATAAGATACGGTCTTAATTCCCCGTAACTTATTTTTGTGGACGCATCTTCCCAAACCTCGCCCAAAATAAACGCTTCGCCGTTGACTTCCTTAATCTTTTTACAAAGTGCCGTTAAAAAATCTATGGGCAGTTCGTCCGCAACGTCAAGTCGCCATCCCGATATTCCGCATTTCGCCCACTTCTCGATTACGCCGTCCTTGCCCATAATAAATTCTTGATAACGTACATTGTTTTTGTTGACAGTGGGCACGTTAGCGATTCCCCACCAGCTTACGTACTCATCGGGGAAGTTAATGAAATAATACCAATCGTGATACGGCGAATTGTAATCGTTATACGCGCCTACGCTGTCATAAAGCCCGCTCTTGTTAAAATATATACTTTCGGATCCCGTATGGTTGAATACGCCGTCGAGAATAACCGCAATGCCTAAGTCCTTTGCTTTTGAGCAAAGCTCTTTAAGCGTGCTTTCATCTCCCAACAAGCCGTCTATCTTCATATAGTCGCCGGTATCGTATCTATGATTGGAAACCGATTCGAAAATCGGATTTAGATAAATAATCGTTACCCCCATCTCTTTAAGATAAGGAAGTTTCTCTATAATACCGTCAAGGTCGCCGCCGAAAAAGTCGCTTGCACGGTATATTCCGTCGTAGTCCTTTGTGCCCGGTTTGTCGCCCCAATTCTCTTTCATAATGCCTATATGCCGTAAAGGACGCTTGCCGCTCCGTCTGAATCTGTCAGGAAAAATTTGATAAATAAGTCCGCCTTTCACCCACTCGGGCGTCTTGAAATTCTTATCGTATACCGTTATTTGCCATTCGGGTAACCATTCGCCTTCGATTGCCTGCCCCGCGTCTCCGCGCCCGACGTTATGCTTAATACCGCCGGTGAATACTTCAAAACGATAATAATATATTCCCGTATAAATAAGAGTAAATTTGCCCGCGTAACAATCGTATCCGTCCGCCTGTTTAACTCGATCGAGATTAATTCTCGTTATATTGTCGTTAAGACGAATAAGAATATCGACTTTATCCGCGTGCATATCCGCCGATACGGGAAAATTAATTTTTATTTCGGTCTCCGACGGCACTGCGCCGAAAGGAAACTTATATTCCGTTTTTTTGGAATTAAAGAGATACATTAGGCGTTTTTATCTGACTTCGTTCAGATTCCAAATGCGCTCGGCGTACTCTCTTACGCTTCTGTCCGCCGCAAAGAATCCCGCTCCCGCAATGTTCATTAAAGACATACGGTTCCATCTCTCTCTATCGGAAAAGGCTTTATCGAGATCATCCTGCGCCTTGCAGTATGATTCAAAGTCAGCAAGCACCATAAAGTTATCCGCCTGACCATGTTTACCGATAAGCAGAGAATCGACAAGCTCGTTAAACGACACTCCGCCTATACCTTCGCGCATTGTTTCGAGTACGCGCTTGATACGCGGATTGCCGTTATAGTATTCGCTCGGATTATAACCTCTCTTCAAAAGGTCGTTGACTTCGGAAGTCGTCAAGCCGAATATGAAAATATTTTCGTCTCCCACTCTCTCGTGTATTTCTACGTTCGCGCCGTCCATTGTACCTATGGTTATCGCGCCGTTAATCATAAACTTCATATTACCTGTGCCCGACGCTTCTTTGCCCGCGATGCTTATCTGCTCGCTGACGTCGGACGCAGGCATAATCTTTTCGGCAAGCGTTACTCTGTAATTTTCAAGAAATACTACCTTTATTTTACCTTTGATTGATTTATCGTTGTTGATAACTTTTCCGAGTTGACAAATAAAACGTATGATTTGCTTCGCCATATAATACGACGGAGCGGCTTTCGCACCGAAAATAAACGTTCTCGGATTCATTGACAGATTCGGGTTATCTTTAAGCATCAAATACGTATCGAGTATGTGAAGTGCGTTCAAAAGCTGCCGTTTATATTCGTGCAGTCTTTTAACCTGTACATCAAATATACTTTTCGGGTCCGCTTCTATGCCGTTAGCATCTTTTATATATTGCGCAAGGCTTATTTTGTTGGCAAGTTTTACTTCGTCCAACCTTTTAAGCACGCTCAAATCACCTTTGTAACGTTTCAAAAGTTCAAGATTGTCCGCATTTTTGATAAATCCGTCTCCTATAAGACTTTCGATAAGTTTTGAAAGTTCGGGATTTGCTTCCGAGAGCCACCTTCTGTGCGTAATACCGTTAGTTACGTTCGTAAACTTAAACGGCGTCATTAAATAGTAGTCGTGGAATAAGTCGTCTTTCAAAATCTGCGAGTGAAGTTCCGATACGCCGTTTACCGTATGCGACGCCGCCACGCACAAGTTCGCCATACGCACTTCCGTATGTGATACGATTGCATTGCGACTTACTCTGTCCCAATCTCCCGGAAACGCTTTCCAAAGCTCCGCACAGAATCTTTGATTGATTTCCATTACTATTTGATAGATACGCGGTAAAAGCGAACTGAATAGCGATATCGGCCAACGTTCGAGTGCTTCGCTCATAACAGTATGGTTAGTATAACTTATCGTCTCTTCCACTATCTTCCACGCGTCATCCCATCCGTAATGATATACATCGAGAAGTATACGCATAAGTTCGGGGATGCAAAGCGCGGGATGCGTATCGTTGATGTGTATCGAAATTGTTTTTCCCAAATTCGATAAATCTTTGTAATTCGTCAAATGCTTTTTGATAATCGACTGAACAGACGCCGATACGAAAAAGTATTGTTGTTTCAGTCTCAGCGACTTACCCTCAATATGGTCGTCGGCGGGATACAAGACCTTTGAGATTGTCTCCGCAATAGACTTGTTTTCAAGAGCCTTCAAATACTCTCCTCTCGAAAAAAGACTCATATCAAATGCCATAGGTGACTTTGCCGACCAAAGACGCAATGCATTAACCGCCTTGCTGTCGTATCCCGATATCTGCATATCGTACGGAACAGCCAATACCGTCGAACAGTTTTCTTGCGTTATCTCGCAACCTTTCTCCGTCCACGTCTCTTTAACCGTACCGCCGAAATTGACTTCAAACGTATCTTCCGGATGCGGAGTCAACCATACGTCACCGTATTGAAGCCACTCGTCCGGAAGTTCGGTTTGCCATCCGTCCACTATTTTCTGTTTGAAAATACCGTAATCGTATTTTATCGAAAAACCCATTGCGGAATAATCTTCGCTCGTCAATGCGTCCAAATACGCCGCGGCAAGTCTTCCGAGCCCGCCGTTGCCGAGCCCTGCGTCGGGCTCTATATCCATAAGCGTTTCTATGTCTCTGCCTGTCGCTTTAACAGCCTTTGCCATTTCATCCGAAATTCCCAAATTGTAAAGATGATTTTTGAGAGATCTTCCGAGAAGAAATTCCATTGACATATAATATATTTGCTTCGCTTTTTGCTGATGTACGTTATGCTTGAACTTAACGCTTCTTTCGGACAACATATCCTTAACGACCATACATACGGCTTTGTATATCTGTATGTCGGTCGCTTCTTGCGGAGATATTCCGAAATATCTTTCCGTCTTGTCCGAAATCTTTACTTTCAATTCGTTTGCCGTAGGCTTTTTGTAAACCGAACTCTTATCAATGTTTTTAACCGTGATACTCTTTGTAGCCATAATACAATTTTACATTATCTCCTTGTATATATCAATATATTCCTTTGCCGATTTTGTCCAACTGAAATCTTTGTTCATACAATTTGTAATTATTTTATTCCAATCGGATTTAATATTATATGCACCGATTGCGCGTTTAATCGCGCCGAGCATATCAAACGCATTATATGAGTAGAAAGTAAATCCCGTTCCGTTGCCGGTCGTGTTGTTAAACGGTTCAACCGTATCTTTAAGTCCGCCCGTCTCCCTTACAATCGGCACGGTGCCGTAACGCATAGCCATCATTTGCGAAAGTCCGCACGGCTCGTATTTGGACGGCATCAAGAACATATCCGCACCCGCGTAAAGTTTTTTGGCAAGATCGGCGTTAAAGTTAATGATTGCTTTAAGCTTGCCTTGATATCTCGTATCATATTCTTTAAGCATTGTCTCATACTTCCAGTCGCCCGTGCCGAGTATAACAAGCTGTATGTCAAGCGACAATAACTCGTCCAAAACTGCGGCAAGCAAATCAAGTCCTTTCTGCTCTGTAAGTCTCGATATCATTGTTATTATCGGTCTGCCTTCTTTATAAGGAATATTCAACAGATCGCATAAACCCTTCTTGTTTTCTTCTTTATCCTCTATGGTCGCAAGGTCGTATTTCTTGAACAGTGCATTGTCGCGACGCGGATTGTAAACGGTCGTATCGATTCCGTTAACGACGCCGCGAAGCTTATAACTTCTGTTTCTCAGTATATCGTCTAAACCGTATGAAAAATACGGATCGAGTATTTCTTTTGCATACGTTGTGCTGACAGTCGTCACTACGGACGACGTTTCGATACCGCCTTTCATAAAGTTACAACACTTTTCGTAATCGAGAAGTGACGTTCTGTCCTGCGGTATACCGAGTACGTCCGCCAATAACTCTTTGCCGTATTTGCCTTGAAACTCTATATTATGAATAGTAAATACCGTTCTTATGTTCCTGTACTCGTCGCGGTGACGGTGAAATATATCAAGATATACGGGAACAAGCGCCGTATGCCAATCGTTAGCATGTATGACGTCCGGATAAAAGTCTATAAGTGGCAATACTTCGAGAATTGCTTTCGAGAAAAACGCAAATCTTTCCGCGTCGTCATAAAATCCGTAACAGCCCGAACGCTTGAAATAGTACTCGTTGTCGATAAAATAGTACTTAACGCCGTTTATCGACTGTGAAAACACGCCGCAGTACTGATATCTCCAAGAAAGAGGCACGTACACGTTGCCGATACTCGTCATGGTTCTCTTGTAAGAATCCGCTATATCCCCATAATACGGCATTATTACTCTGCAATCTTCTCCGAGTATGTTGAGCGCCTGGGGCAATGCGCCCGCTACGTCTCCCAAACCGCCCGTCTTCATAAAAGGCATCGCTTCCGCTGCTGTAAACAGTATCTTCATAATTTTTTCTCCTTAAACTTATTAAACGGTTTTATCTTTGACGACTACGACAGGATAGGTTTCAAATCCGCTTATTACCCTGTTTGGTCTTATTATAACGTTCTTATCGGTTATCGCATAACAGAGCTGCGAATTTTCCTGCACTTGTCCCCTTTCCATTACAATCGAGTTTTTGATAACCGCACCTTTTTCAACTTTAACGCCACGAAACAATATCGAGTTTTCGACCGTACCGTTTACTTCGCATCCGTCCGCTATGAGTGAATTAACGACTTTCGCATCGTTGGAATATATCGTCGGCGAACTGTCTTTAACTTTTGTATATATCTTACCGTACTTATAAAAAAGCTCTTGTCTTATTCCCGTATCAAGTAAACGCATACTCTCATTAAAATATGACTTGATGTCGTTAATCATACCTGCATAGCCGTTAAAATTATACATTTGAATATTGAGTTGTTTCGTCTTCTTTTGAAGAATATCCGTTTCAAACTCCATTTGTCCGCGCGCGTACGCCGTTTCGATAAGTCCGCACAAAACATCTTTATGCAATATATACGCATTAAGACTGACGGTTTCCGTTTTACCGCTGCCGAAACCTTCGTTTATCAAAAACTCTTTAACTCTCGTGCCTTCCTTTGCACCGACTACAATACGCTTAGAAGAATTAGTCGCCTGCTTGCGAGTAAGAACGGTTATATCCGCGCCTGTCGCAATATGGAAATCATACATATCTTCAATATCCATATTTATCGCGACATTGCTGTTGCATACGAACACATAATCTTCGTTACCCGTCCTGATATAATCGAGTATACTGTATAACGCTTCTATTTTACCTCTGTAAACTTCTTTCGACGTATTGACGGCAAACGGCGGAAATACTGCTATGCCCGAATTTTTTCTGTTTAAGTCCCAATCGCGTCCCATACGGATATGATCCATTAAAGAGTTATAGTTACTGCGCGTGATAATTCCTATCCTTGTAACTCCGCTGTTAACAAGATTTGAAAGCATAAAATCTATCATGCGGTATCTTGCGCCGAAAGGAAGCGACGCCGTCGTTCTGTGAATAGTAAGCTCGTTGAGCCTTGCTTCGTTATCGCTTGCAAAAATTATTCCCATCATTTTCATAAACTTTACCTCCGCTATTCACTCGGCTTCTATCATTGCGGTATCGGGAACGATTTCGTTCTCTTTTACCTTTGCATTTGGACCGACAACCGCAATCTTTTTCGCCTCACCGACGCGATTCGATTGATCCGACCCTATTTGCGCGCCTGCGCCTATAACCGCGTTTTGCCCGATTATCGAATACTTGATAACGGCACCGTCGCCGACCTTTGCGCCCGGCATTATTACTGAGTTTTCTATAATACACTTACCTATGTCTGCGCGTTGAAATATAACCGACATCTTTACATCGCCGTAAATTATACTTCCCTCGCTTACTATCGCGTTTTGTACCGTTGCGCCCACTCCTATGTAATGCGGCGGTTCGGCACTGTTTCGCGCGTAAACTCTCCACGTTCTGTCGGCAAGATTGATACCTGAATTTTCGTCCAATAAATCCATATTGGCAGCCCATAGACTGTATATGGTTCCGACGTCTTTCCAATATCCGTCAAATTCGTATGCAATCAGTTTGCGCCCGTCTTTGAGCATCATGGGGATAATGTTCTTACCGAAATCGTTTTTGCTCGTATTATCCGCTTCGTCGGCTATAAGATACTCCTTAAACGTTTTCCACGTAAAGATATATATACCCATCGAAGCTTTGGTGCTGTCGGGCTCCGCGGGTTTTTCGGTAAACTTAACTATATTGCCTTTTTTGTCACACGTCATAATACCGAACCTACTCGCCTCGTCAAGCGGCACGTCGATAACCGCAATCGTACTGTCCGCATTACTGTCTATATGCGCTTTGAGCATCTTTGAGTAGTCCATTTTGTATATATGATCGCCGCTTAATACAAGTACGTATTCGGGGTTGTAAATGTCGATAAAGTTAATATTTTGATATATCGCGTTCGCCGTGCCTTTATACCACTCTCCTGACTTGCCTTTCATATAAGGCGGTAATACGAATACGCCCCCGCTCATCCTATCCAAGTCCCACGGCTGACCGTTGCCGATATACTGATTGAGTTCAAACGGCTGATATTGAGTCAAAACTCCTATCGTGTCAATACCCGAGTTGATACAGTTCGATAACGGAAAGTCGATTATTCGATATTTTCCTCCGAACGGAACGGCAGGTTTCGCAACGTCTCTTGTCAAGACTCCGAGTCGCGTTCCTTGCCCGCCTGCGAGCAGCATTGCCACACATTGTTTCTTGTTGCTTAACATTTTCCCCTCCTACCCATTAATGGGTTTCAGATATATTACGCTGTTGCCGGGTAAATCTATACTCAATGAGTTCTTTTGTCCGTGTAACGATTTTTTCTCCGTCTTATATACCTTGTTGCCATCACTATTACCGCCGTACTTGATATCGTCGCTATTGATAAGCGTTTTGTAAGAACCTGCCTTTTCAACACCTATTCGATAGCCGTCACGGGCAACCGGCGAAAAGTTGGTTATAATAATTATTACTTTACCTTTCTTATCGGTGCGCTTAAAAGCGAACACATTTTGCTTCGCGTCGTCAACGACTATCCATTTGAATCCGTACCAATCGCAATCGTTTTCATGAAGCGGCTTTTCGTTGACGTAAAGCGCGTTAAGATCAGCTACAAAACTTTTAAGGTTTTTATGCGTATCGTAATCAAGAAGCATCCAATCAAGCTCTTGTTTATAATTCCACTCGATAAATTGTCCGAACTCTCCGCCCATAAACAATAATTTTTTCCCCGGGTGTCCTATCGTGTATCCGTAGAAAGTTTTCAGCCCGTTGAATTTATCGACGTAATAACCGGGCATCTTGTTGATTAACGAACATTTACCGTGTACGACTTCGTCATGGGATAACGGTAAAATATAGTTCTCGGAAAACGCATATGTTAAAGAGAACGTCATCTTATCGTGATTGTATTGTCTGTAAAGCGGATCGGTCGAAACATAATAAATCGTGTCGTTCATCCAGCCCATATTCCATTTGTACGAAAAGCCCAAACCGCCTACTTCCGGAGGCTTCGTGACAAGCGGAAACGCCGTAGATTCTTCCGCTATCATCATAAAGCCCTTGAAGTTCGATAACATATAATGGTTTACGAGTTTTATAAACTCAATAGCTTCGAGATTATAATTTCCGCCGTGCTTATTCGGTCTCCACTCGCCGTCGCGTCTTGCATAATCGAGATACAGCATTGACGCAACCGCGTCCATACGTATTCCGTCGATATGGTATTTATCCGCAAAGAACATAGCGGAACTTATGAGAAAACTTCTGACTTCCGGACGACCGTAGTCGAATACAACAGTCCCCCAATCTTTATGCTCACGCTTCAACGGATCGGCGTATTCATAAAGATAAGTTCCGTCGAATTTATAGAGCCCGAACTCGTCTTTCGGAAAATGCGCCGCTACCCAGTCGAGTATGACGCCTATACCCGCTTTGTGAAACTTATTAATCATTATTTGGAAATCTTCGGGCGTACCGTAACGTGAAGTCGGCGCATACATACCCGATACCTGATACCCCCACGAACCGTCGAACGGATACTCCGTAACGGGTAACAGCTCTATATGCGTATAATGCATTTCCTTAATATACGGGATAATCCGATCGGCAAACGCAACGTAATTCAATACGGTGCCGTCTTCGTTGCGTTTCCAGCTTCCTATATGGACTTCGTATATGTTCATGGGAGACGCAAGACCGTCGCGCGTTTCACGCGCTTTAAGCCACGCCGAGTCCGACCACTTGAAATCGCTTATATCGTAAAGTTTACTCGCGGTACCGGGTGAGGTTTCCGCGTGTAACGCATACGGATCGGCTTTCATAACCTTATTACCGCTATTTTCGATACAATACTTGTATGCGTCGTATACTTTAAGACCGCTTATTTCAAGTTCCCAAAATCCCCCGTGGTTTCGCTTCATCGCATACTCATCGGGTTTCCAGTCGTTAAAGTCGCCGACAACCGACACTTTGTCAGCATTGGGTGCCCATAATCTGAAACGCCATGTACCGCTCGCTTTATCGACACATACGGGACAAAAATAATCGTATGCGTCGAATACGGTTCCGTTATAAAACTCGTTAAAATCCATAGACTTTCCTTTTATTCTTTAAGCAGTTTTATAAAATCCGCCATTACGGCGTCCGCTTTTGCATTTGCTTTATCCATAGTATCCGCGTGAACGGATATGTAACTTTTGAGTTTCGGCTCCGTTCCCGACGGACGAGCGCATACCCAATCTCCATCGCCCAAACCGAACATAATAACGTTTGACTTCGCTTGCGGTAACCTTTCCGTCTTCCCGTTTGCAAACGTCTTGGTGTTCTCGGAAAAATCGCTTTTGTATTCGACGTCGATACCGCCCAAAGATTTAACGTCCGTATTTTTAAGTTTTTCCATAATATTCGCCATCGTATTCATACCCGAAAGCCCCGGATACATCGTACTGACGCTTTTATCAACGTAACAGCCGAACTTATTGTATATTTCGCCGAGTCTGTCCATTATGCTAAGACCGTGCGCCTTATAGTAACAAACCATCTCGGCAAACGTCGTTGCCGCCGATACGCCGTCCTTGTCTCTTGCGTGCGTGCCTGCAAGATATCCGTAACTCTCTTCAAAACCGAACATATATTGATGCGCGCCGTTTGTTTCCCACTCTTTAATCTTTTCGCCGAAAAACTTAAAGCCCGTCAAAACGTCCACCGCCGTTACGCCGTAACTTTCGGCAACGCATTTTGCAAGCGACGTCGTTACTATACTCTTGACAAACGCGGCGTTTTCGGGAAGTTTACCCGTTTCCGCTCTTCGTTTCAAAACATAGTCGGTCAGAAGCACGCCCGTTTGATTGCCCGTCAACAAAACCATATTTCCGTTGCCGTCCCTTATTGCAACGCCCATACGGTCGCAATCGGGATCCGTTCCGATAACCGCGTCCGCGCCCGTTTTGTCGGCAAGTTCAAGCCCCATCGTCAAAGCTTCGCTCTGTTCGGGGTTAGGTATCTTAACAGTACTGAAATTGCCGTCGGGTACGGTCTGCTCCTTAACGCAAGTAACTTTAATACCCATGCGGTCGAGCATAGTGGTTACGGGAATAAAGCCAACGCCGTGTAAAGGCGTATATACGAGTTTGATACTCGACCCGACTTTCTTTACTTCTTCGGGTGATAACGCAAGACTTGAAACACGCGCGTAAAATCTTTCGTCCAAACTCCTGCCGACGACCGTAATGTATTCGCTTAACTTGTAATCGTCTTTACCGTTAATCGTTTCTCTCGTAACGACAGTATCCGAACACGGTATCCCGATATAGTCGTCTATACCGTTAATAACGGCTGACAGTTCGTCCGAATCGACGAGCGACAGTTGTGCGCCGTCCTGTCCGTAAACTTTGTAACCGTTATACTCTTTCGGATTGTGACTTGCAGTAACCATAACGCCCGCGAACGTCTTCATTTCTCTCACGCCGAAACTGACCATCGGTACGGGACGCACGTTTTCGTAAATATACGAATTTATTTTGTTGTATTCGAAAACTTTGGCTGAAATCGCCGCAAATTCAAAACTCATATTGCGAGTATCGTATCCGATAAGCACGCCGCGCTTCATAGCGTCCGCGCCCTTACTTACTATAAACTTCGAAAGTCCCAGCGCGGCGCGCATAACCGTATATACGTTCATACGGTTCATACCGAGCGCAAGTATACCGCGCATACCCGCCGTTCCGAACGCAAGCGGCGCCGTAAAACTTTCTTTAATAAGCTCTTCGTTTTTACCCATTTCGATAAGATTCTTCTTATCCCGTTCGTTCAAATTTTCATCGTTTAACCACTTTAAGTAGTTGTCTTTGTAGGACATATTATACTCCGTAAAATAAATTTGCATAAAATAATACGTATATAGTATAACATTATACCGTCATATTTTTCAACAAGAAAATAAACATTTTATATAATATTTTATTTCGCGTTTATCAAAACTTTCAAATAACAAATAAAAACGGCGTAATTAAGTTACGCCGCGTCCTTTTTGTCGTCAAAATTTTACGCTTTACGCAAAATATACGCCGTCCAGCTGTTGATGCTTTTTGTGTCTTTTACCTTAAATCCGACGGTCGAAAACGCGTCTATTACTTCTCTCTCGCGCTCCTTAATGATGCCGCTGACAAACATATATCCGCCGTTCTTAACGTTAATCGACGCCTGCTTGCTTAACCTTATCAAGAGATCTGCCGTTAAGTTAGCGAAAACAACGTCGTATTTTTCATTTGAAGTCGATAAATCTTCGCACAAAACTTTAATCTTTTCACCAACGCCGTTTTTCTCGACGTTATTTTTCGCAATTTCGACCGCTTTGCTGTCCAAGTCCGTCAAAACCGCACTTTTTGCGCCCAACAGCACGGCGGATATACCCAAAATTCCGCTTCCGCAACCTATATCCAGAACAGTTTTATCTTTTAATTCGATTTTTTGCGCAAGCTCCAAACACATACTCGTGCTTTCGTGTTCACCCGTTCCGAAAGCCTGCCCCGGCTCGATTGTGAAAACGACTTCGTTATCACTTGCGTTATATTCTTCCCACTCGGGTTTAATAATAAGATTTCCTATTTTTCTCGGCTTATAAAACGCGCGCCACTTGATTGACCAGTCTTCCGATTTCTTCTCGAAAACTTTAACGTCGGACTTAACGCAATCGAGTTCGTCGATTGCTTTCACTATCTCGTCCACGTTGACGTTCGGCTTGAAAAACGCTTTGACCGCAACGCTCGTATCATTGATATTCAAAAGACTTTCGTCCACGTAGTCCCAAAAACCTTTATCCGCAATAACGTTTTCTATCTCTGTCGGGTCTTTAATTTCCACGCCGTCCGCATTAAAATCAAAGAACAGAGCGGACAAAAAATCCGCTCCTTCTTTATCGGTAGTAACTTCTATTTCTATGTAGTCTTTCATTTATTTTTCTTTGCGTTATCGTAGAACGCTTTTTGCTTCGGATACTGTCTTTCGGTAACGGTCGTATTTAAGTTTATAAGCAGTTCTTTTTGCTTTGCGCTCAAACCTTGCGGCGTTTCGACCACTACGGTAACGTACAAATCGCCGTGCGCTTCGCGCTTCAAAATCTTAACGCCTTTATCGCGGATTCTGAATACAGTACCCGTCGCCGTTCCCTCGGGAATCGTATAAGTAATCGCGTCGGTAAGAGTAGGAATTTCAAGTTTGCAACCGAGTGCCGCTTGCGTAAAAGTTATCGGGACGGTGATATAAAGATCGCTGCCTTTACGGATAAACATCGGACTTTGGGCAACGTTCAAGACTATAATCAAATTTCCCTTTCTGCCACCGTTGCGACCCGCGTCGCCCTCATTGTAATATGTCATCATTTGACCGTTATCAACGCCTGCGGGAACTTTAATTTTAATAGTGCGCTTTTGCTTGGTATAACCTTTGCCGCCGCAATCTTTACACGACTCTTTGACTTTTTTACCCGTGCCTTTACACTCGTCGCATATACGCGTCGACTGCATACGTCCGAACGCCGTATTTTGAAATACGTTTATCTTTCCCGTACCGTTACACTTCTTGCAAACTTCATATTCGGTGCCGTTCTTTGCCCCCGTACCTTTACAAGACGCGCACTCTTCGATACGGTTAATCGTAATCTCCTTTTCACAGCCGAACATAGCTTCCTTAAAAGTCAAACCGAGATTATATGTCACGTCGTCGCCGTCGTAACGGGAGTTTCCGTTCTTGCCTTCGCCGCCACCGAAATTGAATATGTTGTTGAGAATATCTTCAAATCCGAAACCGCCGAAACCGCCACTGTACGCTCCGCCGCCGAATCCACCCGATGATCTGCCGCCAAATCCGCTCATCGGACCGTCTTCGTTACCGTATCTGTCATAATTCGCTTTCTTTGTGCCGTCGGACAAGACGCTGTAAGCCTGATTGACTTCTTTCATTTTTTCTTCGGCGTTTTTCTTCTCCTCGGCAGTAGCGTTTGCGTACATATCGGGATGATATTTTTTCGCAAGTTTACGATAGGCGGACTTGATGTCCGCCTCCGTCGCGTCTTTGGATAATCCTAATATCTTGTAATAATCGTCCATCTAAAACCTTTTATTTGATATCGTCAGGTTCACCGTTGTTTGTCTGTTCGGTTCCTGCGGGATCGGGTGAACCCATATTTTCGTAAAGTTTGGCAATTATCGGGTTCGAAACTTTCGAATATTCATCCATTGCCGCCTTGATTTTGTCGACGTCGTCCGTTTCGATATCTTTCTTTGCCTTTTCGATTGCATCTTCCAAAGTCTTCTTGTCTTCGGGCGTTAGTTTATCACCGCTGTCTTTCAAGAATTTTTCGGACGCGAATATCAGTTGTTCCGCATTATTCTTTACGTCTACTTTCTCTTTACGCTTCTTGTCTTCGTCTGCGTACTTTTCGGCGTCCTTAATTGCGTTGTTGATTTCGTCTTCACTGAGATTTGACGAACTCGTAATCGTAACGTTGGCTTCCTTTCCCGTGCCTTTGTCTTTTGCTTTAACATTGACTATACCGTTTGCGTCAATGTCGAAAGTAACTTCGATTTGAGGAACTCCTCTCGGTGCCGGCGGAATACCCGATAATTCAAATCTTCCGAGCGTCTTGTTGCCCGAAGCCATTTCTCTTTCGCCTTGCAATACGTGAATATCAACGGACGGTTGATTATCTGCGGCGGTCGAGAATACTTGCGACTTCGATACCGGTATCGTCGTGTTACGTTCGATAAGTTTGGTAAATACACCGCCCAAAGTTTCGATACCCAATGACAAAGGCGTTACGTCAAGAAGCAATACGTCCTTAATATCTCCGCCCAAAACGCCGCCTTGAATAGCCGCGCCGATTGCTACGCACTCGTCGGGGTTAATGCTCTTGTCGGGTTCCTTACCCGTAATTTTACGAACTGCGTCAACAACCGCGGGAATACGGGTTGAACCGCCTACCAATACCACTTTGTGTATATCGGACGAACTTATGCCCGCGTCTTTGATTGCTTGATTGACGGGTCCCGTCGTCTTCTCGACAAGATGTGCGGTTAAGTCGTCGAACTTAGCTCTCGTTAAATCCATATCGAGATGTTTCGGTCCCGTTTGATCAGCCGTAATAAACGGAAGATTAATGTTAGTCTTCGTAACGCCCGACAATTCGATTTTTGCCTTCTCGGCAGCTTCTTTAATACGTTGCATAGCCGTCTTGTCTTTGGAAAGATCGATACCTTCTTTCTTTTTGAATTCGTCTATGATATACTCCATAACGCATTTATCGAAATCGTCGCCGCCCAGTCTGTTGTTACCGTTTGTCGCAAGCACTTCAAATACGCCGTCGCCGAGTTCGAGTACCGATACGTCGAACGTACCGCCGCCCAAATCGTAAATCAAAACTTTCTGACTTTTGCCTTCTTTATCAAGTCCGTATGCAAGTGCCGCAGCGGTAGGCTCGTTGATAATTCTCAAAACTTCAAGTCCCGCAATCTTGCCCGCGTCTTTCGTAGCTTGTCTTTGACTGTCGCTGAAATATGCGGGGACGGTGATAACCGCTTGCGAAATTTTCTGACCGAGATACGCTTCCGCGTCCGCTTTGAGTTTTGCAAGTATCATAGCGGATATTTCTTGCGGACTGTAACTTTTATCGTCAATCTTTACCTTATAGTCGCTGCCCATCTCTCTCTTTATGGACGATACCGTTTTGTCGGGATTGGCTACCGCCTGACGCTTTGCAACTTGTCCCACAAGTCTCTCGCCGTCTTTCGAAAAGCCCACGACGGACGGAGTTGTTCTCGATCCTTCGGGATTAGGTATTACTACCGCTTCCCCGCCTTCCATTACCGCTACGCACGAATTGGTCGTGCCTAAGTCTATTCCGATTATTTTTCCCATAGTTCATATCTCCTTTTGGTTTAATTTCGTTTATCAAACACTGACTTTTACCAAGCTGTGTCTCAATACCTTGTTTTTTGTCTTGTATCCCTTTTGGAATACTTCGAGTACTATCCCCTCTTCCACTCCTTCGCGCTCTTCTCTCATTACCGCGTTATGAACGTTCGGATCGAAAGGTTTGTTTTCCGCTTCTATCTCGTCCACGCCGTTTGCTTTGAGAAAGTCTTTGAACTGCTTTATGATAAGCGCGATTCCGTCCTTTTCTTTGCCCGTAGCCATTGCGTCGAAACCGCGTTCAAGATTATCGAGTATTGCAAGCGTTGCCGTCAATATATCTTCCTTACCGTCCGCGTACGCCTTGCGATAAAGATCGGCGTTACGCTTCTTGTAGTTTTCAAATTCGGCTTGTATCCTTTGCGCCATATCTTTATATTCGTCGGCAAGGTCTTGTGCTTGTTCGAGTTCGCTCTTTGCTTTCGGCGCGTCTTCGATTACGGGTTCACCGTCGGTAGCGACTTCAATCTCTCCGTTTTCGGCTTCCGTTTCCGTCTTGTCGGTTACGGACTCGCCACACGCGTCCGCTTCGGGAGTTTCCCGCTTGCCTTTCACTTCGGGATCTTCGATTATTTCGTCAATATCAATTTCGACGTTTTCATTATGATTTTTCGCCATTATATTCTCCTGCTTCATTATTTGTTATCGTCGTTATCGATGCCGTTCAGCATTTTGCTTATATATTCAAGAACGGCAAACACTTTATCGTAATTCATACGCGTCGGACCTATTACTCCCGCTTGCCCTATCTCTTTGCCTTTAATGCTGTACTTTGCGGTAACTATCGAACAATCGCTTATACCGTCGCCCGTTTCGTCCTTATCGATTTTCACCGAAAACTCGATTTGGTTGTCGTCATTGACGACGTTTAACAATTCTTCTTTCGTATCTATTACGGATAAGAAATTCTTCGCTCTGTCTATATCGTTGTATTCGGGATAGTCGAATATCTTGTGTTCGCCTTCAAGATATACTCTCGAATTGTCCCGACTGTACTTATCGAGTGCGGATATAACTCCCGCTATCAACTCCTTAAACTTGAAAAGTTCCGCGTCCGTACTATCTTTATCTTTCTTTATCTCGTCGAGTTTCCTACCCGCAAATATGTTGTTGAGAATACCCGTTGCTACGTCCAAATAACTGTCTTCCGTATTTACTCCGACGCGCACCGTCTCTTTAAGTACACCGCAATCCGTGATAATCACTAAGAGTACGTCTCCGTCTACAAGATCGACAAGCTTTATTTTGCGAATCATTACTTGTCCGATGTTTTTGAGAACTATCACGGACGTATAATTCGTTACGTCGCTTATTACCTTTGCGGTACTTCTGACGATTTCTTCGACTTCGCCGACTTTACTTATAAGGTGACTTTCAATAATCTGACGCTCTTCATCGGTAAGCGTGCCGTCTTTCATAAGTTCTTCGACATATAACCTATACGCCTTCGCTGACGGAATACGTCCCGCCGATACGTGCGGCTGTATTAAGTACCCCATCTCTTCAAGCGTCGCAAGCTCGCTTCTTATCGTCGCGCTCGACACGTCGGAAATGTGCTTATCTTGTAAAGACTTACTGCTTACGGGTTGCGCGTCTTTGATATAATCGTCTATAACCGCTTGTAAAATGCGTGCTTTTCTGTCACTCAGCTTCATAATATCACCGGTAGCACTCCTGCCGTTCAAGCGTTAGCACTCTCAAACGCCGACTGCTAACATTTGTTATTGTATATTTATTGCCGACGATTGTCAATATATTCACGCCAAAAAATAAAAATTTTTTATTTCAGCGTTTTTTTGTTTTGAATATGTGCTTTAAGAAATTTTTTATGATAAACACCGCTAAGCGCGCATATACGTTTTCGGAGAGGACAAAAAAAATTAAATTATGACGTATCAAACCTTATTTTCGTTTCGATTTGAAAATAATTCATATCCGTTTCCCCGACGTATTCCCGTTATTACTTTGATAAATCATTTCAAAAAAAACGCAAGGCGCGGAATCGTCCGCGCCTTATGCTTACCGTTTACCGATTATACTTCTCCGACTGCTACGCCGTCGGTAATGCGTATTATCAGTT
>ONBF01000037.1 GCA_900315995.1 uncultured Eubacteriales bacterium
AAAAAGTTAACGTCAAATTGTTTCTTCATATCTTCTTCTTTCGTAAACTCAACGGGGCCCGAGATACCCATACCCGCATTGTTGACCAAAACGTCTATTTCGCCGACTTGCGCGACAATGGTATCAAACGCGTTCACTACTTGCTTATCGTCCGTTATATCGCAATCGATATGCGTGATATTGTCACCGCTTGTACCGTGACGGCTGAGTTCGTAAACTTTATAACCCTTCAACGAAAAAAGTCTTGCCGTTGCAAGACCTATTCCGCTTGAACCGCCCGTTATTACGGCGGTCTTCATTATTCGCCTACCTTTTTGATTTCCGGGAAATCAGCCAGCGTCTTACGAATAATATCCATAGCTTCGTCAAGTAAAGGTTTCGTATGCGTAGCCATATAACTCGTACGCAACAAACACTCGCATTCTCTCGTCGCCGGCGGTATTACGCAGTTGACGTATACTCCTTCTTCATATAAACGCATATTAGCCTTAAATGTAGTAAGAGTGTCGTATGTATATATCGGTATAATCGGCGTTTCGGACATCCTTATCTTTATGCCGCGTTTCGTAAGCCCCTGACGGACGTAATTCGATAAATCCGCAAGCGTTGTAACAAGTTCGGGATGCTTCCTAAGCACTCTCAAAGCCGCAAGCGCGGAAGCGCAACTCGCAGGCGGGATCGACGCACAAAAAATAAACGGTCTTGAATTATGTCTTACAAAATCAACGACGTATTCGTCAGCCGCCATATATCCGCCCAAACTTGCAAGGGACTTCGAGAACGTTCCCATAAATATATCAACTTCTTTGACAAGGTTGAAATAGTTCGCAGTACCTCTTCCGCCTTCGCCGACAACGCCCAATCCGTGCGCGTCGTCAACCATTGTTCTTGCGCCGTATTTCTTCGCAAGACGTACGATCTCCGGAAGATTGCAAATATCTCCGCCCATACTGAATACGCCGTCGGTCACTATAAGTTTTCCGCAACCGTCGGGAACGCTTTGGAGACGACGCTCCAAATCTTCCATATCGTTATGTTTGTATCTGAGCATAGTACCGTAACTTAGTTTACAGCCGTCATAAATACTTGCATGATTCTCTTTATCGCAAAGGACGTAATCGTTCTTCCCGACAATAGCGCTTATTATTCCCAAGTTAGATTGAAATCCCGTCGAAAAAGTAACGACCGATTCTTTACCCAAAAAATCGGCAAGTTCTCTTTCAAGCTGATTATGAAGATCAAGTGTTCCGTTAAGAAAACGTGACCCCGAACAACTGGTGCCGTACTTTTCGAGTGCTTTTATCCCCGCTTCGATAACTTCTTCGTTTGCCGTCAATCCGAGATAATTATTCGATCCGAGCATTATACGCCGTTTGCCTTCCATAATAACAGCCGCATCGGGTCTTGATTCGAGTTCTCTGAAATACGGATATAAGCCAAGCTCACGGGCATTCCTTGCAACAGAATAATCTTCACATTTTTTGAATAGATCCATAATAAATCCTCCGTATAGGGATAATTTTAGACCTTTTAGTGATACATGTCAAATAAAAAGTAAACTCTTAGTATATTTATATATTATCAGTATCCGAGTTGTCGCACGCCAATCATCATTATGTCGTTGATCGTTTTGGAAGCAAGCGAATAAAAGATTATCTTTCCGTGGCGACGCGTTTTAACGATTTTTGCCTGTCTCAAAAGTTTAAGTTGATGCGATAACGTAGTTTGATTCATTGAAACCACTTCGGCAAGATCGGTCACACACATTTCACTCATAGACAGCGCCGAAATGATTTTTACTCTTGTCGCGTCGGAAAAAATATTAAACAGCGTTGCAAGATCGACAAGTGCTTCACGCTCGGGTAAATAAAATTTAACTATACTTTTTGTTCTGTTGTCCAAAAGAGAATTCAACACGTTTCCCACCTCCCTATTTAATTCTAACGACTTTGAAAAAACTTTCAAATCGGTAACAAGGTCGAGTTTTGTAACATATTGTGAAATATAGCAAAATAATGTAAAAACGGAGGTGAAATATGCTTAACAACGCATATCTTTTAATTATTTTGATTTTGCTCTTTTCGGAAAACGGAAGTTTCAATAACAGAAACGCGTCATGTTGCCCGTTGATATTCCTGCTTTGCGGACTTTGCTGCTGCAACAATAATCAATGCAACAATAGTTTCAACGAAGCCGTTCAATGATTGAAATACTTCCCGAATCGCTCCTGCAACAATCTGTACGCCTTAAATATCGCATAGTAGTATACGAAACATACCAAAGTAAATATAACGCTTAATACGAAATACGGTATTTCAAAACCGAGTTTTGTAAAGTCTATCGCTATGAACGTGAAAACGTGATAACAGAGAAAAAATACTATACTCGATATTATTACAATAACGGGTACGAATATATACCACTTTGCGTTATATTCGCGAAGAATTGTCGATACAATCGTGAAAAAACCGAAAAACACAACGTAAGGAATACATCCTGCTACGGTAAACGCCAACGCTATAAGTCCTACGGCAACGTATGACATAATCGCAAAGCGTTTACCGGTAAGCGCAAGGATTACGAGTAAAGCAAGCCCCGCTGAAAAATTAAACGTCAACGTCAAAAAGCGCAGATAAAACCCGAGAAGTATGAAAATAATTTGCAATGCCGAAAAAACGCCCGCAAAAGCAACGTTTTTTGCCGAAACATTACGCATTTAACAACACCTTATAAGATCTCCGCCCATACACTCGCAACAACAGTCCGCACAAATAAGCGAAGAACAACAGTCGCAAGCAGAAGCATTTCTTGTGTTGCTTACTCTTTCACCGGAATAACTTCTGAAAGTGCCGTCGGTATTTTGATTTTCCCCGGAAGTGTTGCCCGAACCCGTTTTCATTTCAAGCTTTGTAAGCGCGTCTTTGTATTTTTGATTATCGGGATCTTTGGAAATCGCCATTTCAAGCTGCTTCTTCGAATCGAGATACCAGCCCTTTTTATAATAAATCACGGACTGCAAGTAGTTCCACTCAGCCGTTCTGTCGGTTATCGAATCAAGTTCGTTCTGAGCGGCGTCGTAATTTCCCGCCTTTATATATTCTTCCGTCTTGGCATAAATATTGCCGTTACCCGATATTGAAACTCGCGCGTCTAAAATCGCTTTCGCATCCGCATACGCTTGATCTATTTCGGAAACTTTCCGAGCGGCTTGCGCGCCGTTTTCTCCTTCGGAGAACATTTCTTCCGCGTACTTCGCTCTTATTTCTCTGTATGCCGTGTATAATTCGTTTTGATTGACGGTCTCTTCGTCAACACCCAATATTACAAACGGATTTTTTTGCATTTCGTTACCTCCATTATCCTTTTTCGCTCGGCAGACAAGCCCATATATATAATATTCGTCAACATGCCTTCGCATATTGTGATATTCATTTTGTCATATTCGTTCTTGATGTCAGTTTCGGTAGCCTTAAACAAATATTCCATATCTTCTTTATTATCCGCAATAAACGTCGCTCTGTCAACATAATTGCCGAACGTCGCTATCAACGGATTATAATTCCCGCGTTCGAAATCTTTTTCAAGATCGTCCGTTGCGTCCGCAAAGTATACCCATCTGCCAAGTTGATAAAAAAACGTTCGGGTGCAATCGTCGAATTTTTCTTTGAGAATAGTTTTTCCCGCTTCCGCCATTATATTACCGAAACAATCGGCTATTTCGTCAAGTCGCGTACAGCCCGCTTTTTCAAAAGCGTTTAATCTTTCGTATTCGAATTTTAATACAGCGTCAAAAGCATTTGCGTTTTTTAACGCTTTTTTATACTTCCTTTTCAGTTTCCCGAGTATAACTTTGCGTCCGCGTCTGTCTTTATCCCGTACGTCGTCAAGTACTTTATAATATAAAAGCATAGTGTTGACGTCAACCACGAGTTCCGTCAATTCGTCCCGTTCCGCCATCGGCGTTCTTTTGAACGGATGTAAGACGCAATTATGTTTTACATACTTGAAATCTTTTTGCAAAAAACTGTGCGCAAAGACGTTAAGAAACGTAACATCATAACTCGTCGAAAAACGCATTAATAGTCCGCAACGTTTTCCGATAGCCTTACACATTCCGCAATAGTTCGCCTTAAAAGTTGCGAAATCCTTAATGAACATATTGGGTTTGTCGGGTATAACGTAACCGTACATTATTTCGACATTTGAACGAAGCCGACCTTTCTGTATACTTTATCGAGCGTCTTCGAGGCTAAACAGCGAGCTTTATCCGCACCTTCCTTCGCTACTTGTTCAACGTACGTTTTATCACTCGTTATGCGTTTATATTTCTCTCTGAAATCGGCAAGTCGTTCCACTACCGCCTCGCCGGTTTTTATTTTGAATTCACCGTATCCTTTACCTTCAAATTCAATTTCCGTTTCACGAACGGTCTTTCCAGTCATTACGGCGTAAATGTTAATCAAATTACTTATACCCGGCTTATTGACTTCGTCGTAAACTATTCTGTTATCACTGTCTGTTACCGCTCTCTTAAACTTGCGCATTATCGCGTCGGGTTCATCTGTGATATATACTACTGCGTTCTCGTTTTCATCCGACTTACTCATCTTTTGAGTCGGTGCTTGAAGGCTGTAAATCTTCGCTCCGCTTTTCGCCATAAACGGCTCGGGAACAATAAAAGTATCTCCGTAAACGTTGTTGAATCTCATTGCTATATTACGCGCCATTTCGACGTGCTGCTTTTGATCCGTTCCGATCGGAACAAGCGACGTTTTGTAAAGCAGAATATCCGCCGCCATAAGTACGGGATAGTCCATAAGCCCCATATTTATATTGTCGGCATGCTTTCTGCTCTTATCCTTAAACTGCGTCATCCTTGACAGTTCGCCGACGTACGTTATGCAATTCAACACCCACGCAAGCTCCGCATGCTGCGGAACGTGCGATTGATAAAACATAATATTCTTGTTCGGGTCAAGTCCGCACGCAATGTATTGAGCAAGAAACGAAAGCGATCTTGCTCTTAATTCTGATGGATTTTGTCTTACTGTAATGGAGTGTAAATCAACTACCGAATATATACAATTATATTCGTCTTGAAATTTAAGCCAATTATTTACCGCGCCTATATAGTTACCGAGCGTCAACGCTTGTGACGACGGTTGAATACCGCTGAATATAACTTTTTTATCGTCCATCGGAAAGTCTCCCCGCGAAAGCAATTACGCTGTCCGCCATTTCGTCTTTATCGCAAACGCTTTCAAAGCGTACGGGTTTTGTCTTCAAATCGGAAATAGGCACCGGAATTTCCACGCCCGATACGGAGTGCAGTTTTTTGACCGCGCCGAACAAATCGTCCGTAGTCTTTACATCCAACGCTTTCAAAATGTCCGCCGTAAACTTATACGGACTTGCCGTAGACAATATAACGGTAGGCGTCGTATCTCCCGTTTCAGTCACATAGTTTCCGTATACCACACTGCCGACCGACGTATGCGTATCGATAAGATAACCGTTTACTTCAAGATTATTCGCTATCGCCGCCTGCGTTTCACCTTCACTCGCCCATCCCGCCGCAAATAACTCTTGCATATCGAGAAGTTCTTTTTTGGAAATTTCGTATGCGCCTTCTGTTTTGAGTTTATTCATACGATCGCGAATAATTTCCGCGTTTCTTCCCGACAGCTCGAATAACAAACGTTCGAGATTTGACGAAACGAGAATATCCATACTCGGCGACATTGTTTTGTAAAACTCCCTATTGACGTCATATTTACCCGTGTTTATAAAATCGCAAAGTATATTATTCTTGTTGCTGGCGCAAATAAGTTTATTAATCGGCAATCCCATACGATATGCGTAGTATCCCGCAAGTATATCTCCGAAATTTCCGCTCGGAACACAAAAATTGATTTTGTCACCGTATTCAATCGCGCCTTTTTCGATAAGCTTAACGTACGATGTAATATAGTACACGATTTGCGGAACAAGTCTGCCGAAGTTGATTGAATTAGCCGAACTCAATTCATATCCTTTATCCGTAAGTTCAGCCTTTATATCTTTATCGAGAAAAATTTTCTTGACTGCCGTTTGCGTATCGTCGAAATTACCGTTAACCGCCGAAACGAATACGTTACTTCCTTCTTGCGAGCGCATTTGAAGCTGTTGCAATTTACTTACGCCTTCGTTCGGATAAAAAACGCATACCGCCGTTTTGTCAACATCTCTGAATCCTTCGAGAGCAGCTTTCCCCGTGTCTCCGCTTGTAGCGACGAGAATAAGCGTCTTTGTTTCGACTTTCATCATTTTCTTGGAAATGTTGAGTAAGTGCGGTAAAAGCGTCAACGCTATATCTTTGAACGCGCAAGTCGGACCGTGCCATAATTCAAGAACGTATGTTGCGTCGTCAATCTCGGTTATAGGAGCCGGCTCGCCGTAAAATCTTGCGTATGCCGATTCGCACGCTTTCGATAATTCTTCTTTATCGAAATCGTCAAGATATTTTCCGATAATATCCGCCGCTACGTCTTTGTATTCCATTTGAGCAAAACGCTCGAAATCACTCTCGTTTAATTGCGGGAAAGAAGACGGCACATATAATCCGCCGTCTTCGCATATACCTTTGATAATCGCTTCCGCACCCGAAATTTCTTCGGCGCCCCTTGTACTGATATATTTCATAGTATCAATCTTAATTTTCAATATATTTTTTCAAAAACTCGGGGAAATCTTCTTTGTTGAGACTTACCGTCAGATAAAACTCGATGTCGTTCTTCTCGGCAATTTTATCGAGTTTATCGTAAAATTCTTTCATATTTTCAATAGGCATCTCGGCAATACTGTTTGCGCCGTCTATATATATCGTTTTAATATCACCGTTGCCCGCTATCATACCTCTTATAAATCCGAGAAGTCCTCTTTCGGTCTCTATTTCAAACTCTTTTACGTTGGCAAAACGAACCTGAGGTTTCAAATCACATATATATCTGTCGGTGTCACTCAAAAATACCACCAAACCTTTGCTATTCAATGCATCATCGTTGCATTTGTCGATAATTCTTTTGGTTTTACCGGATCCTTTTGCACCGTAAATTATATGTATCATAATTAAAATCCCCCTTTGGATTTATATCAGTACTTAGATTATACAATATATTTCAAAACATTTCAAGAACGTTTCGAATTTTATTAATCTTCTCTTATCATTAATTTATTGTGCAATTTCGGATTGATTTGCCTTATCATATTATCAAGTTCATCGTCTCCCATAACGGTCGAACGCCCTTCGGCGTACTCTTTGTCGACAAACTCTTTTACCTGAGCGACAATCTCATGCTTTTTATCGATTTTATGTCCATCGGGTAATTCGTAATACGCATTTATCCAATATGCAATACCGGCAAGTCCGCTGTGGCTGTCAATCGCTACTCTTGCAGGTCTGTTAAGCAATTTTTCAGTATTGAAAATATTATATATTTCCTCGTCTTTCAAAAGTCCGTCAGCATGAATTCCGGCGCGCGTAGCGTTGAAACTTCTTCCGACGAAAGGCGTATTGGGAGGAATAATATAGTGAAGTTCGTTTTCGAAATATTCGGCAATTTCGGTTACTACCGGTAATTCTATCCCGTCAAGCGTACCTTTTAACGACGCATATTCGATGAGCATAGCTTCAAGCGGACAATTACCCGTGCGTTCGCCTATTCCCATCAATGAACAGTTAATCGCCGAACATCCGTACAACCACGCCGTAGTCGCATTGGTAACGACTTTATAAAAATCGTTGTGACCGTGCCATTCAAGCTGACTGCTGTCGATATTTGCATAAGTATGCAATCCGTATATAATTCCTGGGACGCTTCTCGGCAACGACGCTCCCGGATACGATACTCCGTATCCGAGCGTATCGCACGCCCTTATTTTAATCGGTATGCCCGCTTCGTCTCCGAGCTTACGAAGTTCGAGCGCAAACGGTACCACAAATCCGTAAAAATCCGCTCTCGTAATATCTTCAAAGTGACATCTCGGTTTGATTCCGTAAGACAACGCGTCTTTAACTATTCCGAGATATTTATCCATAGCCTGTTTACGCGTAAGATTCATTTTTTTGAAAATATGATAGTCGGAACAACTGACGAGTATACCCGTCTCTTTCATACCCATCTCTTTCACAAGTTCGAAATCGTTTTTATTAGCTCTTATCCAACTCGTAACTTCCGGAAATTCGTAACCAAGCTCCTGACATTTGCGCGCGGCTTCTTTATCTTTATCGGAATACAAAAAAAACTCGCTTTGTCTGATGATTCCTTTCGCCCCGCCTAAACGATGTAACATTTTGAAAAGATCGACGATATTCTTAACGGAAAAAGGCGACGTCGATTGCTGCCCGTCACGGAAAGTCGTGTCGGTTACCCAAATGTTTTCCGGCGTGTTAAGCGGAACGTTACGAAAATTGAACGTAACTTTCGGAATCGAGTCGTAATCGAAAATCTCTCTGAATAAATTCGGTTTCGCAACGTCTTGCAACGAATAAGAGTTATTGTCTTCTTCGATTAAATTTCTCGAAGGGTTATAGAAAAAATGTTTCTTTTCTATTGCCATACTTCACTCACTTTAATTTTTTTATTTATATACTATAATGTGAATATGCTTTTTTGTCAATCTTTTTTGCCATCAGACGATAAATTCCGACAATTAAGATACCAAATAAAGCTAATTCTGCTCATTTTATTAAATTTTATTAAATAAAATTTTGTTTTTCTATTGCAAATATAATTTTATTTTGATATTATTAATATACAAAATAGGTACGTTTGTCGTTCAAATCGGGCTCGTTGCCTTTGAACCGAATCGTTCATAATTTGTCGACAGGAGTATATTTATGAAAATTTTAGTCATCGGTGCCGGTGCAATCGGAGGAAGTTTAGCCGCTTATCTCTGCGCCGCGTCTGCCGACGTAACGATATTGGAACTTAATCCCGATACTTGTAATTGTATCGTTAATAACGGTCTGACCGTGGTAGATGGTGAAAAGACTTTCTCATCCGCGGTGGAAATCGTCAACTCTGCGGACGAACTCAAAGGTAAGGTTTTCGATTGCTGTTTTTCCGCAACACGCGCATATAATATGCCCGCAGCAGTCAAAAGCGTACTTCCGTATCTTACGGGCGATTCTTTGATAGTCGCTATGAATAACGGAGTTTGTATAGACGAACTTGCGGAAATTGTCGGATATGACAGAGCTGTCGGAGGTATGATTAACTACGGCGTCGGAATTTCAAGCCCCGGTAATTATTATATTAAGATAAGAGGCGACTTGATTCTCGGAATGGTACGCAAAAACAATTCAAAAAGTATTCCGAAATCGCTTGTAAGACTGAACGAACTCTTAAATAAAGCAATTCCCGCTTCAATTACCGATAACATAATCGGTTGTTTGTATTCAAAAATGCTGATCAATTCGTGCATTACGTCATCAGCTCTTATAAGTGGCTTGCCTCTCGGCAGTATTCTGAAAAACAAAAAAGGTCGCGCTTTGTTCACCGCTGTTGCAACGGAAGGCATAGCCGTTGCCAAAGCCGCCGGAATAACCGTTCCGCGTTATGCCGAAAAACTTAATTACTATTCGCTCGTAAAAAACGATTTATTTCACAAAATTAAACGTTGTTTAACTTATAACATTATGGCAAAGAAGTATAAAAGCAGAACTTCGGCGTCTTTGGAAGCTTTAAGAAAAGGCGTAAAAACGGAAACTTATTACTTTAACGGATATATCGCAAGACTCGGCAGAAAATACGGCATACCGACTCCCGCAAATGATAAAATTTGCGAACTTATCAACCGAGTGGAAAATGATATTGCTTTGATTTCTCCGCACAACTTAAATTTCGGATTTTGATATTTTAAGGGAACGTTACATAACGTTCCCTTAATTATAAAATAATATTAAACAAAATTAAATTTTCGCTAAATTAAATATTATTTCGACAATTTTTCAGTTTATTCTTAAACTCTTTATTATATCCGGTTATTGCTTTGGCTATTTCTTTAATCGCTTCTTCCCTGTCATACATTTCAAGAACCGCCATATGTTTCCCTTCAAGTTGTTTATAGACATTAAAAAAATGTTTTATTTCGCTGACGATATGCGGCGGAAGCTGTTTACAACTTTTGAATACGTTCCACGTGGGATCGTTGAACGGAATCGCAAGTATTTTGATATCTTCTTTCCCTTCGTCAACCATCGCGATATGACCTATCGGATAACATCTTACGAGAGACATCGAAGAAATCGGCTCACTACACAATACAAGTACATCAAGCGGGTCGTTATCGTCCGCGTACGTTAACGGTATAAATCCGTAATTAGCCGGATAGTGCGTAGACGTGTAAAGAATTCTGTCAAGTTTCAACAAACCGGTATCTTTGTCAAGTTCGTATTTATTCTTGGAACCCTTTGGGATTTCGATGAGTGCCATAAAATCTTCGGGTTGAATACGTTCGGGAGCAATATCATGCCAAATGTTCATTTTTTCACCTCAATTATGTATTTATCTTAACAAATAATCGTTACAATTTCAACATTTTTGAAAAATTTATTATATGATTTATTTATATTCGTCAATATAGTCGATATAAAGATAGACTTTACCTTTTTAATCGTGTATAATACTTTATGTAAAGATGTTCCTTGCCTAACCATCTTTTAATAAAAAACAAGGAGAAGTCCACAATGACTGTAAAACGCAATAGTTTAATTAATGAGACGAAGATTTTTTTCAGGAACGTTCCTTCAACACTCGTAGTTTTGACTGCAATCGCCGTAATCGGTATGAATTTACTTGCAAACAAAAGCATAAATCTTCCGTTCGATTGGCTTGCACTTGATTGCGGCTTTATCTTTTCTTGGTTTGTATTCTTGACGATGGATATAGTTACGAGAAGATTCGGCGTAAAAGCCGCAAACATGCTGTCGATATTCGCTTTGCTTATAAACTTACTGTTTGCAATGGTTTTATTATGCGCTTCGTTTATTCCCGGAATTTGGTCGCAAAGTTTTGTAGACGGCAGCGAAAACGTAATAAACGCGGCACTTGATAATACTTTTCGCGGAGAGTGGTTCGTATTGCTCGGAAGTTCGATAGCGTTCGTTACTTCTGCCGTAATAAACAATATACTTCACGCCTCGTTTGAAAAACTCCTTAAAAATAAAAAACGCGCAGTAGCTTTTACCGTAAGCAGTTATATATCCACGTTTATCGCACAATTTATCGATAATCTGTTATTCGCACTGATTGTAAGCCTTAACTTCTTCGGTTGGTCTATGCTTCAATGCGTTACGTGCGCAATAACGGGTGCGGTTATCGAACTGTTGTTTGAAGTTTTGTTTTCTCCCATCGGTTACAAAATCGTAAAAAATCTCGAAGATAACAACGTAGGACAAGAATATATTGATTTAATAAATAAAGGAGCAACTTCAAATGAAAGTTCTTGTAACGGGTGCAAGTAACGGTATCGGTAAAGCCACCGCACAAAAGTTTCTCGACTCGGGTCACAACGTTATAGGCATAGACGTATTATCGTAACGTCCGCGGGTATTCAATTACCCGATGAAGACGCGTTGAGCGTAAACTTAAACGGTACCGTAAACGTCGTTGAAAAATACTCTTTTCAAAACGCAATAAAAGCCGTTATAACGATAGCGTCGGCAAGTGGCAGAAACGGCGCGGAGTTTCCGTTATATACCGCAAGCAAAGGCGGAGTTATATCATATACGAAAAATGTCGCTATGCGCCTTGCAAAATACGGTGCAACGGCAAACAGCGTTTCACCCGGCGGAGTAAAAACAAAAATAAATAAACCGATTACGGACAATCCGAAACTTTGGCACGCAGTACTTAACGAATCGCTTTTACATAAATGGTGCGAACCCGAAGAAATTGCCGAGTGGATATACTTTCTTTCCGTAATAAATAAAAGTATGACAGGCGAAGATTTGCTTATCGATAACGGAGAAATTCTCAAATCGAATTTCATTTGGCCTGAAAAATAATATTGATTTCGTAAACAAAAATCTCTTCCGATTATTCGGAAGAGATTTTTGTTAGTTAAGTATAACTTCAAGTATTGCGCTTAGATTGACAATTCTATTATTTTTAATTAAGTATTAAAGTCCTTGCGCCATCATAGCGTCCGCAACTTTCAAGAAGCCCGCAATATTTGCGCCGACAACATAGTTGCCTTCCGCACCGTACTCTTTGGCAGCGGCACTGATGTTCTTGAATATATTAACCATAATCGTATGAAGTTTCGCGTCCACTTCTTCAAAACTCCAAAACAATCTCTGAGAGCTTTGAGCCATTTCAAGCGCGCTCGTGGCAACACCGCCTGCGTTAGCCGCTTTACCGGGTGCAAACATAATCTTTTTATCAAGGAAATAATCAGTAGCTTCGATAGTAGAAGGCATATTAGCACCTTC
>ONBF01000039.1 GCA_900315995.1 uncultured Eubacteriales bacterium
ATTTCCCCGAACTCTCTGACTTCTTTCGACAATCTTTTCATTTCGGGACCGCTCTTTTCATAATCGAAATTATCGTCCTTTAACGCAAGCGCACCCGCATATTGAAGCCTGTAACTGTTCCAGATGTTTGCTTGTAAAATCTCCATATTTGTATCTATCCTTTGGAGATTGGTTTCTTCCTTTTGTTTTTGTTCGAGTACACGTCTTATCTCTTCTTGTATGGATTCACGCATCGAATCGAGATCGGCGACTTTCTTTTGAAGAACTCTTTTACGTTCGACTTGCTTTGCTATTTCGTCCTTGATGGCGTCGATTTTTTGTTTCTCTTCTTCGGTCAACTCAGCTGTATCGGCTTCTTGTTGCGTACGCGTAACGTTCGCTTCGGTTGCCGCAAGCTTCGCTTTACTGTCTACGATAAGCTCGGACAAAGCCGTCTTCTCCGCTTCAAGTCTTTCTATATCGTTCTTGGCAAGCAAATATTCGCTTTCTTTACCGCTGTATACGACTTTAAGGTCGGTGTATTTTTCCTGTAATTCATTACGATGCTTGATTTTCGCGTCAAATTCCTGCCCGCGCTCTTCAAGCAACTTATTGATAGCTCCGCGCTTTTCGGCAATCGAATCTCCTTGTTCGTCGACGAATTTGAGTTTTTGATCGATTGTTTCGACGGCGGTTTGGTTCGTAACGTTTTCGGCGGTACGTCGAGCTATCTCTTCTTCACTCTCTTTAAGTTCGTTTTCGAGAGCTTCAATCTGCTGATTGCGTCTTACTATTTCTATATCAACCGCGTGCAATCTTTCTTCTACCGTTTTAAGCTCGCCGTTGGCGGTCGTCAAGCCGTCTTTCATACTCTTGAAGTTTTTCTCATATTTCTCTATATCGCTCTTTTGTCTCTCGATACTTTCTTCAAGCGTATGTATTTCTCTGTCTTGGCTCAAAAATCTCGTATCTTGTTCCTTTCCGCTACCGCCGCTCATTGAACCCGTTGTGTTGATTATTTCACCGTTTATCGTAACGAGTTTGATATTGTAGTTATAATCTCTCGCTATCGACTTGGCGATTTCCATATTTTCAACTACGACCGTACGTCCGAGTAGGTTTCTGACCGCGGGTTCGTATATCTTTTCGTATTTCACGAGATCGGACGCTATACCGTAACAGCCGTTGCGGTTAAGTACCGACCTGTACTGCGGATCGAGATAATAAGGTTTAACTGTCGTTAACGGTAAACATGTTACGTTACCGTAACGCTTTTGTCTTAAATATTTGAATATGTATTCGGCGTCGTCCGCGCTGCCGACGACCAGATTTTGAAGTGATCCGCCGAGTACCTGCGCGATTGCGAACTGATACTTATCGGGAACATCGATAATATTCGCAAATACGCCTTCTATTCTCGTGGAAAGCTCGGGGTCTTTGTCGGCGTCGTTCATAAGACTTTTGATACTGTCTTTGTATCCGTAATAAGTCTTGCGCATTTCTTCGATTGCGTTAAGTCTCGACTGTAAGGACGCAAGCCTTGCTTTGCCGTCACGCGCCTTATCGTCAGCTGTATGAATATCAACGTCGAGTTTTTCGATAAGTGCCGTAAGTCTTTCGTTTTCCGTGGTTAAAGTTTCTTTTTCCTTATCTAACCTTTCGATTTCGCTCTTGTACTGATTATATTCGCGACGCGCGTCTTCCGTATCTTGTTTTAACTGTTCGATAGCAACGTTGTTGACTTCTATCTTGTCTAAAAAGTTTTGATACTCCGCTTTATATCTGCCTATGTTCTGCTTGATGTCGCCGAGCTCGTCTATCTGAGTGACAATCTTCGCGCGTGATAACTCTATTTCTTCCTGATACGCCGAAATTTCCGCGTCCAACGATGCAAGGGACGCCTCAAACTCTCTTACCGTCGCTCTGTTTTCGTCGAGATACGCGCTTAATTCCTGCATTTCAAGGGTGCGCGCGTGTATCGCTTCGTTTTTGTCGAGATAATCTTTCTGTCCTTGCTCGATCGTATCGGTAAGACGTTTCTGCTCTATCTTCAAGAAAGACAACCTTTCCGATAACTGCTTGCCCATACCTTTCGCTTGTTCCGCGCTGACGAGTAGATCGGTATGTTGACTTTGAAGTTTACCTATAACGTCGTCTATCTCACGCAGTTCCTTCATAGACGCGTTATAATCGTCGTTGGTACTTGCGGACTCTTGTTCGCGAAGTTTCGTCTGCTCGTACAAGCCTTTCAACTTTTCGCCGATTTTGCCTTTTATTTCGTTTGCGTTGGTCGATTGAAACAAATACGAGTTTACTTCCAAATATTTAAGCCTGTCTCTGCACTCGTTGTACTTTCTCGTCTTTTCCGCTTGACGACGCAAAGGCTCTATTCTCGACTCTCTGTCGCTCTGCTGATCGGAAATACGCATAAGATCCGCGTGCGCTCTTTCAAGGTCGCGCTCCGCGCTTTGCTTTTGTCTTTTGTATCCCGCAATACCCGCCGCTTCCTCGAATATACCGCGTCTCTCTTCGGGTTTTACGGAAAGCAGTCTGCCTATTTGTCCCTGACTTATTACGCAGTAACCCGAATTACCCAAGCCCGTGTCTTGAAGTTTATCCACGATTTCACGTTGCTTACACGGAGTACGGTTGATGCTGTACTCGCTTTCACTGCTCGTTTCGCCCGTCCTTACCATTTTGCGAGTAATGACTACTTCGTCTATATCAAGCGGGAAAAATCTCGTTTGATTATCGAAAAAGAGCGAAACTTCGCAATAAGACATACGCTTACGCGTTTCCGCTCCTTTGAAAATAAAGTCCTGTTGAGACGAACCGCGAAGTGCCGAAATGCTACGCTCTCCCAAAACCCAGCGTATAGCGTCCGAAACGTTACTCTTGCCGCAACCGTTAGGTCCGACTATTGCCGTAACGTCGTTATCGAATACTATTTCCAATTTGTCGGCAAAAGATTTGAATCCGTAAATCTCTACCTTTTTGAGAGTAACCATTTACACTCCGCAATAATCGTATTTACAGCATTATAACACAACCGAAACTTTTTTCAAAGCACATTACGCTGTTTTCGGTTATTTTATTTGTGCAAAATCAAAGTCATTACGAACGAGAAAGCAATATTCCCCGATGAATTCATTGATTACAAAAGGAACATCAAATACTGTATGCCCATTTTCTCCCCAAATCGCACTTTGCTTATTATATTGAGTCCGATGGCTTTTGCACCGTTAATTCTCGATACTTCACTCGAGAAATCCACTCCGTAGTCATACGTCACTTTCATATCGAGCATTACAAACTTAACGCTTTCGGTATCGATTGTATCAAGTTTTGCTTTCGTCCATCTCAATAACTTTTCAAGTTCAGTATCGGACGTGATTTTAAGCGTCAGCGGGTCGTTTCCGTCATATCCGTAAACGATACTCGAATATACGTCAACGTCCGCATTTCCGCCCGTCGCTACGGGATAGTTACGTCCCGCATCTTCCGTATGCGTAGCCATTATATCTTTGTCGGTTACAAGCATATACGCTCTCGTCCAAAGTTCGTAATTCTCTTTTTCCGGGATCGACGGATTAAAATCCGCTTTCAGTCCCGAATTATTCCAAGTGTTGTCTATTACATACCAATGCGATACATTGTCTTTCGGCAGATTAACTTTATTCCAAGCGTGCCCGCCGCCGTTTGCTTTGCCTTCTATCATAATCGATTCGATACCTTCTATTCTCGTCAAAAGCACAAACGCTTTACTGAACCCGTCGCACACCGCTCGATTATCATTAAACACACCTTCGAGATAATGGGCGTTATACCTGGCGTCGTCAACTCCGCTTGCAAGTAATTGCAAGAGATAATGGTCATACGTAACGTTTTTACTCAGCCAATCGGATATTGCGATCACTTTTTCAACGTCAGTCATCGTATCGTCGACTATATCTCTCAATACCGCTTTTGCTTTATTGTATATCGTTTCCGCTACGCTGTTTTCGGTAGGCACGGGCTTAACGCCGTTCATAACGACAAAGAATAATTGTTCCGAAGTCTTAACGGGTGCAGACTTTGCAATCGAATTTATCTTGAAATCATTAAAGTCGTTCGCGCGTTTATTATCGGGTTTTGAACGCACTGCGATAAGATTATCTATCGGCATACAGCAATCGTCGCGATTAGATGTTTTGGTCGTCTTGTTAGGATCGTAATCCGCCCAACTCGCAAAAGATATTCTGAACGGAAGATCTTGATTTGTGTTTTCAGACGTTATGTTCAAATCCTTAAAACTGTACGAAATCGTTATAGTATCAGTTGCCGCGTTGATTGCGGAGTTTAACTGCTCATTCGTTATCGGTTTATCGAGAAAATCAAGATATAAGCTTATCTTGTTGATTTTATAAAGTGCTGCGTATTGAAAAAACGCGGCAAACTGTTCACTGCTCGTAATATGTTCTCCGTAATCGTCTCCGAGATACGAGAAAGCAACGTTTCCTACCACCGTAGGCGTCGACGTTGCCGTACTTGTCGATGTAGTAGTAGCCGTTGGCGTTGATGTACTTGCCGATGTACTCGTCGACGTAGTCGTAACCGTTGGCGTTGATGTACTCGTCGACGTAGTCGTAGCCGTCGACGTTGATGTACTTGTCGATGTAGTCGAAGCCGTAGACGTTGTCGTACTTGCCGACGCAGTCGCAACATCGGTTGTACTTGCTGTCGTATTTCCCGAGTTTGTAGCGTCCGCCGATTCGCTTCCCGCTGACTCAACTTGCGCCGAACTTGAAACTACGTCGCCGCCATACTGTTTTTCATTAGACGAGAATACTTCTATTACGCAAGACGTCAGCATAAAAAGACTGAAACAAGCAATAAGACATACAATAATAATTCTTTTGAGTGATTTTTTCATAGCATACTCCTTTTTTACTTAAATACGGGAACAACCGTACACGATTAATATATTTACAAGCGGTTGCAATACCCGATATTTTTTCGTAGGCTTTTCAATTTTAGATATTTATTATACCATAATCTTACGCGTCTTGTAAAGATGCCTACAAAAAACAAACGGCGAAATAACTCGCCGTCAAAATTAAACTTCAATATCTTTTCACTCGTTACTCTACATCAAGCAACGCGTGTTTATTATCCGATCGTTTGTCTTTCGCGCCGAAATTAAGTTTTCGGTCCACAACGAACAGCGACGCGCACGCAGATATAATCAACGGTATTACGGAAACAATCACCGCAACCGCGGTTATGTCTACCGTTGTCTTAATCCCGACAAATACGAAGACAAAATACGAGAGAAGATTTACCAAACCAAAAGAAACCGGTATCGCGACCGCAAACGCAATAAGCGCAACAGCCGAAAATTCCGTCAAAAAACACAGTTCGAGTTTTCTTTTGGAAAGTCCGACCGCAAACGCCGCGTTATAAAACGGTTTGGCTTTCAAAAACCGCAGTATTGCCGCGCTGCTGACAAATGCGACAGCCACGCATATTGACAACACCGATATCAATATGAATATTGCGGATACGAATTTAATGGTTTTCGCCAACTGTTTCACGGAATAATCGTCGTTTGCTTGTCTTACGTTCGACTCGTCAACGAAAGAAAACTCTTTAACCGTTTCTTCAATGGCGTTAAGTTCGTAGTAGTCGGCATATAATTTATAGTAATAACTTAAATACTCTGCTTTTAAGACTGCTTCCATGTCGACAAAAACAAAACACTTTCCTTTATCATGCATATCCGCAAGATCGGCGATTTTTTTGTTTAACACTCCGACAATAACGAGTTCTTTCGTAAGATTTTCGCTGAAAAAATCTTTGATTACAAGTTTTCTTCCAAGCAAATCGTCCGCCGAAGTCGCACCCAAAAAGTCAGTGAAAGCGTCACTTATCAAGCACTCGTTGTCGGAAGACGTTACGTCTATCTCTCTTCCGCATATCAACAAGTTTTCATCGGTGATTGTCGAAAACTCTTTCTTGTACGCAGGCGAAACGTTTTGATTATCGGACGCAATTACGGAAACCGACGCGTCTACCGAAACCATTTCGTCGAGTTTTATCTTTCTCGCGTCGATTAGACATTGCAAAAACTTCTCCACCCGTTCGACATGCGGTATTTTCTCCATCTCGGATACCTGTTCATCGGTAAAATCGAACGGTTCCGATTTTTCATAATTTAAGCCCGCACTGACGGCAACGTACGACGCGCTCGCCTGTCTACTCAAAAGACTATCATATGCGTTTCTCGTACCGATTGAAAACAAAAAAAGTCCGAGACACAAAATTGAAACGATAAAATACGAAAAAAACAACCCTAACGCATATTTTTTATTGCGACGTAAATTCTTAAACGCCAACCAAACCGACAATTTCATACTAAGCGACTCCTTTTTCCAAAGTCGTTTTGAATATGGTTTTCAAAGTTACGACTACCGTTATCAATACAAATCCGATTAACGTATACAGTGCGACGCCTACGACCGAAACGTCGGAATAGCTCATACCCATAATACTGTTTGCCAAAGAATCGGTTATTGCAACCAATATGTAAAACACTCCGATTGCCGCTATAAGAGACGCGAATTCCAATATCAAAAGCACGGATACGTATATTGCGCTTTGTTTTATTTTGGAAAGTCCGAATACCGAAAGTAAAAATGTTTGACGTGTAAAATGTTTAAGAAAATAATTTATAGTTTTTGCAAGAACCAACGTCGCCACAGCAACGAGCATAGCAAACAGCAACGTAAACGAAACTTCCGTCAAGTGATACCCTTCACACAAAACAAACGCGCCTTGATCGTCCGTTATACTTTCTCGCATATCGCTGAAATAGAGTGCGTACACGTCTTGCGACGCGACGACAAGAGACGCCGTCTCGCACGAGTTATCCGAAGCGACGATAAAAAACGGAATATAAAATACGTTAAAATAATCTTTAATATTATCCGAATAGCGACCCGCAACGCGATAAATTTTTTCGCTATCTCCCGATATGCGTATCTCGTCTCCGATTTTAATATCCGCGTTATTCGCAAAATCTTTGCTTATCCATATCCCGTCGCCGCCTACTTTAATGTCGTTACCTTCGATGTATCCGTTCAATGCGGAACTCACTGCGCAAACGTTTATTCCCCGCTCGTACGAATTGACATAAAGACTTTTTTCTCCGTATATAAAATCTACGTCGAACGTCTCTTTTGATTTTGAATAATAGACGTCTATCTGCGAATCGCCGTGACTCGTTCCGCTTTTATAATCGCATTTCATCTCGATGTTTGTCGATTCTATATCGCGGATCATTTCTTTATACAAATCCGTAAGCATATCGTTCCGCGCAAAACCTACGAACATTACGGTTGAAAATAATAAAGTAAAAACCGTACATATCCAAGAAATACATAATGCTTTCTTGAATATGAGTTTCCGCAAATCACAGTTTCTCATCTTTCACTACTTTTCCGTCGAGAAGTCGTATTATTCTGTCCGTCTTCTTCGCGTCCTCTTCGTTATGCGTCACCATAACGACGGTTACGCCTTTATCGGCAAGCGTTCTGAACAACGCCATAATTTTATCCCCGTTTTCTTTATCGAGATTACCGCAAGGCTCGTCCGCAAGCACGAAAGACGGCTCGTTGACTATCGCTCTTGCAATCGCCGTACGTTGCTGTTCACCGCCCGATAAAGTCGTGGCTCTTTGCTTTGCAAATTCGGATAAACCGACGAATTCAAGACACTTTCTCACCCTTTCCTTTCTCTCGTCTTTCGGCGTTCCGGCAATCAAAAGCGGTAACTCAACGTTCTCGAATACAGTGTACGACGGTTCGAGAGAGTAGTCCTGAAATACGAACCCGAGCAGAGCGTTTCTGTATTTGTTTAGCTCCGCTTCTTTACACTTCCAAACATCCGCGCCGTTTATTAATACCTTACCAGACGTCGGGCGCAACATAAGTCCTATCATTTTAAGTAAAGTACTCTTTCCGCTGCCCGACCTGCCTGTGATACATACAAAACCGCCGTCAATCGTTAAATTTATATGATTGACGACAGCTTTACCGTTATATTCTTTCGTAATTTCCGTTAACTCGATTGACAATTTGATTACTCTCCCGTTTTCAATACGTATTTTACATATCCGGACTCCGTTTCCTGTGCTTTAAGCGTAACGGGTGCTGTCTCGTCTTTTAATTTTTCACTTCCCTCTTCCCACTCATAATAACATGTATAGCCGTATTGTATTTCGTCGTAGTTAAACGACTTTTTAACAGGTACGGAAATAACGCATGCGTAATTAAGATTACCTTCCATACTGTCCTTGTCTGATTCTGTAATATAATGATCCGAATAATGATCCGAATAAAATCTGATGCCGTTAAACATATTGTCGTTAACCGTTATGCTACTCATATATTCACCGGGCAATATAAAAACCATTAGCGAATTATTACTGAAAAACCTTTCGTCATATTTTCCTCTCAACATAGGATCGTCATCCGCAATATTCGGATTATCCGAAATTAATCGTAATACTCCTTCAAAATCCGATAAAAAGTATGCTTCCGACTGTTGAAACGATATATTGATTCTTTCAAATTCGGAATTAAAACAAAAATTGATTGACGATTTCATTTTGAATACATCGCAAACGTTGACGGTCGCTTCAATGTTTTTATCTATTTCTTTACACTCTATAAAACATGCGCGAATACTTCTTTCTTGATCCCAGTTGTCCGTCGTACTTGCATACACGTCGATTTCGCAATGGTTTTCAATAAAGCGTACGTTGTTAATAACAAAATTGTACGCTTTTTCACTTTCATTGAAAAACGCTATCAACAAATCGTTATTCTCAAAATAATCTTTGTTATATCTTTCGTTCTTTGCCTTATACTTGACTTCAACGAAATCTTCTTTGATTTTTTTAATTTCATTGTACGTAATAAGATTGGAAATCGAATTTTCGATAAACTCTTCGTACGTCTTGAAAACGTAAGTTTTATCGGTATCGGGCAGTACGCCCTTTTGATTGTCCACCGACATTACGAAACTACCGCGCTTGACGATTTCACCCATATCTCGCACGTTAACTTCTTCCGTTTTCCCCGTAAACGCCACAATGCAACCGACTGCTATTCCTACAATAAGTACGGTTGCAATAGTAGTTATTACAATTTTCTTCTTAAAGCTCAATTGTTCCACTTTTCGAATATCTTATCCTACATTTTCATACTTATAACATATTAATTTGTCGGATAAATCAGTTGCGCTGCTTATTGTATATTCCGATCGTTGATATTTTTCAATAAGATTGTCTTCATATTCCGAGTATATTTCTCGATTAATATGATTGCACTCCCAATCTTTCGGGACAAGCACTGCGATTAATTTGTGATACTTTGTTTCTTTTTTTGTATAATAATGGTTCGATTTTGTCCCGACTATATTAATATCCTCTCCGTCGATATATGCGCCGCACTTTTCAAAATCAGATGACGGAATTCTGATAAGTATCAAAGAAGAATTTACAAAAGTTTCTTCGCTATACATATCAAGAGTTTTATATATATATGACCAAGTTCCCAATACGGTATCATGTTCAAAATAATCCGCAATACCTTGTTTATTTGTAATTTTGTATACAGTCGGTAATTCTTCTCCCTTAAACTCATAGTATTTATTATCTAATGTTATATAAGGGAATTCTTGACTGTCATGCTCGATCTCTGCAACAGTAACTTTAACGGAATAATCGGAAAAATCTCGTTCGGTTTCTATAAAACACCCGTATGTCGTTTCCGTTTGTGATATTTCTGATAAACTTTTAAGCAAAACCAAGTTTACAATACAATCGTTTCCTTCCGTTTTAACATCCGCTACGGTAAAATCTAAGTTTTTTTCTTTTCTGTTGAATTTAATCACCATCAGATTTTTCGTATCGAAAAAAGTTTTTGAATAACGCTCCTCATATGCTTGTTTTTGCGGAATAAAATTATATTTTGCTATTGCGGATTTTTTGAACGAAGAAAAATCCGTATACATTTCCACATGATACCCGTCGTCGAGTTCTTCGTATTCAAGTTCTATTACTTGACTGCCTTGAATTGCGGGCGTCCAATCATCATCACTCTTTGTAAAAAATATGACGCTCCAAACGACTGAACTTATAAAAACGACGATTATTGCGATAATAGCTATCTTTTTTTTCATTTAACTTAAAGGCTATTTATTTGCTTTTGGCAAACAATATACATTTCTCCGCATAATACTTAAACCAAATATCATATGTATATACATTTTCAACTAATTTTCCGGAAAAATTTGCCTGTCCGCAAGTTGAAGTCGTTACACCTTTAACATACGGACTGAAACTAAATTCTTTACTTGAATTATAGGTAAATGCGGTCGGATCCCAGCATACAACTATATCAGTAAATTCCTTTCCTCCAACTACGCACTGCGGTAAAAGCAACTCTTTTGTATAAATTTTATCGGCGGTAACTTCTATATTCCCATATTGCCCGCTTCCATATGTCCCGGTATATTGCTCCGGAATAGATTTCTCTACAGAGGAACCGGTACATCCGACTAAACAACACAACCAGCAACATACGAGCATAATAGTTGCCAAGATCTTGATCGGTAATTTTACCTTTTTCATTTTTACATATCCCCATTTTTTTCTGCGGCAATACACTTTCCGATTCGGACTCTAACGTTTTAACGTATACCAAATCATATTGTGCTTACCGCACTGTTATTTTTATGCATTAAATATAGCATTATATATGTTTCAATGTCAAATAATTTATAAAAAGTTGTTCGCACCGATTTTGAAAATATTTCGCGCTTTTCGGTTTGTTTTAACGTCTCTGTCGTAAACGCTTATCAGCGCGTGCCAAAGCCGTGCTATACGTTGCGTTGCGCCGACAATATAAATGGTGCTACATTTGACGATATCTCGAACCTTACTTTCGCTTCGGTTTGGATAAAAATTCCAATTCGTTTTTTCCCGACGTATTCCCGTTATTACTTTGATAAATCATTTCAAAAAAACGCAAGGCGCGGAATCGTCCGCGCCTTATGCTTACCGTTTACCGATTATACTTCTCCGACTGCTACGCCGTCGGTAATGCGTATTATCAGTT
>ONBF01000007.1 GCA_900315995.1 uncultured Eubacteriales bacterium
AGTAGACGAAATAGGTCTTGATTTTGTTGACAGACGGATACTCGAAAGCATAATTAAGACTTTTGACGGAGGTCCCGTCGGACTTGAAACGCTTGCCGCCGCAACGGGTGAAGACGCCAACACGATAGAAGATATGTACGAACCGTATCTTTTACAACTCGGGTTTATCAAGCGAACGACCAGAGGTCGTGTGTGTTTACCCGCCGCATATAAACACTTGGGTATCAAAATTCCGAAGAATTATTCGTTGCAATCGAGCTTTTTTGACGAAGAAGATGAATAAAAGCGATTTTTATTACGATTTACCCGAAGAACTTATAGCGCAAACTCCCGTTGAACCGAGAGACGCGTCAAGGATGCTTGTATTCGACGGGAATACGGAGCATAAACATTTTTATGATTTACCGTCTTATCTTCGTAGCGGAGACGTTTTGGTTATTAACGATACGCGCGTAATGCCGGCACGATTATTCGGATATAAACCGACGGGCGCGAAAGTCGAAGTTTTATTGATTAAACGAATTGATTATACCGATTGGGAAGCGATTGTAAGACCGGGTAATAAATTGAAACTCGATACCGAAATTGTATTTTCCGAAGAGTTATCGGCAAGAATCGTCGAACATCTTGCCGACGGCGGACGAGTACTGAGATTTAAGTTCAAAGGAGTATTCGAAGATATTCTCAATCGTGTGGGTATTATTCCGTTACCGCCTTATATTAAGGAAAAATTAAAAGATACGGAACGTTATCAGACGGTATACAACAAAATAACGGGTTCGGCGGCAGCGCCTACCGCGGGGCTTCATTTTACTCAAAATTTATTAAAACGCATTAAAGATATGGGCGTAATTATTTGTCCGCTTCTGTTGCACGTCGGTTTATCCACTTTCAGACCGGTTAAAGAAGAGAATATCGAAGAACATAAGATGCATTGCGAGTACTATGAAGTCAGCGAAGAAGCCGCTGAAATTCTGAATTGCGAAAAACGGGAAAAAAGGCGAATAATAGCGGTCGGAACGACAAGTTTGAGAACTCTCGAAAGCGTATATAGGGACGGTAGGTTTGTTGCCGAAAAGGGTGAAACGGATATATTCATATATCCGCCGTATAAGATAAAAACAATAGACGCGCTTATTACGAACTTTCATTTACCCGAATCGACGCTTTTAATGCTTGTAGCCGCGTGTATAGGATTGGATAACGTAAAGAAAATTTATAAAATCGCCGTTGAAGAAAGATACAGATTTTTCAGTTTCGGCGACAGCTCGTTGCTGTTTTTAAGAGGACAAAATGTTTAAGTATGAAGTAATAAAAGAATGTAAAAGAAGCGGAGCGCGAATCGGAAGATTGACGACGCCGCGAGGCGTTATCGAAACACCCGTTTTTATGCCCGTCGGAACTCAAGCGACTGTCAAAGCGTTGACGCCTGACGAACTTAACGAAATAGGGGCTCAAATTATTCTCTCGAACACATATCATTTGTTTTTAAGACCGGGACACGATTTGATAAAACGCGCGGGCGGACTGCACAAATTTTGCGGATGGGATAAACCTATTTTGACAGATTCCGGGGGATTTCAGGTGTTTTCTTTGGCGTCTTTGAGAAAAATCACCGAAGAAGGCGTTGAATTCAATTCGCATATCGACGGGGCGAAGAAGTTTTTGTCACCCGAAATATCTATGGAAGTACAGAGAGATTTGGGTTCGACGATAGTTATGGCTTTTGACGAATGTACGGCTGCCAACGCCGATAAGAATAAGGCGGAAATTGCGCTTGAAAGGACGCTCAGGTGGCTTGACAGATGTTCGAAGTACAAACTTAATGAAGACCAAATATTGTTCCCGATTATTCAAGGCAACGTGTATGACGATTTACGCATTGAAAGCGTAAAGCGTACCGTTCCGTATGCGAAGTGCGGGATAGCCATAGGCGGACTGTCGGTAGGAGAAGAAAAAAGTGTAATGTATCATATACTTGACGTTTTATATCCGTTTTTACCCAAAAACCAACCTCATTATCTTATGGGTGTAGGCAGTGCCGATTGTATTGTCGAAGGAGTTTTGCGCGGCGTCGATATGTTCGATTGCGTTCTTCCGACCCGCATTGCCCGTAACGGTACGGCTATGACTATGAACGGAGATATTACCGTAAGAAATGCGACTTACAAAGACGATTTCAGACCGATAGAAGACGATTGCGATTGTTATTGTTGCAAGCATTTCAGTCGCGCTTATATAAGACATCTTATCAATACGGACGAAATTTTGGGCGGGCGTATGCTTTCGGTTCATAATTTACGTTTTCTGACGAGATTGACGGAGAAGATAAAAAGCGCGATTAACAACGATTGTTATCCCGAATTTGTCGAAGAATTTCGCAGTAAATACAACGGGTGATAATTTACTTGCTTTTTAATCGAAAATGATATAAAATTCAATTATTATAATTAAGGAGAGATTATATGAATTTATTTTCAATATTTTTAGCTGCCGCAGAAGCTTCGACATCGAGCGGAGCGGAGACGGGAAGCAGTAATTCTTGGGTTATTTTCATTGTACTCGGTGCAATTCTTGTATTGATGCTTGTATACTCTTTTTATTCAAACAAAAGAAGAGAAAAGCAGGGTGCCGAAATGCTGAGTCTAATTAAAGTAGGCGCAAAAGTAAAAACGATTGGCGGTTTCGTCGGAACTATTGAAAAAATAGATGAAGAGAAAGCATTATTGACGCTTAACATCGGTACCGAAGATTCTCCGACGTACGTTGTTATAGATAAAACTTGTATATATCAAATCGAAAAGCCCGAAACTGTTGATGGACAGAGCGAAGGAAATAGTGATGATATTTTCGATTACGATAGCGGCGATACGAATACCGAATTGAAGAAGGAAAACGGTTCCGAAGATGCGTCCGAAACGGAAGAAGCGTCGACTGACGAAAAATCGGAATAACGCTTAATAAAATTATTTCGTTGAATATCCGAAAATGCGGGAATTTCCCGCATTTTTTATACGAATAATTTTTGTTTCCGAGAATAAATTATTTCGGAGGCAAATATGGAAGAAACTTTAATCAAGAAAAATTTATTCAAAGATGTTTTACTGAGTACAATTATTGCGTTAGTCGTTTCGATAATTCTGATATTGCTTTTCGCGTTGGTTATAAAATTGTTCGATATATCCGAAAACGCTATAAGACCCGTTAATATCGTTATCAAAACTTTAAGTATTTTTATCGGAATTTTTTCGGGCGTTAGAAACTGTAACGCCGTCGCCTTAAAAGGTATGCTAATCGGATTAACGTACTATTTGATTTCGTTCTTGCTTTTTTCCGCGTTATCGGGGAATTGTTCAATGGAAAACATAAAAATAGCCGACGTGGTTTTTGCGATAATCACGGGGCTTATCGGAAGTATAGTAAAAGTAGCCGTAAAAAAGTAAAAAATACTTGCAAAACTTATATACAGTAATTATAATATTATTTATATAAGAACTTTTGGAGGTAGTTTACCTATGAAACATTTGAAAGCGATAGTTAAGGATACTATAAGACGCGACGGCGGTTGCGGTGAATGTCAAAGCAGTTGTCAGTCTGCTTGTAAAACAAGTTGTACCGTTGGTAATCAAACTTGTAAGCAACAGGAAGTTAAGATTAATAACGTAAAAAAAGGCAATAATTGATATTGCCTTTTTCTTAAATAATCTATGCTTCATGCTTTTTCGTTTCACCGTAACGGTGAAACCGAATATTTCGTTTTCGATTGCGAAAAGGGAAGTTTGTATTATGCGGACTTTCCGATTTTTCTTTTGGTTAAGCAACTTGAAAATAAATTAACCGAAGAAGAAAAGCAATCGCTTAACCGTTTACCGTCTGAAACCGTTAAAGACGCGCGGGAAGAACTGAATTCTATTCTCGAAACCGAATCGGAAAAAGCCGAGCGTGAAAAATTCGAGTATAAAGGGAAAAACACAACCGTAAAAGCACTTTGTCTTCATATTTGTCACGACTGTAATTTATGTTGCGAATACTGTTTCGCGTCGGGCGGAACATACAAAACGGCAAGACAATATATGTCGGAGAAGACCGCAAAAGCCGCAATTGATTTTTTGATTGCCAACAGTGGTTTTCGTAAAAACATAGAAATCGACTTTTTCGGCGGAGAACCTTTGCTTAATTTCGACGTTGTCAAATCTGCGGTCGATTACGGGAAGAAACAAGCAAAAGCCCATAACAAAGTTTTGACTTATACTATGACGACAAATGCCGTTTTGCTTGATAAAGAAACGATAGATTTTCTCAACGAAGAAATGGATAACGTTGTTATTTCCGTTGACGGACGTCGCGATGTTCACGAAAGAGTAAGAAAAGCGGTTAATAATGAGTCTACTTACGATGTAATTTTGAATAACGCCAAAGAATTCGTCAAGGTACGTGGCAGTAAGAGATATTATATCCGTGGCACGTTTACCGCGCTTAATACAGATTTTGCGGAAGACGTCAAAGTTTTGTCGGACGAAGGTTTTCATCAAATTTCGATTGAACCCGTAGTTTTACCAAAAGATCATAAACTTGCTATCAGAGACGAGCAAATACCCCAAATACTTGATGAGTATGAGCGTTTGGCTAACTTATATCTCGATAGATTCGGAACGGAAAAGTGGTTTAGTTTCTTTCATTTTTTGATTGATCTCGAAAACGGACCTTGTTTACATAAACGCTTAAACGGTTGCGGTGCGGGATCCGAATATCTTGCGATTTTACCTAACGGTGATATATATCCGTGTCATCAGTTTGCGGGTGAAGACGGATTTTTGATGGGGAACGTGTTGGACGGGAGAGATTTCGACAGAGAGATTCAGTCGCGTTTCGCGTCCGTCAACGTTACGGTAAAAAGCGAGTGTAAAGACTGCTTTGCGAAATATACTTGCAGCGGCGGCTGCGCCGCAAATGCGTATCATTACGAAGGCGATATTACGAAAGTTTATCCTACTTCTTGCGAAATGGCGAGAAAACGGCTCGAAACCGCTCTTGTTTTATACGCGAAAGAAAAAGATAAAAAATGATAAATCAATATTGTTCTCAGTTATTAATGATATTATTTGACTAAATATATTGATATATTATATAATTATTTATATTTGTTTAGGAGGCGCAAGTTATGAGCAGAAAAAAATCAATAGCCCTTATATGCGTAGTGGCTGTTTTGATTCTTTTTCTCGCATTTGTTACATTTGTACCGCTCAATCACGGCGAATTAGGTACCACGGACTTCAATTCCGTATTAGGCAATTTAGATTTAGGTACGGACTTGAACGGCGGCGTATATGCAAATTACAGTGCGAAACTTAAAGACGGTGCGGAAGAAGATTTTGATACCGCATACAAAAAAACCACCGAAGTATTCAACGAAATAATCAGCGCATACGGTTATTCGTCGATTGATTTTTCGAAAACAAACGGTGTTGATAATGAAAAAGGTTTCAGAGTCGATATCAATGCAGATTCCGAATTTATCGAATATGTAAACTTATTCGGGAAGTCTTCCGTTGCGGAGTTTTGTGCGCCGAGCAGTCAAGACGATGACGGAAATTACGTTAAGGGAACGGTTTTGTTCGACGGAACACACATAGCAAGTTCTTCGGTTATGCCATATAACGGAACATATTACGTGGTAATAAATTTTGACGAAGAAGGAACTGGGCTTTTCTCCGACGCAACTTCCGATTATTCCGCGATTGCCATTTGGCTTGACGGGGAAAGGATGATTGAACCGAGTATAAGCGAGCAGATTACGTCAGGTACGGTTCAAATCGGCGGAAATTATACGAAAGAGCAGGCGCTTTTATTTGCGTCGAGATTAAAAATCTCGTCTCTTGATACGGAAGTCGGCATTAAAGATTACGGTGTAATCGAGGCGACGCTCGGACAAAATTCGGCGTTATGTATTTTGCTTGCGGTTGTGATTGTTATGGTAATAACGTTTACGGTGCTTGCCGTTCGTTACAGACTGTTGGGACTTGTCGCGGATATTAGTTTATTCGCTTGCGTATTGTTGACGGTATTCTTTGTCGCAATCTTGTCGATAACGGTAACGTTTACGGGAGTACTTGCGTTTATTTTATGTTTTGCCGCGGCGGTTTTATTTAATGTGATTATATTGGAACGCATAGGATACGAGTATTCGGTTTCTCCGTCCGATTCATTACCGGCGACGTTCAAAGCGGGCGTTTCCAAATCACTTTGGGTTATACTCGATTTGATGCTTGTAACATTAATTGCATCGGGCTTTATGTATTTACTCGGTATAACCGATTTGAAAAGTATCGGTGCGATAATATTCGTCGGCGTGGCATTATCGGGCGTTACCGCATTGCTGTTGACGAGAGTTTTACTTAGTGCTTTTCTTACGCTTAACAGTACGAAAGCCAACGCGTATGCTCTGACAAAAAATCCCGATGTTGACGGAGGGAATAAATAATGGAAAAGATTTTTTCTAAAAGAATAATATGGTTTTTGATACCCGTTTTTTGCTTAGTACTTGCCGTTATTGCGTTTTTTGCAATATACAGATCGAGCACTTCGTCGGGATTAAACACCGACTTATATATAAAAGGCGGAAATACGGTAACCGTCAGCGTGGGAACGGATGCGGTCGTTAATTATGACGCAAACGTTGATAAAATCAAAGTCATACTTGAAAACAACGGAATAAAAGACGCATTTTTTGAACTGTCAACTCGTACTTATGACGATCAAGCAAAAATTATCGTAAGTTACGTTAACGTCAAAGGGGCGGATATGACTGCCGTTAACTCAAAAATAGTTGACGAAATCAAAGACGCATATAAAGATATTGCAACTGTTGAAGATTATGTTTCGATTCAAACCGTAAGCGGAAAGTTTAACGACAGTGTTATCCTTAACGCTTTATTGGCTTTCGGAATTGCGTTTTTATTGATTTACGCGTATATGTTTGTCAGATACGGCTGGGCTAACGCTTTGAGCGGGCTTATATCTTCGCTTGTGGTGGGAGTTATCGTAGTGTCGTTAATCGTGATTACACATACTCCGATCAGTTCGTCCGTTTTGGGATTGATTGCTTTTGCCCTTGTACTGACCGCCGTTGTTTCAATCGTATTGTTCGATAAAATCACTTATAACGCAAAGAAAAGCGGTTTTAAGGGCGGTAAATCCGAGGCGGAGAATATTATATGCTTATCGGTAAAACAGATTTTCAAAGTATCTCTTTATTTATATGTGTTTATTATGCTTGCGGCGATAGCTTTGTTGATAACGGGTTTGGCGTTTAATATTAAACTGTCGGTAGGTGCGGCTTTAACGCTTATATTAACAGATATTGCCGTGTGTTATGCGCAATTTATTTTCACTCCGTGTTTAAGTTCGATACTTATGTCTACGGTAGATAAGAAAAACAAAATAAGTAAATGAGAAAATTCAAATGAAGTAAAAAGCCTTCTTGACGAAGGCTTTTTTAATAAAATATGGAAGCGGTAAAAAGAAATGAGTTTAATAGAGACAGAATACGTGCATTGGCAAAAGAATTGAATTGCACGGAAGTTTATGCTGAAATATTGCTTTCAAAAGGTATTGATAACAAATTCGATTATAATTCTTTTATATCTCCCGATTTAAGCGCGTTAACGGATCCTTTTTTATACGCCGATATGCGCGCCGCCGTCGAACGTATTAATATCGCAATCGAGAATAAAGAAACGATTGTGATTTACGGTGATTATGACTGTGACGGCATATGTTCGGTTTCGATTTTATGGATGTATTTGCTCGAAAAGGGCGCAAACGTCGAATATTTTATTCCCAACAGGCATGTAGACGGATACGGTATAAGTTTGTCGGCAGTTGAAAAAATTGCGGAAGAAAAATTCCCCGATTTAATCATTACCGTAGACTGCGGAATTACGGCGGTTGAAGAGATAAAGGTAATTCGTGAAGAATACGGCATCGACGTAATCGTTACGGATCATCATGAGTGTCCCGAAATTCTACCCGACTGTATTACGGTTAATCCGAAACGTAAAGAAAATTCGACTTTATTCAGAGAATATTGCGGCGCAGGCGTCGTTTTTACACTTATTCGGGCTATATCGGGAGATAAAAATGCATTTAAGTATTTGGATATAGTTGCCGTTGCGACAATCGGCGACGTTGTATCACTGACGGGAGATAACCGAATAATCACCTATTGGGGACTGAAATTAATCAATTCTTCAAGATGCGTTCGGGGAATCAAACAAATGCTTGCGTCTTTGAATTATTCCGAATCGGTCAACGAAACTGTAATAGCTTTTCGCATAGTTCCGAGAATAAACTCGTTCGGAAGACTCGGAGACGCTGCGCGCGCCGTGGTTTTGTTTACGTCGAACGATTATTTTGTGCTTGAATGTTTAATTAAGGAGTTCGATTCCGAAAATTCCAAACGGCAGGAAATGTGCGCCGATATTGAAAAATCGGCAATAGAGGCGTTGGAAAAGGAAAAAGTTTGCGAATCTCATATTATCATTTCCCGTAATCCCGTTTGGGATTCAGGAATTATCGGCATAGTCGCAGCGCGGCTTGCGGAAAAATATCATAAGCCCGCTATTCTTTTTACCGAAGAAGACGGAGTTTTCAAGGGGTCGGCAAGAAGTGTGGACGGTGTGGATATTCACGCTCTTTTATTGCGGTTTTCGGATTTATTTCTGAAATTCGGCGGTCACTCTCAGGCGGCTGGTTTGTCGATTGCCAAAGAAAATTTTGAATTATTTGAGAATAGAATTAACGATTATCTCAATAAAACTCCCGAATTAATTACAGGCAGTGAAATCATTAAATATGATTGCGATATAGAAGAGAGTGAAATAACGGATGATTTTGTTGAAAAAATCGAATTATTGGCGCCGTTTGGATGCGGCAATCTTATTCCGTTGTTCAAAATTAATTGCCGTGAAATGAATTTTGCGCCGATTTCGAGAAAAGCGTCCGAGCATATCAAAGCCGTTAGAAACGGTTATAGTATAGTCGCGTATAATTCGATGGATAGGATAGGGTATCTTAATTCAAAAAATAATAAGCAATTATTCGTATCTTTGAGTTATAATGTATTTAACGGGAAAAAATACGTGCAAGCGAATTTATCTGATGTGATAGGCGAAATCGGCGAAGATGCTGAATATGAATTAACGCGGCTTTTGTTTGATTTACAGCTTGAAGAACTGAAAAAAGATAAATACCGTAATCTCTTACTTGATATGAGTACCGACAGAAGCGTATTTGTGAATTATTACAAATATTTGCAGGAACTATTATTGCAAAAGGATAATATTAATAACTATTTTGCAATAAGTATTACAAAAAACAGCGAATTATACAATACGTTACAACTTAGATTTTGCTGTGCGGTATTCAAAGAACTCGGTATTATATATGAAAACTGCGGTTCTTTAAGAATAAGGAGCGATATAAAAGTAAATTTACGGTCATCGAAGTTATTTGCTTTGATTGCCGAAATAAAAGAATAGGATTATGGACAAAAAAACTTTATTCGATCAAATTGACAAACAATACTCCGATTCGAGCAAAGAATTTATCAAAACAGCGTATTTCTTTGCCGAAAAGGCGCATGACAAACAATTAAGAGCGTCGGGCGAACCGTATATAATTCATCCTACCGAAGTCGCTTCGATTTTGGTTTCGTTGAAAATGGATCCCGATACTATTGCCGCGGCTTTGCTTCACGACGTTTTGGAAGATACGCCCACAACGAGAGAAGAAATAATCGAAAAATTCGGAGAAAACGTGCTTAATTTAGTCGAGAGTGTAACGAAACTCGATTCGATTAATTTTCAGAACAAAAAAGATAACGAAGCGCAAAGTCTCAAAAAGATGCTTTTCGCAATGGCGAAAGATATTCGCGTACTTATGATAAAACTTGCCGACAGATTGCACAATATGCGTTCTTTGGCAAGTCTTTCCGAAGAACGCCGTATTGCGATTTCGCAAGAAACTCTCGATATTTACGCACCGCTTGCAGGGAGACTCGGAATTTCAAATATAAAGTGTGAACTTGAAGATTTAAGTATGATGTATATTATGCCCGAAAAGTATAACGAACTGCTTAAACTGTCTCAAAAAGCGACTTTTGAAAGAAAAGGGTTTATTGACGAAGTCGTCGGAAGAATTAAAGAAAAACTCGATGAACTCGGTATAAAAGGCGAAATAAACGGACGTAAAAAGCATATATACAGTATTTATCGTAAGATGCTCAGGCACAACTGTACATTTGACGAGATTTACGATTTGATTGCGGTAAGAATTATTGTCGAAACGAAACAGGATTGTTATTCTATGCTCGGTGCTGTTCACACAATGTGGAAGCCGATGCCGGGGCGTTTCAAAGATTATATAGCGACGCCGAAGCCGAATTTTTATCAATCGTTGCATACGACCGTATTTTCCAAAGGCGGCGCGCCTTTTGAAATACAAATAAGAACGTACGATATGCATAATATTGCGGAATACGGAATAGCTGCTCACTGGAAATATAAAGAAGGAATCATAAAAACCGATAAATTCCAAGAAAAACTCGCATGGCTTAGGGAAATGCTCGACGTCCAAAAGGACGTAAACGATTCGGACGAGTTTATGGATCATCTGAAAATCGATTTATTCACCGATGAAGTTTTCGTATTTACGCCCGGGGGAGATATAATCGACTTGCCGATGGGGGCGACGCCGATAGATTTTGCTTACAGTATACACAGCGCGGTCGGCAATAAATGCGTCGGCGCGAAAGTAAATTCAAAAATCGCTCCGCTTAATACGGTATTGAACACGGGCGATATGGTTGAGATTATTACGTCGAACGCGTCGAAAGGTCCGAGCAGAGACTGGCTTAAAACCGTGAAAACATCATCGGCAAAAGCAAAAATAAGGTCTTTCTTCAAGAAGGAAATGCAGGAAGACAATATTAAACGCGGTAAAGAAATTATCGAACATGAAGCAAAGCGCAGAGGATATGAATTAAGTGAATTGTATCAAAAGAATTGGATTGATGCGGTACTTGAAAAATATTCGTTGTCATCGATTGAAGATATGTATGCGTCGGTCGGCTATGGAGGTATAACCGTAAATCAGGTTTTAGCTAAACTTATCGACGCTTATAAGAAAAACATCAAGAATAAAACGGAGTTTATCAACGGCGAAACGAAACGTCGTGAACCCGTTAATAACGTGCTTGTCAAAGGCTATGATAATTTCTTGATAAGGATGGGACGTTGTTGTAATCCGCTGCCGAACGATGAAATAATAGGATATATTTCAAGGGGCAGAGGTGTGGCTATTCATCGTAAAGATTGCCCGAATATTAAGAAAATCGAACAGGAACGATTGATTGAGGCGAATTGGAGCGGAGTTAACAATACCGCTTTTGTTGCGTCGTTAAAGGTAATTGCCGAATACCGTACGGGAGTATTTTCGCAAATCACTTCTATTATATCGAATTGCAATTTTCCGCTTGTATCGGCGAATATGAAAGCGGATAGAGAGAAACTTATGACGGTTATAAACGTATCCGTAGAAATACGTTCCGCCGAAGATTTGACGGCGCTTATTCAAAAAATCGAAAGCGCACCTTACGTCAGAGAGATACATAGGACGGTAAACGGATGAAGATAATTCGTTTACGTGGAATTTTAGACTCTAATACCTACGTTATTCTGAACGGTAACGAAGCAATTTGCATAGATGCGGGCGTTTCTTATAAAGACTGTAAAGAAACTTTGGGAAACAGCGTGAGAATTGTTGCGGTTTTATTGACACACGGACATTTCGATCATTGTTTTTATGCAAAAAATTTTCAAGAAAACGGCGCAAAAATTTATATACATCAAAGTGATTCGGAAATGTTGAACAGTGCATCGAAAAATCTGAGCGCGCATTTCGATTATGAATCCGAGTTCAGTCCGTTAAATGCCGATTATTACGTACAAGACGGCGAAAACTTGAATATTGCGGGATTGAAAATAAGGGTGTTGCACGTACCCGGACACTCGGGAGGTAGCGTCGCTTATATTATCGATAATGCTATGTTTTGCGGCGATACGTTGTTTTTCAATTCTTACGGTCGTACGGATTTGGGGAGTAATACTTCGTACACAATGCTTAAACAATCGATAATCGAAAAGATTTTTACGCTCGATGTAAATTATACGATATATTCGGGTCACGGACAAAGTACTATGCTGAAATACGAAAAAGAGAATAATCCTATAAACAATGAATAAATTTTGTCTACAAACGAATACTGCATATTATAATGATCTTACGGAAATGCTTATGGCTTTTGCGCCTTACGTTGTAATCGATTTAGATGCAAGTATTCTGTTTTTAAGTCAAAAATATAATAATAATGAATTAAACACCGAAATTATTATCGACGGCGTTAATGTTGTAAATCGTATTGATACTATAAATACGACGGACGATATAATCAGAAAAAGGCTTGAAAAACGTTTTGCAAAGTTTGTTTTGTATCAGTATCTTTCGAGTGTGACTTCAAAAAGTCTTCCTTGGGGAAGTTTAACCGGAATAAGACCGACAAAGTTAGCTTATGAATTAATTAATGAATACGGAGAGAACGGTATAAATCGTTTAAGTTCAGAGTTTTTCGTATCAGACTTAAAAGTTGATTTGGTTAAACGAATTATCGACGAGCAACGCGGCATAAGGGAAATTGACGAAAAGAACGTGGATTTATTTGTTAATATTCCGTTTTGTGTTTCAAGATGTTCATATTGTTCTTTTCTTTCGGGGATTTTACCGCAAAAAAAGAAATATGTTTTGCCTTATGTTGAAAACTTAATCAAAGAAATCGACCTTGCGAAACGGATCATTAAATCAAATTCATTGAATTTACGCGCGATTTATATCGGAGGCGGAACGCCGACTGCGTTGAGTGTCGATGAAATTCGACCCGTGCTTAAAGAGCTTTCGGAAATAAATGCGTTTGAATTTACTGTGGAATCTGGCAGACCCGATACTATTACGTCCGAGAAATTGGAACTTTTCAAGGATTACGGAGTTAACAGAATTTGCGTTAATCCGCAGACTTTTAATGACAAAACTTTGACACTCATAAATAGAAAGCATACAGTTAAGCAAATTTACGAAACGTACAATCTTGCGTTGAATTACGGTTTCGATATTAATATGGATTTGATTGCAATGCTTCCCGATGAAACGGAAAAGGATATTTTGAATTCCGTTACTTGCGCCGCAAAACTTGCGCCCGCAAACGTAACGCTACATACGCTTGCGTTGAAACGCGGATCGGTTTTTTCGGAAAAAATGTATAATAATTTCAGTGTCGATGCGCAGCGAATAATAGAAAATGCTTATAAAATTTTGACGGATTACGGGTATAATCCATATTATTTATATAGACAAAAATATACCAGCGGAAATCTTGAAAACACGGGATATACCAAACGCGGAAAAGCGTGCGTTTATAACGTTGATATAATGGAGGAAACGACGTCGATTTTGGTTGCGGGCGCGGGAGCGATTGCAAAGCGTGTATATGACGGCGGTGCCCGTATTGAGCGATGTGCTAACGTAAAAAGCATTGAAGAATACGTAAATTGTTTTGAAACTGTTTTTGAAAAACAAACGAAATTTTGGGAAATCGAATAAATTTGTATTTTATATATTTATTTTATTTGCTTTTGAAATTCTATTGTGTTAAACTTTGTAAGTACTTTTGCAAGGATTATCGACAACTCCGACGATATTCTTTGCAAACAGCGTATTAATATCCGAAACGGGAGGTAAAACAAATGGATATCAACAAGAGTGAAATTATCGCGAAATATGCAAGAAGCGAGGGTGACACGGGTTCGCCTGAAATTCAGATTGCTTTATTGACGGCAAGAATTGAAAAATTGAACAGCCATCTCGCTACGCACAAGAAAGATTTTCATTCAAGGCGCGGTCTTTTGAAGATGGTCGGTCAAAGAAGAAATATTCTCAACTATCTCAAAGAACTCGATATCGAGCGTTACAGGGCGATAATCTCTGCGCTTGAACTTAGAAAATAATACTTGATTTTATAAATATGGTGGAATTTCCGCCATATTTTCTTGTAATAATGGAATTTGGAGGAGACAATGAAAGAAGATTTTAGAGTTTTTGAAACCGAAGTCGGCGGAAGAAAACTTACTGTGGAAATAGGAAAGTATTGCGGACAAGCCAACGGTTCATGCGTTGTTAAATGCGGAGATACCGTTGTTTTGACAAATGCCACGATGTCGGAAACAATCAGAGACGGCATTGACTTTTTCCCGCTCGGAGTTGATTTTGAAGAAAAGATGTATTCCGTCGGTAAAATTCCCGGTGGCTTCAAGAAACGCGAGGGCAGACCGAGCGACAAAGCGATACTGACGTCGAGATTAATCGACAGACCGATACGTCCGCTTTTTCCGAAAGGATTTTTTAACGATGTAGCCGTAGTCGCAACGGCATTATCGGTTGACACTAATATTCCGCCCGAAGTTCTCGGAATGATCGGCAGTTCGATTGCGCTCAGCATATCGGATATTCCGTGGGGCGGACCGACGGGTTCGGTTGTAGTCGGTATGATAGACGGACAATACGTAATTAATCCCGATAACGAACAAAGAGAAAAGAGCAAACTTCATTTATCGTTAAGCGGAACGAAAGACGCGATAATGATGGTGGAAGCGGGTGCGAACGAAGTTACCGAAGAAGAAATGCTCGGTGCTATTTTATTCGGACACGAAGAGATCAAGAAGATAGTTGCATTTATTGAAAATATTAAAAGCGAAGTCGGCAAGCCGAAACGCGATATTGAATTTTATCACATACCCGACGAAATCGACGTTGCCGTTCGCGAATACGCAAGTGAAAAAATCGACTGGGTACTTGAAGCGTTCGACAGAAGCGAAAGACAAGCGAGAGAAGATCAAATCGATGCTGAAGTACAAGAACATTTCGCAACGATTTTCGAAGGTTGCAAGCGTAACGTAGCCGACGTTCTTTATAATATCAAGAAAGAAAAGGTAAGAGCGAAGATTTTATTCAAAGGCGTACGTCCCGACGGAAGAGAACTTACCGAAATCAGACCTATTTGGTGCGAAGTCGGAGTTTTACCGAGAGTTCACGGCAGTGCGGTATTTACAAGAGGTCAAACTCAAGCCATGACCACGACGACGCTCGGTACGATCAGCGAAGTTCAGAAATTGGAAGGGCTTGACGAGGAAGGCTTTAAGAGATATATGCATCACTATAATATGCCTCCGTACAGTACGGGCGAAGCTAAGCCGTTAAAGAGCCCCGGAAGAAGAGAAATCGGACACGGCGCACTTGCCGAACGTGCGCTTGAACCGGTTTTACCTAATGAAGTTGAATTTCCGTATGCGATCCGTACGGTTTCCGAAATTTTAAGCAGTAACGGCAGTACGTCTCAAGCGAGTGTTTGCGGATCTACGCTTTCATTGATGGATGCGGGCGTTCCGCTTAAAGCACCCGTTGCGGGAATTGCCATGGGCTTAATCAAGGACGATGTTTCGGGAAAAGTCGCAATACTTTCCGATATTCAAGGACTTGAAGATTTCTTGGGCGATATGGACTTTAAGGTTGCGGGAACGAGAGACGGTATTACCGCAATTCAAATGGATATAAAAATCAAGGGAATTAACGAGCAAATTTTGCGTAAGGCTTTATCTCAGGCTAAGGAAGGCAGAAACTTTATATTGGATAAAATGCTTGCAGTTCTCCCGAAGCCAAGAAAAGATTTATCCAAATATGCACCGAAGATTATATCTTTCAGTATTAATCCCGATAAAATCAGAGAAGTTATCGGTTCGGGTGGAAAAGTTATCAATAAGATTATCGAGGATACCGGTGTAAAAATCGATATTGACGATTACGGTACGGTTTACATTGCAAGTGTTGACAGCGAGTTGGCGGATAAAGCGAAAGCCACTATTCTTGCGATTGCAAAAGATCCGGAAGTGGGCGACGAATACGAGGGTTCGGTTGTAAACATTTTGCAATTCGGTGCGTTCGTTGAACTTGCCCCGGGTAAAGACGGAATGATTCACATATCAAAACTTGCCAAAGAAAGAGTCGAAAAAGTTGAAGACGTCGTAAATCTCGGCGATATCGTTAAAGTTAAAGTAATTAAAGTTGACGAAAAGGGTCGTATTGATTTGAAGTTGCTTGATATAATAAAGAAAGCATAGAATAGTTTATATTATTCTGAAAATCATTGTTTTGTAGAAGAATCCGAATTAACTGTCGGATTCTTTTTATTTTGAATTTTTATCAAGTTTTCCGCATATATTTATTATATGAAAGATAGATTTGTTTTAATTCCGAACGGTAGAAAAATTATCGGCGTCGTTTTATCGTTTTTTGTTTTGTTTACTTGTGCATATCTTTCTTTTTCAATACAAATCGTCAAAGACGTTATTATATCGTCAAACGATGACGTATATTCGGCGTATTATCACGGCAATACTCAAAAGAAACGCGCTACGATTATGTTCAACGTTTATTGGGGTAATGAATATATCGATTCAATACTTGAAATTTTGAAAAAAAATAATATAAAAACCACTTTTTTTATAGGTGGAATTTGGGCTGAAAAATATCCCGACGTATTGAGAAAGATTGTAGATGACGGACACGAAATCGGTAGTCACGGATATTCGCATAAGGATCACTCAAAGTTAAATTATGAGGAAAACATAAAAGAAATGCGGAAAGCAGAAGAAATAATAAAGAGTATTACAAATCGAGAAATAACTTTGTTTGCGCCGCCGTCGGGATATATTTCCGAAGAAATGTTCAAAGCGTGTGAATATCTCGGATATAAAACGATTATGTGGAGTAATGATACTGTTGATTGGAGAGATAAAAACGCAAAACTTATTTATAAACGTGCGATAAAAAACGCGTCGGGCGGAGAATTGATATTAATGCATCCTACCGAAAAAACCGTTGAAGCATTACAGGAAGTGATTAATCGGTATCATAATAACGGTTTTCGATTGACAACCGTTGGGGAAAATTTGTCGTAAGAGTACGAAAAAACTTTACAAAAATTATTAGTTTATTTTATAATATATATATATAAGGAGAGTTATGCGTAGTTTCACAAGTTTAACTAACGGAGCGAGTTTATTTGTTTATAAAACTAATACGAAAACCGTTTCGCTCGGCGTATTTATAGCGGCGGGTTGTGTCAATGAAAATGCCGATAATAACGGAATTTCTCATTTTATCGAGCATATGCTTTTCAAGGGGACAAACACTCGTTCCGCTGAACGTATTGTCAATGAGTTTGAAAATGTAGGAGCGCAAGTAAACGCATATACAGGTAAAGAATTGACGGCGTATTATTCGATTTCATTGAAAGAGCATCTCGGAAAGTGCGCCGAATTAATATCCGATATGCTGTATAATTCTGTTTTTGAAGATACGGAATTGAAAAGGGAAAAATCAGTCGTTTGCGAAGAGATAGATATGTGCGAAGATATGCCCGACGACGTATGTTTGCAACTGTTATCAAAAGCATATTATCAAAACGGCACGCTTTCAAAAACTATTCTCGGATCTAAGGAAAACGTTAATTCGTTTAACAGATCTGAAATTTGTGACTATATGAGTGAATTTTATGTTCCCAATCGTATAACGATCGTTGTGGTAGGGGATGTGGATTCAACGGAAGCGAAACGGTTGGCGGAAGAATATTTCTCGAAGAAGTCAAAAATTTGTGATAATTTTACTCAATATGGTGTTGCGAATACGAAAAGCACGTATCTTTCCAAAATCAAAAAGACGGAACAGGCAAATTTTGCCTTTGCTTTTCCGTCCGTATCGTATCGAGAAGATTCGTCCGCTATCGATGTGCTTAATAATTGTTTGGGCGGTTCGATGAGCAGTAGACTGTTTCAGTCGGTAAGAGAAAAATTGGGACTTGCGTACAGTGTTTACACATCCGTTTCGGCTTATAAAAACGACGGGCATTTTACAATATTCGTCGGAAGCAATCCGAAGAACGCAGAACTTGCAACAAAAACCGTTAAAGAAGAACTCAATAAAATAATATCTTATGGTATTTCTGAAACGGAACTTTTGAGAGCAAAAGAAACCATAAAGACCGAACATGCGCTTTTACTTGAAAAATCTCAATCGCTTATGAGTTTATACGGTAAAAGTATTATTTTGACGGGCAAGCCGTATGATATTGAAGACAAGATGCACAGAATTAATTCGGTGACAATCGATGACGTGCGTAACGTGGCAAAGCAAGTATTTGATTTTGACAAAGTTTGCGCGTCATACGTAGGACCTATTGAAAAACAAAATCTTTTGGAGATTATCAAGCAATGAAATTCGTAAATGAAAACGGCGAAGAATTAAGCGGTATGGATAAACTCGATAAAATATTTTATTTACAGGAAAAATTCGATCAGGACGTAATAAAGAACAGAAATTTACAAGATATTACACCTGAGCAATGGATTCAGAAGCAAACGCTTGCGATGGTGAGCGAACTTGCGGAACTTATTGCGGAAGTCAATTTCAAGTGGTGGAAGAACCCGAAGGAGATTAATTATTCCGCTGTAAAAGAAGAACTGATAGATATATTGCATTTTTTTGTCGGGATGTGCAACAGAGTAGGTATGACTTCCGATGAAATGTTCAGAATTTATATTGATAAAAACGAAGAAAATTTCAGACGTCAATACGGACAGTCCGAAAAGAAAGGTTATGAGTTTAAGTGATGGGTGATAAATCATGAACAAGTATAATTCAAATGATAAACAAGTTACGATAGGCATAACGTTAATTGTGCTGTCGTTATTGTTGTCAGTTTTTTTACTTGGATTATTAAACGAATTAAGCGCGACTGTTATTAATTTTTTTGTCGGTGTATTCGGATACTCGATATATGCGATTACGATAGCGGCTTTGCTTATCGGTATTTCATTGTTAATGAAAAACGAATTTTCGGCGACGGCTGTTGCATTAATCAAGTATATTACACTTTTTATTTTATTTGTTGCTACGCTTCATATGATAACATCGCATGATTATTTCTCCAATCCGTCTTTCGGAGAATATATCGGTGCTTGTTATAAAGGTGCCGATACGGCAGGTGGTGCGTTTTTTGCAATACTTGTATATTATCCCGTTAAAGCATTGACGTATTTAGCGACAATTATCATTTTCATTGCGGCATTTATTTTGTTGCTATCCACGTTGATATATTCCGAACTTAAAGAAAAGAATTATTTCAGATATAAATTTACTCCTCGCGAACATAATGCAAAAAAGGAGCGTAGATTAAAGATATATTCGGATAGAAATTACGGCGGATACGATGAATTTGCAATGCGCAAAAACGATTTTGATGCGGATGAAGAAAATGTATCGAAAGATTTGTTTATAGCGCAAAAAACCGTATCGAAATTAAATGACGACGAAGAACTTACCGTAAAGAAATTCCCCGTCAAAGAAGAGTCTGCGCATCAAGATTATTTTCAAGAAGGCGTAACGAGCCCGACGCATGACTTTTCTCAATATTACAGACAAAACATCTCAAAATCATTGTATCAAGACGAAAAGCCCGCCCGAGTTATCGAAGAGGAAGCCGAGGAAAAAAAATCAACGTATACGCCTGTTTTTTATGACGATTATGCAAAAACAAAAGATTGTTATACCACTAACTATATGGCGAAAAAAATTCAAAACGCTTCCGAAAACAATTATGATTTACAAAGGGAACGTGAAGAAAAGAGACTTGACAGTTGGATGAATTCTTCTATGGAAAAATCTATTGAAGACGACAAAAACGCATATATGAATTACGGAGCGGGATTAGGTAAAGTTTCACCTAAAAAATCAGGCGAATATTATTCTCCCGAAATTTTCGAAAGTAATCGTAACGAGATAAAGCCGGTTGATAATGTTTCAAGACCGTTTGGAGATTCCGAAGAAAAACCGATAAAAAGCGCTTTATACGGCAATGAAGCGAATAACGATATGAGTTTGAATACATCGGAATCTTTGTCGAATAAATACAATATACCGATTAAGAAGCCGCTTCAAGTTTCTTCCGAACAAAAACATGCGAAAGTCGAAAAAGATGTTTCTGTTTTTTCAGAAACTTCCAAACAGATTCTCAACAGACGTTATAAGCATCCGCCCGTGGAATTGTTGAAAGATTATCCTGCGCCTGCTCATAGAGAGAATATCGAAGAGAAGAGCCGTTTACTTGAAACCGTACTTTCGAGTTTTAACGTAAACGCAAAAGTAGTCAATTATGTTGAAGGACCTGCGTTTGTAATGTACGAATTGCAAATTCCGCCGGGGGTTTCGGTTAAGAAGATTGCGCAATTTGATCTTGACCTTCAATCGTCGCTTGAATTGACCAACAAAGTCGGCATACTTGCGCCTATTCCCGGTAAAAACGCCGTCGGTATCGAATTGCCCAAAGAAAATCCGTCAACCGTAAGCCTTAAAGAATTATTTGAAAACGGTGATTTCTTCAAAAATCCGAAATTGTCACCGATTGCGTTTTGTTTGGGAAAAGATATATCGGGTAAAGTTTATTTTTGCGATATAAAGTCCGCGCCGCATATTCTTATTGCAGGCGCAACCAATTCGGGTAAGAGCGTCGGAATTCATATAATGCTTGCCAGCATTATATATAAGTCATCGCCTGAAGAAGTAAAATTTATTCTTGTCGATCCCAAACGTGTTGAATTTAACGTATACAGCGGACTGCCGCACTTGTTGTTAAAAGATATTATTTCAGACGTCGAGCATACTCTCAAAGCACTTGATTGGTGTATTGACGAAATGGAGAGAAGATATATGCTTTTCCAACAAGCTGACAGCAGACGAAATATCATAGAGTTTAACGAATATGTGGAAAAGACGGGTAAATTCGAGAAACTACCTTATATTGTTTTTGTTATAGATGAACTTGCTGATTTAATGAGTTCCCCGGGACAAAAGAAATCGCTTGAAAACCGAATTGTAAGGCTTGCGCAAAAGTCGAGAGCTTCGGGTATTCACCTTGTATTCGCTACGCAAAGACCGTCGGCAGATGTTGTAACGGGCGTTATTAAAGCCAACTTGCCTACAAGAATAGTGTTCTCGGTTTCATCGTATGTTGATTCAAACGTTGCATTGACAAGAGGCGGCGCGGAAAAACTTTTGGGACGCGGCGATATGTATTATAAACCCGTTGACAGACCCGAACCGATAAGAATGCAAGGCGCGTATATTTCAAACGATGAAGTTTTGGACATTGTCAACTATGTAAAAGAAAACAACGAAGCATATTTCGATGAAATGATAGAAAACGCAGTTAATTCCGTTCCGCAAGAAGAAAATGAACAAGATTTCAATTCGGACGGCGGAGAATCGTCCGATGCGCCGTTTTCGGATCCGTTAATGGCAAAAGCATTGTATTTATTCGTAACCAAACGCGATAAAGCGGGTGCAACGGCTATTCAAACGAGATTCAACGTCGGTTGGGCGCGGGCAAAGCGTTTGATTAACGAAATGGAAGACGCGAAATTCATTTCACCTCAATCGGGAGGCAATAAAGCGCGCGATGTATTGATTACTCTTGAAGATTATTACAAAATATTCGGAAACGAAGAGGCTGAACAAGACGGAGATATTTGATAAATTATGAGTAAACAAACGATAAAAATCGGTTTTTTGTCACTCGGGTGTGATAAAAATCGTGTTGATTCAGAGAAAATGATGGCAAAATTATCGAACGCGGGGTATGAAATAACTCCCGACGCAAGTCTTGCCGAAATCATTATCGTGAACACATGCGGTTTTATCGAATCGGCTAAACAAGAGTCGATTAACGCAATACTCGAAATGGCGGAATATAAACAATCGGGTAAGTGCAGATATTTATTGATCAGCGGGTGTTTGGCGGAAAGATACGGCGCGGAACTTGCGAAAAGCATTGAAGAAATAGATGGAATTATACTATTAAAAAACAATGACGATATTGTAAAAACGGTTGACGCTTGTTGTAATAATAATTCGGAAATCGTTTCGGATGAAGTTAGAATATTGACAACGCCGTCGCATTATGCGTATTTGAAAATAGCGGACGGGTGCGATAATCGATGTACGTTTTGTGCCATACCGTTAATAAGGGGCGGATATAAGTCTCAACCGATTGAAGCTCTTATAGCGGAAACCGAAAAACTTATATCAGAATATCAAATCAAAGAACTTATTTTGGTAGCGCAAGACGTAACGGGATACGGAACGGATATATATTCCGAATACAAACTGCCCGAATTGATAAGAAGACTTTCCGCTACGGACGTCAAACGGATTCGTCTTATGTATTGTTACCCCGAACGTATAACGGACGATTTATTGAAAGAAATAGCGAAAAACGATAAAGTTTGTAAATACATAGATATTCCGATACAGCACGCTTCGGACAGAATACTCAAAATGATGAACAGAAAATCCACGTATTCGTCTATCGTTGAACTGTTAAAGAAAATCAAGTCAGTTTCTCCCGATATTGCAATCAGGACGACATTTTTGGTGGGTTTCCCGTCGGAAACGGAAGAAGACGTGGATAAAATCAAAGAATTATTGAATATGAAACTCATTGACCATGCGGGTTTTTTCGGATATTCTCGGGAAGAAGGTACGATTGCTTGCAAATTAAAACCGCAAGTTAAAAAGAGCGTAATAAAAAGAAGAATTAAAGAACTTGCCGAAATTCAACGTAAAAATGTTGAAATGAAAAACGCCGAATCAGTCGGGAAAACGTTTGAAGTGATATACGAAGGTATTGACTATGACAAGCAGATGTTTTTCGGACGGTCGCAATACAATGCGCCCGATATAGATACGTTGATTTATTTCAGCGCAAAAGATAAAGTGCTGCAAATAGGAGAAATTTATAAAGTTATTATCAAAGATTATGAAAGTTATGATTTGATAGGGGAGGTAAAATAATGAATTTACCAACAAAATTTACCGTTGCGAGAATAGTATTTATACCCATTATCGTTGCGGTTTATTTAATTCCGTGGGATTACAGCGGATACTTGGCGGCAGTACTGTACGTAATAGCCGCATTGACTGATTTTCTTGACGGAAGACTTGCAAGAAAATATAATATGGTTACGACGATGGGTAAATTTTTAGACGGAATTGCAGATAAAATGCTTGTAAGCGTGTCTTTGTTGTTGATTCTTGCCGATAATACGATACCGCATCCGTGGGGAGTTATAACTATGTCTTTGGTATTTTGCAGAGATTTGATAATCGGATGTTTGAGACAGGTTGCCGCCGCAAACGGTAAAGTTATCGCCGCGGATATGATAGGTAAAGTAAAAGCGACTTTTCAGGATATAGCTATTCCGCTGTTATTTGTCGTTCCGCATTGGTTAAAGCTTGCGGGGGTCGGAATTTTCGATTTATTCGATAACGGTTTTTCGATTTCGGTTGCTCTTATAATGATTGCGTTTATCGTATATGCGGTGTCGATAGTATTGACCGTAGTTTCGGGCTTTACTTATATAGCAAGAAATAAAGAAGTGTTTAAGACGGAATAATGAATATCGATTGTTTCAAGATTTTCGGTTGTAAAGCCCGAGAACTTGCGGATAAATTCAATAACATATTGCCAAATGAACTTAAAGATTGTTTTACGATTAAAGAAAACTGTCTTGATAGTTTGGTAAAAATAAACGATTCGTGCATTGATAAATCGTTATTTTTAAGAACGGTTTATAAGAAGTTTTACAATGATATCTACACCGAGGGCAATTATTCGCTTTCAAAGATAGCGTATGATTATCTTGCAATGAAAAACGTAAGGATTTCGGTAGCTGAAAGTTTAACGGGCGGACTTATATGTTCCGAACTTGTATCAAATGACGGCATAAGTAAATTTTTGACGGAAGGAATCGTATCGTACTCGAACGATTCCAAAGCCAAACGCTTGAACGTTTCGGAGACCGAATTATCAAATACTGCGGTTTCTCAAATAGTCGCAAAGCAAATGGTCGAAGGACTTTTAATGAACGGTTATTGCGATATAGGTGTGTCTACTACGGGATACGCGTCGAAGTGCGATAATTTCGATTGTAAAGTCGGACTTAATTATATAGCGGTCGGCGATTCCGACAAAATCGACATATACGAAAACGTTTTTGACGGAACTCGTAATGAAATAAGGCAAAAAACAGCAAACGCGGCGTTGTTTTATTTGATTAAAAAACTTAAAGATTCATTTGACGTAAATGAATACACTATGTTAAAAAAGGAGTAAATTATGGAAGACAAAACTAAAGAATTGGATCTTGTAATCGCTCAAATCGAAAAGCAATACGGCAAAGGTTCGATTATGAAACTCGACGGCACGAATTTCGTACCCGTAGACGTTTATCCGAGCGGTTGTCTCGCGCTTGATATAGCGATGGGAATCGGCGGTATACCAAAGGGCAGAATTATCGAAATATACGGTCCCGAGTCTTCGGGAAAAACAACGGTAACGCTTCATATGATAGCCGAAGTACAAAAACTCGGCGGAACGGCAGCGTTTATAGACGCGGAACATGCTTTTGATCCCGTATATGCATCGAATCTCGGAGTAATTACAGATAAATTGTACATATCTCAACCCGACAACGGCGAACAGGCGTTAAATATAGTAGAAGCGCTTGTAAAATCGGCAGCCGTTGATATTATCGTAATCGATTCTGTTGCGGCATTGACGCCTCGTGCGGAAATCGAAGGCGATATGGGCGATTCGCACGTCGGTTTGCAAGCGCGAATGATGAGTCAAGCTTTAAGAAAACTTGCGGGAATTATAAACAAGTCTAAAACTTGCGTTATTTTCATTAATCAGTTGAGAGAAAAAGTCGGCGTGATGTTTGGAAATCCCGAAACGACAACGGGCGGAAAAGCTCTTAAATTCTATTCAAGCATAAGAATTGACGTAAGACGAGGCGATACATTAAAAGACGGCAGCGACATTATCGGCAACAAAACGAAAGTCAAAATTGTCAAAAACAAACTTGCACCTCCTTTCAAAACGGCGGAGTTTGATATTATTTACGGTCACGGTATTTCACAAGAAGGTTGTATAGTGGATATGGGAATAGAAAAAGGCATTATTCAAAAGAGCGGGTCTTGGATAAGTTACAATGACGAGAAGATTGCTCAGGGCAGAGACAAAGCGGTACAATATATTAAAGAAAATCCGCAAATTGCCGAAGAAATAGTCGCAAAAATCAAAGAAACCGTCAAAATTTGATTGTTAATATTTTTTTTCGTATTTTGCTTGTAATTTTGAAATAATATATGATATAATATTAATATATCAAATTATCGAAAAAAGGAGTAATCCAAATGAAATCAATCGTATACTTACAATTTGCGGGAAACGCAAAAGAAGCTTTGGAATTTTATAAAAAGGCGTTAAATGCGGACAAAGTAAAGTTTTCGACTTTTGCCGTTATGCCTAATCCTGCAATGAGTCAAAAAGAAAAAGATATGATAATGGACGCTTACATCGAGTTCGGCGATAACGTTATTATGCTCAGCGATGTTCCGCCTTTTATGGAACAGGCAATGGGAAAGGTTACCGTAGGGAGCAATATGCTTATAAGCATTATCGAGGGTGACAGAGAAACCAACGAAAAATTGTTTAATGGACTTTCGGAAGGCGGAACGGTTATTATGCCCATATCGGAAGCGCCATGGTCTAAATGTTTCGGAATGCTCGTTGATAAATTCGGCGTAACTTGGAAATTCAACAGCGACGCAAGGAGTTTTCTCGATAACATCAAATAACGCGTTTTTGTAAAAAGTATAATAAAAACATCGATTATTCGCTTATCGAAATTGCTCGATAAGCGATTTTTTTTGTGTTTTTTATCTGTTATTTGTTGTAAAGTCATTTTTTTTGTGTTTCGAGTGTCACATATTGAAAATTTACGCAAAGTGATTGAAACTTTTAGTAAAAGCTTATTGACTTTAATTATATAAAATTATATAATATATTCAGTGTTTTTAGACTAATTCGAAGTTTGAAAATTCAATAATATATGGAGGTTAATATGACAAGCAGTATATTTTTGCTTGCCGCAGTTGAAAACGTAGTCGCCGTATTGATTGCGTTATGCACATTTATTGCGGGCGGAGCAGCAGGCTATTTTGTTTATCGTTTTATTTCAAATAAACAAATCGGTTCTGCCAAACAGGAAGCGGCAAGAATAAAAGAAGAAGCGTCAAGTGAAGCGAAAACTTTGAGAAAAGAAGCTTTACTTGAAGCAAAAGAAGAACAACATCGAATCAGAAACGATCTTGACAAAGAACTTAGGGAACGTCGCGGAGAAATCCAAAAAATCGAATCCCGACTCAATCAAAAAGAAGAGTTTTTGGATAAGAAAGAAGAATCTATCGAGAAAAGCAAAGAGCAAATCGAAACTCAAAAATCACTTCTTATCGAACGTCAGTCCAAAATCGACGCTATCGAAGCGGAGGTAAGACAAGCGCACACCAAGATGCTTGCGGAACTTGAAAAGGTTTCGGGTATGACTAAGGAGGACGCAAAGAATCTTTTAGTCAACGAGATGGTGGAAGACGCTAAAAAGGATGCGTCCGTTTTGGCTCGTGAAATCGAGAATAACGCCAAAGAAGACGCGGAAAAAAAGGCAAAAGATATAATCGGGTTGGCAATACAGAGATGCGCCGCCGATCATGCCGCCGAGATAAGCGTTTCGGTTGTATCTCTTCCGAACGAAGAAATGAAAGGAAGAATAATCGGTCGAGTAGGCAGGAATATCAGAGCGTTTGAAAACGCAACGGGAGTTGATTTGATAATAGACGATACGCCGGATGTAGTAACGCTTTCGGGTTTTGATCCTGTAAGACGGGAAATAGCGAGAATAACTTTGGAAAAACTTGTTGCGGACGGACGTATTCATCCCGCAAGAATTGAAGAAATTGTCGATAAGGTAAAGAAAGAAGTCGAACAACAAATGAAAGAAGCGGGCGAAGCCGCTACGTTTGACGCCGGAATTTACGGTTTGAATCCCGAATTAATCAAACTTATAGGCAGATTGAAATACAGGACGAGTTACGGTCAAAATCTTCTCAAACATTCACTTGAAGTCGCTTACTTATCGGGAGTAATAGCGTCGGAACTCGGTGCCGACGTTAAAATAGCAAAACGTGCGGGATTGTTGCACGATATAGGTAAAGCGGTCGATCATGAAGTCGAAGGTACGCATATTCAAATCGGTGTGGAAATTGCAAAGAAATACAAAGAGAGTAAAGAAGTAATTCATGCGATTGCCGCGCATCATAACGATATTCAGCCCGAGACTCTCGAAGCGATTATTGTTCAAGCGGCGGACGCCATTTCGGGCGCGAGACCGGGAGCAAGACGTGAATCTTTGGAAAATTACGTAAAGCGTCTTGAAAAGATTGAGGAAGTCGCAAACTCTTTCGACGGCGTTGATCAGTCGTTCGCTATTCAAGCGGGAAGAGAAATTCGCGTTATGGTTAAACCCGAAAAAGTTGACGACAATACGACAATGTTTATGGCGAAGGAAATAGCCAAAAAACTCGAAGCCGAACTTGATTATCCGGGACAGATTAAAGTCAATGTAATTCGTGAACTTCGAAGCGTCGAATATGCAAAATAATAAAAAGCCGTGATATTTTTCACGGCTTTTTTAACATAAATGCAATTACGATGTTTCGTATGCATAAAATTTAATATGCTCGAAATTGCGGATTTACATAATGATTTTTTGACTTCAAACGCAGTTTGTAACGACGACGTTGCAAGTTTTATTAATTATGCCGTATGGTCTACATATTTGTCGGAAGCCGAGACTTTTT
>ONBF01000010.1 GCA_900315995.1 uncultured Eubacteriales bacterium
ACTCAAACGAAAATTATACGGTCAATATCGTTACGGCTGTTCTTACCGTAGTACCGAGAAGAATAAGCGTTACGATCGATGACAAAAATATTTTGTACGGACAAGCCGAAATGGCGTTGACGTATACTATAACTTCGGGTACGGTAGTTTACGGAGACGATATAGCCATAAAACTCGAACGCGACGCCGGCGATGACGCGGGAGAATATGAAATACGCGGTAGTTGCTTAAATTCAAATTACTCAGTGGAATTTATTAACGGCAAATATGTTGTCGAAAAAGGCGTATTAAATATAAATTTTGTTGAAATTTCCGAAAATGAAAAATTTTCATATGAATACAAATACGGTATGAAACCCGGTATATATCACGTTTCGGGTTTTACGGTCAGTTACGTTTTCTTTCAAGACGGGAAAGAGACGGAACGGGCGAACGTCGGCGAGTGTGAATTATACGGCAAGTTTACAGGCAGCGAAAACTTTGAAGAAAATATCGTGTGGTTAGCAAAAATTACGATAACGCCGACTCCGATTACCATACGTGCTCTCGATGCGTCTAAGAAAGAAAAAGAAAGAGATCCCGAAACGTTCGGATATGAAATTATAAAAGGCGCGCTTCTCGACGGTGATACGTTAAGCGGCGCGCTCGAAAGAGAGTCGGGCGAACGCGTCGGAACGTATAAAATTACGAAAGGCACGCTCGATAATTCAAACTACTCGATGACTTTTGAAGAAGGAACGTTCATTATCGAATATAATGACGAGTTGCGTGGCGAAACCACGCTTATTGTTACCGCGTGTCTCGTCGTCGGCACGGTTATAGTTGCGTTTGCGACTGCAAAAATCAAAAAGTAAAAAAATCTTAATTGATTTGACAAATACGATAATATATATTATAATTTAACCGCGTTAAGCGCCTTTGTATGAATTACAAGGCGTATATTTTTTTGATGTGATTCGATAAAAAATTCAGGAGAGTTTATGAAAACAGCGGTTGTGGGAATTAATTGGGGTGACGAAGGCAAAGGTCGTATGGTCGATTTGCTTTCCGAAAAGTTTGACGTCGTGGTCAGATACCAAGGCGGAAACAATGCGGGACACACGGTAGTAAACGAGCGCGGAAAATTCGTTCTCAACCTTTTGCCGTCGGGAATTTTACGTCCCGAAGTCGTTTGCGTTATGGGTAACGGTATGGTCGTCGATCTCGAACACTTAGACGGCGAAATAGCGCGACTTAAAGCAGCGGGAATTACGATTACGCCCGAAAATCTGAAAATAAGCGACAAAGCGGTAATTTGTATGCCGTACAACAAACTTCAAGACGTAGTCGAGGAAGACAGACTTAAAGATAAAAAATTCGGCTCGACACGCCGTGGTATCGGTCCGATTTATGCCGATAAATATATGAAAAAAGCAATGCGTATGGGAGATCTTAAAGATCTCGGGCGCGCAAAGCAGAGATTGTACGATATAGTTGAGTGGAAAAATCTGACGCTCAAAGCATATAACAGCGAAGTCAACCCCGACGATATGTTTAAGTGGCTTGAAAAGTATTCCTATCTTTACAATTTTGTATGCGATACGGGCGAATATCTTTTGAACGCATCGAAAAATGGGAAAAACATAATGTTCGAAGCGCAGCTCGGCGCGCTCAGAGATATAGATCTCGGTATATATCCGTATACGAGTTCTTCAAACGCTATTGCCGCATATGCGCCTATCGGCGCCGGCGTGCCGTCGTTGAAAGTGGACGTGTCTCTCGGTATTATGAAGGCGTACAGCACATGCGTAGGCGAAGGTCCGTTCGTATGCGAGGCTCTTGACGACATTGCGCTTCAAGAACATTTGAGAAATGTGGGCGGCGAGTACGGCGCGGCGACCGGAAGACCGAGAAGAGTGGGCGCGTTTGACGTTGTGGCGTCACGTTACGGCATACTTGCGCAAGGTGCGGACGAGATTGCTTTGACAAAACTCGATGTTTTGACTGGACTTGAAAAGATTCCCGTTTGCGTAGCATATGAACTTAACGGAAAGCGTATTACGACTTTCCCATATTCGACCGAACTCAACGACTGTAAACCGATATATGAATATTTCGACGGCTGGACGGAAGATATAAGCGGCGTTAAGTCTTTCGACGAGTTGCCCGAAGCCGCTCGTAAATACGTTAATTATATCGAAAAGGCTACCGAGTGTAAAATCAAGTATATTTCGGTCGGCGCAGAGCGCGAACAGTACATTGTAAAGTAAGAGGTACATATTATGAATATCAACGGAAATTTCAGAAATATCAAAGATAACTACTTATTCGCGGACGTTGCGAAGAAGACGGCGGAATTTGCCGCGAAAAATCCGAAAGCCGATATTATCAAACTCGGTATCGGCGACGTTACGAGACCGCTTGCGCCGTGCGTGGTCAACGCTATGAAAAAGGCGTGCGACGAGATGGCGGACGTTAAGACTTTCAAAGGTTACGGCTCGTATGACGGTTACGGTTTTTTAAGGCAGGCGATAGCCGATTATTATAAGGGGCGCGCGGATATTTCGGCGGACGAAATTTTCGTCTCGGACGGCGCGAAAAGCGATATTGCCGATATACTCGATATATTTTCCGAAAAGAATACGGTCGTTATCCCCGATCCCGTATATCCCGTATATCTCGATACCAACGTTATGGACGGCAGAGAGATAAAATACGTTGAGTGTAACGCAAGTAACGATTATCTACCGCTTCCCGACATTTCGGTAAAAGCGGATATAATCTATATTTGTTCGCCTAATAACCCGACGGGCGCGGTGTATACAAAAGACGCTTTGGCAAAGTGGGTGAAATACGCTAACGAAAACGACGCGATAATTCTTTTCGACGCGGCGTACGAAGCGTTTATTACCGATAAAAATTTACCGAGAAGCATTTATGAAATCGACGGGGCGAAAACCTGCGCTATCGAAATCGATTCTTTCTCAAAGATGGCGGGCTTTACGGGCGTCAGATGCGGTTGGACGGTTATTCCGAAAGCTCTCACTCGCGGCGGTTCCAAACTGTACGATATGTGGTTCAGACGTCAGTCTACGAAGTTTAACGGCGTATCGTATATAGTGCAGTGCGGCGCGGCTGCCGTATTCACAAAAGACGGTATGAAACAGATAAAAGAGACGATAGACTACTATCACGGTAACGCAAAGATAATAACGGAAAGTCTCGACGGTTTGGGAATCAAGTACGAGGGCGGTATAAATTCGCCGTACATCTGGCTTGACTGTCCGAACGGTATGACGTCATGGGGCTTCTTCGACTATCTGCTTGCCAACGCAAACGTAGTCGGAACGCCCGGATCGGGTTTCGGTAAAGCGGGCGAGGGCAAGTTCAGACTTACCGCTTTCGGCGAACGCGACAGAGTAATCGAAGCGGTGGAGAGAATAAAACGATTAAAGTTTTGATATGGGCGCGCAACGAGTGTTGCGCGCTATTCTTTTATGAATTTTCCGACGTCGATAAAACCCAACATATATACGGATAAAGCATATGCGCCGAACGTAATCGTACCGCAAAGAAGTATATATATTGCGGTGGACATAGGCACGATATTTTTAAGAACTACGCAGAGTATGCAGATACTTAAAGAAATAGCGATTACGCATACGCCCGCTTTAAGAAATTCCATATTGAATTTTGTGTATTTGTATAAAAGTTTTGCGTTGAGAAAAGCGGTCAGCGTATAGCAAAGCCCCAAACCGATAAGCAAAGAAAACGCGCCTGTAAAACGCGTCAGCAATAATATCGACGCGACAAGCAAAACCGTTCCCGCGAAATAATTAAGGAGAGTTTTCGATTCCTGTCCCAAAGAGTTCAAAAGCGACGCCGCAATCTGATTTACGTTCATAGGGAGCATTATTATCGCTCCGTACAAAAGATATTTTCCCGTATCGGCGTCCTTAAAAAGCAAACGACAGATTTCTTGTCCGAAAGCGAAGTAAACGCATACGAAAAGTCCCGCGCACAATACGGAGAGTGTTAACGATTTTTCCGCCTTTTTCGAGAGCGCGGAGCGCGCGCCCGTCGCTTTGTCTGTCGCCGCCGACGGTATCAATACGACAGACAATGAGCCCGATACGGTAAGCGGCGCGTAGAGCAATGGAAGTACCATACCGACTATTCTGCCGTATTCGGCAACCGCTTCGTTTTGCGAAAGACCTGCATATGTAAGACTTATAGGCAATATTACCGCAATAAGCGAAGTTACGGCACTTGAATACAGTCTTATACCCGTTACGGAGGCAACGTTGGGCATAATCGCTTTAAGACCGTACGGTTTCTCGATACGGAATTTTTTGACGAAAAGTATAACGGTTAAAATAACAGCGCATAAATAATCGGATAGTACGAAAGCGGTTGCCGCCGCGGTTGCGCCGCTTAAATCAAGCACTATGCCGTTAAGCAGAATTATTCCGAACAGCACGCGAACGGAACATTCGACAAGTTCGGTTATACTGTATGTGAAAAAGTCTTTTTTACCCATAAGCCAACCGCGGATTATAGTGTATAGCGTGGTTGATAAAAGAGCGGGAATAAGAATATAAAACAGCGGTTTTGCGCGGACGTCGGAAAAGACAACGTGCGAATATGAGCGAAGTAAAAACACGATCGCTATCGAAATGATGGAAATAAGCGAGCCGACAGTTATAGCGGAAGTTAAAAGCGAATTGACTTTATCGTCTTTTTTTATCGAGTAAAGTTCCGCGGTTTTCCGTGATATAGTCAACGGCAGTCCGCTTGATGTAACGGTGGTAAACATAAAGAAAACTGACAGCGCGATTTGATATATGCCCAAACTTTCCGCGCCTATCGTTCTACCGAGATATATTCTGTATGCAAAAGACAAGATACGGGTAAGAACCGATATAAAAGTAACGGTAATTACGGCTTTTGCCGTGGTTTTGAGCTTTATTCGCATATTAAAAGCTGTTGTCCTATATAGATTCGATTAGATTGAAGATTGTTGATTTTTATGACGTCGCTTTCATTTACTCCGTACATAGTCGCGATTTTTGCAAGAGTTTCAAAAGGTCTTACTATGTGCATCTTTCCGTTTTTCGACTCGATAATGAGTCGCTGCCCTTCGTGGATAGGGGTTTTGTTGCTATTCGTTATCGAAACAACCGAAGTGTTATAAAGTTTTGCTATGCTCGATAACGTTTGATTTTTCCCGACGGTATGAATAAATTTTCTCATATATATTTCTCCGTAAAAATATTTGCAAAGATAAATATATGTGTTATAATAAATTATTATGAATAGGAGTACCCATATCGAGTTCAATAAATCAAGATACGAGTTGGAGGATAAGTATTTGTCCCGTTACGCCGCGAAATCACGCGACGCGGTTCGTTTCGAACCCGTTAAGGCAAGCGAGATAAGAACCGATTATCAAAGAGACAGAGACAGAATTATTCACTCGAAGTCGTTCAGACGTTTGAAGCATAAAACGCAAGTATTCTTGTCGCCCGAAGGCGACCATTACAGAACGCGTTTGACGCACACGCTCGAAGTGGCGCAGATTGCGCGCACCATTGCGCGCGCGCTGAGACTGAACGAAGACTTGACGGAAGCCATAGCTCTCGGACACGATTTGGGGCATACGCCTTTCGGTCACGCGGGGGAACGTACGCTCGATAAGTTATCGGGACATTTTGCCCATAACGAGCAGAGTTTACGCGTCGTCGAACTTCTCGAAAACGACGGGGAAGGACTGAACCTTACCGACCTTGTCAAAGACGGAATACTCAATCATTGCAGTAAAGGCACACCGAAATCTTTGGAGGGTAAAGTCGTAAGTTGGAGCGACAGAATAGCGTACATTAATCACGATATAGAAGACGGGATAACGGCGGGACTTCTCAAAGAAGAAGATATACCCGACAAATATCGTAAACTGTTGGGTGACAGCAAGGGCGCGCGTATAAACAATATGGTTTGCGATATAGTATACAACAGTTTCGATAAAGACTGCGTTTCTCCGTCGGACGAGTTTAAGGAAGGTATTGCCGGTATACGTCAGTTTATGTTCGACAACTTGTATTTTGTCGACGCCGTTATGGGCAATGAAGCGAGATCGGATAGGATGATTAAAATGCTGTTCGACTATCACACGGACAAAGCCAATTTCGACGAGCTTCCCGTATTTTTCAGACAGATTTCCGAAAGGGACGGAATAGTGCAAGCCGTTACCGACTATATAGCGTCTATGACGGACACATACGCAATGCGACTGTTCGAGAAAATATATTTACCGACTATTTGGAAAGATTGAGTATGGACAGAAGCGGTTTTGATTCAAGATGGTTGTCGGAGCTTAAAGCCAAAAACGATATAGTAAGCGTAATAGGCGGTTATATGCCTCTTACGCGTAAAGGTAAAAATTTTTGGGGGCTGTGTCCGTTCCATCACGAGAAGACGTCTTCGTTTGCCGTCAACGCAATCGAGCAGTATTATCATTGTTTCGGGTGCAACGCATCGGGCGACGTAATCCGTTTCGTTATGGAAATGGAAAACTTAGACTTTATCGACGCAATCAAACTGCTTGCCGACAAGTGCGGTATGACGATGCCCGAATATAAAGCCGACGAGAATTTCGTAAAGCAAAAGAAACATCGCGAACGGTTGCTTGCGCTTACAAAAGCGGCGGCGAGACACTATTATGCGAATATTCGTACCGACGCAGGGGGCGCGGCGTTGAAATACTTGCGCGGACGCGGAATAGACGACGTGACGACGGTTAAATTCGGACTCGGTATTTCGCTCGGGTTTGAAGAGCTCATTACCGACTTAAAAAAACAGGGCTTTACGGAAAAAGAAATGCTCGATGCGGGCGTTGCGGTAAGATCCGATAAGAACGGTCGCGTATATGACGCATTGTTTAACAGACTTATCGTTCCTATTATAAACGGTTTCGGCGATGTTATTGCGTTTGGCGGTCGTGTACTCGAAAAGACGACTTTCGCAAAGTATAAGAATACGGGCGACACGCTTCTGTTTAATAAGAGCGAAAATCTTTATAATCTGAACTTGCTTAAAAAAGTAAAGCAAGTACGTGGACTTAAATACGTAATTATGGTCGAAGGTTATATGGACGTAATTTCGATGGTGCAGGCTGGCGTTGAAAACGTGGTTGCGAGTATGGGAACATCGCTGACGGTTCAACAAGCGCGTTTAATCAAACGTTACACCGATACCGTATACATTTCGTATGACGGAGACGCCGCGGGACAAAAGGCAACTGTCAGAGGACTTGATATATTAAAAGCCGAAGGGCTTGAAGTTATGGTATTGAAATTGCCCGAAGGGTTAGATCCCGACGAAGTTATAAGAGATAAAGGAATAGGCGCATATTACCGTCTTATAGACGAAGCCTTACCGTTGACGGAATATAAATTGAAACTTGCGGAACACGGGCTTAAAGACAACGCCGACAGTAAGGCAAAGTATGTAAATCGCGCACTGACAGTGCTTGCCTCGCTTGATACGGATACCGAAAGGGAGACTTATCTTAGAATCGTTAAAGACAAAAGCGGTGTTTCGATAGATACGTTAAAGCGTGAATTGTTCAACAAAACGAACGAAGTCAAGTCGCTCGATACGTTTACGCCTGACATCGACGAAACGGCTTCGGTCGACGAAAATTACGAAGATGTCGATCCTAAATACTATTTGTACGCGCGTCAAGTATTGGGAGCACTCGTTTGCGGTAAACTAATCGAAGGCGAAGAGTTAACGCCTTACTTTAAGGACGCAACGCATAAAGCACTTTATGAATATGTTTTGGCTAAGCGTGCCGGCAACGCGGTATTTTCGGTAAGCGATGTATGTTCGGAATTTCCGGACAACGATGAAATTACGAAAATAATATCCGTAAGCGTCGATGAGAAAAACGGGGAAGAGACTTTGAGTTTTAATCTTTCAAAACTTAAAGAACACTATCTTGTGGCGGAGAAAGACGCGCTTGTTAAAGAGATCGGAGCGGAGACCGATCCCGACAGAAAGAAAATACTTATGAACAGATTGAAAAGCTTGGTGGCTTGCAAAAGATAATAGGAGGCAATATGGAAAATATTGACAACAAAAACTATCTTATTTCACAAGAGATTCCGAAACTTGTCGAGCTCGGTAAAAGCAAAGGGCAACTGACCGACGAAGAGATAATGGCGTATCTCGATAAGTTCGGCGGTACTGCCGCGGATATCGAAAGCGTTATTAAAGAGCTTGAAAAAAACGAAGTTACAATAAAAAAGGTGCTCGAAGAAACGGACGACGAAGATTTGTTGCAAAAGATGATGACCGAAGTCAACGTCGATGACAGCGTCAAGATGTATTTGAAAGACATCGGCAAGTTTGCGCTTCTTAAAACCGATGAAGAAATAGAACTCGCAAGGTGTATGAAAGAGGGCGATATTAAAGCGCGTGCAAAACTGACGGAGGCAAACCTTCGACTCGTCGTATCGATTGCCAAGCGTTACGTCGGTCGCGGTATGCATTTTCTCGACCTTATTCAAGAAGGCAATCAAGGTTTGTTGAAAGCGGTTGAGAAGTTCGACTACACGAAAGGTTTTAAGTTTTCGACATATGCGACGTGGTGGATAAGGCAGGCTATTACGAGAGCGATAGCGGATCAAGCCCGTACGATAAGGATTCCCGTTCATATGGTTGAAACGATTAATAAACTTCAACGGGCAACGAGACAGCTTCTTCAAGTATACGGCAGAGAGCCTACGCCCGAGGAAATTTCCGCCGCTATGGGCGTATCGGAAGATAGGGTGAGAGAAATTCAAAGGATAGCGCAAGACCCCGTATCGCTCGAAACTCCCATCGGTGAAGAAGAAGACAGCAAACTCGGCGATTTTATCGAAGACGATAACGCAAGTGCTCCGTCCGACGCGGCGGAGAGCAATATGCTTAAAGAGCAGCTCCTTCAAGTGTTGAGTATGCTTACGCCGAGAGAAGAAAAAGTTTTGAGATTGAGATACGGTCTTGATGACGGTAAACCGAAAACGCTTGAAGAAGTGGGTAAAGCTTTCAACGTAACGCGTGAGAGAATAAGACAAATAGAAGCAAAAGCGTTAAGGAAACTTCGTAACCCGAATAAAACGCGTAAGCTTAAAGAATTTCTCGAACAATGAAAAGTAAGCGTTTGGAAGCGCTTTTAACCGAAATTGAAAAATGTAACGTCCTTGCGGATATCGGAACCGATCACGGTTATCTTGTTGAAGAAGCAATAAGCAGGAATCTTGCAAATAAAGTTATCGCGACAGACATCAGCAAGTCGAGTTTGGACAAGGCGAAGCGTAATCTCGAAGAGTTACAGTGCTTTGATAGGGTTGATTTCAGGTGCGGCGACGGTATGGACGTATTAGCTGATAAAGAAGCCGACTGCATTGTAATCGCAGGTATGGGCGGTAAAACGATAACGGAAATATTAAAGCGCGACAAGCACGCAAAGAGTTACATATTGTCACCGCAAAGCAACGTAAGGGAGACGAGATTGTTTCTCGTAAATAACGGCTTTAAGATACTTAAAGACTATACGGTGCGTTCGGGTGATAAGTATTACGTAATTATCAAGACTGTACACGGCAAAGACGTATTAAACGATATGGAGATTGCTTTCGGGCGGACTAACGTTACAAGTCCGAACGTAGACTTTATAAAGTATATCGATGATTTATATCGAAGATTCGATGCAATTCGTAAAGAAGCGAAAGGTAATGTGCCCGACGCAATAAACGAGAAACTCAAAGAGATGGAAGCGTTAAGGAGCGACTATGAAAAATACTGAAATTATCGAAATTATCGAACGTCGATTTCCTTTATATACGCAAGAAAGTTATGATAACAGCGGACTTATTCTTGAAGGCGGCTTTGAAACGTCGGGTGTTTATTGCGCGCTTGATTTAACCGTTGAAGTCGTTGACGCGGCGTATAAAAACGGTTGCAATATGATAGTCGTTCATCATCCGTCGATATTCCGACCCGTAAAATGTTTGACGGAGAATAAGAACGCGGCACTTATTAAAGCCGCGTCGCATTGTATGACTGTATATGCGGGGCATACGACGGTTGATATAGGCGTTGGCGGTATTAACGATAAACTGGTCGAGTTATTCAAAATAAATAATACCGAATCTTTAACCGATAACGGAATAGGCAGAATCGGAGAGATTGAAAGTACAACTCTCGAAAATCTTGCGAAAGAGGTGTCGGTGAAACTTAACGATACGCATGTAAAGACGGTCGGTGATTTGAATAAACGGATAACGCGCGTTGCTATATGCGGTGGCGGCGGTTCGGGAGAGGATATGATAGACTGCGCCGTTAAAAAAGGCGCGGACGTCTATATTACGGGAGACGTGAAACATCACGAAGCTTTGTATGCGAAAAACGTTAATTTGGCAATGATAGTATTCGGACATTTCGAGAGTGAAATCGTTTTCAACGAGCTTATGGTTGAGTATATCGATAAAAACACAAACGGCAGAATAAAAGTCGTTGCGGACAAAGTTCAAACGAGTCCGTTTAATAAGGAGACAGTATGATTAAAGATTATCTTGAGTATCAGGCGATTGATTACGAGCTTTATAAGTTAGAGCGCGAAATCAGAGAGAGTGACGAGCGTAAAGCGTATGCTAAGTACAAGAAAGCCGTTCAGGAAGAAACTTTACAGATTCAAAAACTAAATGCGGAAGCGGATGAATTATTGAGCGGTTATAAGAAACTCGAAGCCGATTGTAAAGTTTGCCGTGAAAACTTAAAAGAAATTAAAGAAGCCGCAAAAGACGCTATCGCGCTCGAAGAGTTGAAATTTTATCAAACGAAGCTGCTTCAACTTGCCGAAACGGAAAACGGTATCGAAAAGGATATAGCAAAACAAATGGCGCGTATCGATGAGATATTAAAATTATACGCGGATGCTATGGAAAAAGGTAAACTCGCAACCGCAAAGAGCAAGGAAGCAAAAGTCGCTTACGACAACAAAGTTGCGTCCTACAAAGATCGTATGGACGAGCTTAACGCGAAACTTCGGAAAATAAAGCCGAAACTTACGGACGAAAAACTTACGGAACACTATTTCAAAATGCGCGAGGACAAGAAGATGCCCGTATTCGTAAAGTTTACGGTAGGCTCTCAGTCGTGCGGAAAGTGCGGTATGGAACTCGTGTACGGCGAAGTAGTAAAACTCAAAGGGTCGGGAGATTATATGGAGTGTAGCAACTGTCGGAGAATACTCTATGTTGAATAGGCTGATTATCGCAAGCAATAACGCGCATAAAATAAGTGAACTCAAAAGTATCTTGTCGGACAGATTCGACGAGATACTTTCCGTAAAAGACGCCGGTATTGATGTCGAACCCGAAGAGACGGGTGTAACTTTTGAAGAAAACTCTTTAATCAAAGCGCAATGTGTTAAAAACTTAAAAAACGATTGTGCGGTTATTGCGGACGACAGTGGACTTATGGTTGATGCGCTTGACGGCGCGCCGGGTGTGTACTCCGCGCGTTTTGCGGGGGAGTGCTGTAACGACGAAGCGAACAATAGCAAGTTACTTGCTTTAATGGACGGCGTAACCGACAGATCGGCAAAGTACGTTGCGGTCGTTACGCTTATCGATAAAGACGGTAAGATATATACGGGAAAAGGCGAAGTCAAAGGCGTTATACTTAACGAATATCAAGGTAAGGGCGGTTTTGGCTACGATCCGCTTTTTTTATGTAACGAGCTGAACAAAACGTTTGCGGAAGTTACTGCGGACGAAAAAAATTCCGTAAGCCACCGCGCACGTGCAATAAAAGATTTATTGAACAATTTGAGAAATGCGTAATATAGCCGTAATAGGCGGCGGAGCCGCGGGAATAGCGTCTGCAATCGTCGCGGCAAGAAAAGGCGCAAACGTAACGATATTCGAGAAAGCCGATAGAATAGCGAAAAAGATTTTGGTAACGGGTAACGGCAGATGCAATTTGACGAACGCTGATATTAATCCCGAATTTTATAATAATCCCGAGTATGTAAAAAGTATATATGAACGCGTTGAGGCAAAAGACGTAAACGGTTTTTTGGAGTCGGTAGGGCTTTTATTGAAAGCCGATAGGGACGGCAGAGTTTATCCCGTTACGGAGCAGGCGAGTACGGTCGTAAACTGTTTTCTCAACGAGCTTAAACGTTTGAACGTTCGTATTGTTACGGGGCGTGAAATAAAATTAAATAAAAACGTTAATGTTATCAACGGCGAAACATTTGATAATGTGATACTGTCCGTCGGTAACGTTGCGTCAACCGACGCAAAGTACGTCAACCCGCTTGAATCGCTTAACGTTAAAGCAACCGAAGTTTATCCGTCTCTCGTACCGCTTAAAACGGATAAAACGTTTTTGAAAGGTATGAACGGAATAAGAGTTTCGGCGCGACTTAAACTTTTTGCGGACAGTAAAGAAGTATATGCGGAAGACGGGGAAATATTGTTCAGAGATTACGGCTTATCGGGTATAGCAGTGTTCAACGCGTCGCATTATTTTAATTTGAATAAAAATTCGAAAACTTACGTTTCGCTTGATTTATTCAAAGACTTAACGAGCGAAGATTTAGCGGCTGCGCTTATTAAACGGTCGGAACGAACGCCCGATACTGAGCAGTTCTTCTGCGGACTTGTCAATAAAAATTCGGCGCAGAATATAAGCGCGTATTTGAAACTCGGATCGCTTATCGAACCGTCGGACGTTAAAAACATTGTAAACGTTCTCAAAGATATGCGCTTTAATATAATTTCGACTTGCGCTATGAATATGGCGCAGGTGGTGTGCGGCGGACTGAAAACAGATGAATTTCCGAATTTGAAATCAAAAAAATACCCGTCTTTATATGCGGCGGGAGAGGCTCTTGACGTCAACGGTCTTTGCGGCGGATACAATTTACATTGGGCGTGGGCAAGCGGAATATATGCGGGAGCGCAAGCGGTCGATGATACTTATTAAAAATCTCGAAATTGACATAAACGCAACCGATTCGGCAATCGAGAATTTAATTTGCCGAACGCTTAACGTATCGCCTGACGATATTGATGACGTTAAACTGCATAAACTGTCAATCGACGCACGTCATAAAAACAAAATAAAAAAGATTGCGTCTTTTTACGTTAAATGTAAACGCGAATTGAAACGTCTTCCGAAAAATTGCGAAAACGCGGACGTAACGGAATACAAGATAAAAGTTGTAAACGATAAAGTAACGGAGCCCGTAATTGTTGTGGGCAGCGGTCCGTGCGGTTTGTTTTGCGCGTATGCGTTAAACAAAGCGCGTATACCCGTAACGCTTATCGAACGTGGCAGTGAAATAAACAAGCGTATCGATAAGGTCAATACTTTTTATAAAACGCGCGTTTTGGACGAAAGTACAAATATTCAATTCGGCGAAGGCGGTGCGGGAACCTTTTCCGACGGAAAGCTTACTACGGGAATAAAAAGCGAAAAGTGCGCCTTTATTAAAAAAGTTTTTTATGACTACGGCGCGCCCGAGGACGTGTTGTATGCGTCTATGGCGCATATAGGTACTGATTATTTAAGAAAAATTGTTTACAATATGCGTATGTCGATGTCGGATATGACGACGTTTTTGTTCGATACCGTCGTGAAAGACGTTATAACGGATAACGGAGCGGTTAAAGGAGTGGTCGTAAACAATGCCGACGGAGAACGTGTGATAAACGCGTCAAACGTGGTTTTTTGTATAGGACACAGCGCAAGAGATACATACTCGATGCTTATGGAACGCGGTGTTGCAATGCGTCCGAAACCTTTTTCAATCGGCGTGAGAGTCGAACACGGGAAACAAAGCGTCGATTATGCGCAATACGGCAATATCGGACTTAGCGAAGCGACGTATAAACTTGCGACACACTTGAAAAACGGTCGTGGCGTTTATACCTTTTGTATGTGTCCCGGTGGGGAAATCGTAGCCGCCGCGTCCGAAAAAGGCGGCGTTGTCGTCAACGGTATGAGTAATTTCGCACGAGACGGAGCCAACAGTAATTCCGCGGTTCTTGTAAGCGTTATGCCCGAAGATTTCGGTAACGATATAAAAAACGGAATTGAATTTCAAAGAAAATACGAACGTATGGCGTTTTCGCTTGCAGGCGGAGATTACAGTGCGCCTGCTCAACTGGTCGGAGATTTTTTGAAAAACATCAAATCGACAAATCTCGGCAACGTCAAGCCCACTTATCCGTTGGGCGTTACTCTTTGTAATTTAACCGAGTGTCTTCCCGAGTTTGCGGTTGAGTCGATAAGAGCCGCAATTCCCGAGTTTGCGAACAAAGTAAAATGTTTTGCCGACTACGACGGAATATTTACGGGTGTTGAGACGCGCTCGTCTTCTCCCGTACAAATAATAAGAAACGACTTATCGGAAAGCAGTATAAGCGGATTGTATTGTGCGGGAGAGGGCGCGGGGTATGCGGGCGGTATTATGTCTGCGGCGGTAGACGGAATCAACGTTGCGGAGCGAATAATCGAAAAAATCAACGGACTAAATAAGTCAAATATTAAAATCAATTAAATATTCACTTTATTAATATTTTTATGCGGTCACGTAAATTTCGTATTTAACCATATATCTGTATAAAAATTTCTTTGTCGCACAAAAACTTGTATGTTATAATAATTATTATTGAATTTACATAAGAGGTGTGCGTTATGGGTTATGCTGCGAAAGATTTGCAAGTTCTCGAAGGACTTGACGCCGTAAGGTTACGTCCCGGTATGTATATCGGCGGAACGGGCAATAAGGGACTGCATCATATTTTGTGGGAAATCGTAGACAATGCAATCGACGAGGTCGCTAACGGGTTTGCCAATCAGATTTCGGTTAAACTTTATCCGGACGGTAGCGCAAGCGTCGAAGACAACGGGCGTGGTATTCCCGTAGATAAACATCCTAAACTCGAAATATCGGGCGTTGAACTTGTATTCACGAAACTCCATGCGGGCGGTAAGTTCGAAAACTCGAATTATACTTTTTCGGGTGGTCTTCACGGCGTGGGCGCATCGGTTACGAACGCTCTTTCAAGATGGTTGCACGTTGAAGTTTTTAAGGAAGGCAAAGTTTACACTCAAGAATTTGCGAGTATCGAAATCGACGGAAAGATTCGTTCGGGTATTCCGCAGACGCAACTTACGGAGTCTTATTCGTCAGACGGTAAGAAAAAAGGCACTTTCGTACGCTTTTTGCCCGACGACAGAGTATTTGTAAACGAATCGTTCGACGGCGAAATCATAATGCGACGGTTAAAGGAGCTTGCGTATCTCAATAAAGGCGCGAAGTTTTCGTTTGAAGATCAAAGAGAAGGTGGCAAAAAAAGAAATTTCAGTTTTGCCGGCGGTATCAAAGATTTGGTAACGGACGTCAATTCGCAAAAAAAATTGTTGTATCCCGAACCTATATATGTATATTATCAAGCAAAGAATTTTCAAGTTGAATTTTCATTTCAAAACAACGATTCTTATACCGATTCGCTTATTACTTTCGTAAACAATATTCCGACGACCGAAGGGGGTACGCACGTTACCGGTATGAAGTCCGCATATACGCGCGTTATGAACGAGTATGCGAGAAAACGCGGGCTTCTCAAAGACAAAGATGATAATCTGCTCGGAGATGACTACTGGGAAGGTTTAACCGCCGTTTTGTCAGTTCGTATGCAAAACACTCAGTTTGAAGGACAGACGAAAACGAAACTCGGCAATCCCGAAGCGCGTACGCTTGTCGAAAATGCGATATATGAAAAATTAACGGAAGAAATAAATAAGCCGTCGAGTTATACGACTGCGGACGCGATAATAAAGAAAGCGCAAGACGCGGCTAAGGTAAGAGAGACGACGAAAAAGAGTAAAGAGCTTGCGAGAAAGAAAAACAGTATAAACAACAGTACTTTGATAGGTAAGCTTGCGGGATGTTCCGGCAGAGATTATTCTAAGCGTGAGTTGTTCATAGTCGAGGGCGACAGCGCGGGCGGCAGTGCAAAGCAAGGAAGAGACAGAAGTTTTCAAGCTATTCTGCCTCTTCGCGGTAAGCCGCTCAACGCTGAAAAAACGCGACTTGACAAAATTCTCGGCAATGAGGAAATAAGGACTATAATAAGTGCGCTCGGTGCAGGCTTCGATTCGGACTTTAATATTGCCGACCTTAAATACGATAAGGTTATTATTCTTGCCGACGCAGACCAAGACGGCGGACATATAAGGTCGATACTTTTGACGTTCTTTTACAGATACATGAAAGAACTTATTACCGAAGGTCACGTTTATATAGGGATGCCGCCTCTTTATAAGGTGCAAAGGGGTAACAATATCCAATATGCGTACGACGATAAAGAACTTGAAAAATTAACGGAAACGATGGGTAAAGGGTACACGTTGCAAAGGTACAAAGGTCTCGGAGAAATGAACCCCGAACAGTTATGGGAAACAACGATGGATCCCGAAAAGAGAGCGCTTGTGCAAGTTACGATTTCCGATATTCCCGAAGCGGAGAGAATAATAACGACGCTTATGGGCGACGACATTGCGGCGAGAAAACAGTATATATATCAGTACGCCGATTTCAACAAAACCGATAAATTCGCCGAAATGATTTAAGGAGAGCCGTAATGAAAGAAATAGGAATTAAGACAATAGAAGAAGTAATGCACGAATCGATGATTCCTTACAGCGAGTACGTTATTCTCGACAGAGCGTTACCGCGTGTGGAAGACGGGTTAAAACCTGTTCAAAGACGTATACTTTACGCTATGCACGATATGGGGCTTACGCCCGACAAGCCTTACAGAAAGTCTGCGGGTATCGTCGGTGAGTGTCTCGGAAAATATCATCCGCACGGTGATACATCGGTGTACGACGCAATGGTCAGGATGGCTCAGCCGTTCAATATGCGGATGACGCTTATAGACGGACACGGGAACTTCGGTTCGGTTGACGGCGACTCCGCCGCCGCTATGAGATATACGGAGGCGCGTCTTACGCCTCTTGCTATGGAAGTACTCCGCGACATCGAAAAGGAAACGGTATCGTGGTCGTTAAACTTTGACGACAGACTTAAAGAGCCCGATGTTTTACCTTGCAGATTTCCTAATCTTTTGGTTAACGGCGCGAACGGTATAGCGGTAGGTCTTGCGACAAATATTCCGACGCATAATTTAGGCGAAGTCATAGACGGCGCAATTATGTTAATTGACAATCCGTGCGTATCGCTCGAAGAATTGATGACGGTTATTAAAGGTCCCGATTTTCCGACGGGCGCGTTTGTATCGGGCGGGCAGGAACTTATCGACGCGTACGCAACGGGCGTAGGAAAACTTACGATGCGCGCAAAAAGCAGTATTGAAGACGATGGCAGAAGTATAGTTGTGACAGAACTTCCGTATCAGGTCAACAAAGCACTTTTACAGCAAAAGATGGCTGATCTCAGAGAAGAAAAGAAGATAGACGATATAACGGATATTGTGGACGAATCGGACAGAACGGGTACGAGAGTTGTTATAAAATTAAGGAAAGGCGCAAATGCAACGCGTATCAGAGATATTCTTTATAAATATACCGATTTACAAAAGACGTTCGGCGTAAATATGGTGGCTATCGCGGACGGTAAACCGCAGCAACTCGGACTTATAGCAATTCTTAACTATTACGTTAATTATCAAAGACAAATTATAATCAACAGAACGACGTTCGACTTGAAGGCGGCGCGTGAGCGCGCTCATATCGTTGAAGGATTGGTGATTGCTGTCGCCAATATCGATGAAGTGGTTGCGATAATCAAAAAGTCGGCTAACGTCGGAGAAGCACGGGATAATTTGAGAGCAAGATTTTTATTGTCTGAAATTCAAGCGCAAGCGGTGCTTGATATGAAACTTGCCCGTCTTACGTCGCTTGAAATAGAAAAACTTCAAAAAGAACTTGCCGAACTCAAAAAGAAGATTGCGGAGTACGAGGCGATACTTGCATCGAGAAGAAGACAGATGAGTATCGTTAAAGCCGAGCTTGACGATATAAAGAAAAGATTCGCAACTCCGCGTCTGACGACCGTAATGTATGACTTCGATAAGTCTACGCTTGACGACGTGGTAATTGAAGAAGGACGCGAAGGCGTTGTGATAGGCAATTATAACGGAAGATTCAAATTTTTAACCCCTAAGGCATATGCAATGGCTACGACAGCCGCAAAAGACTGCTCGGAACAGGAACTTGCGCCGATTGCCGTTAATACCGTAACCGACCATACGCTCTATGCGTTTACAAATCTCGGAAATTGTCACAAAATTCCCGTTTCGAGTATTCCGGAGAAAAAATGGAAAGAAAAGGGCGCAACGTTCTACGAGCTTTCAAAGAACGCGGTTGATAACGAAAAAATCGTCGCAGTGTTTGATGTGGGTAAAAATGTGCCCACGGGTAATCTTATGTTTTATACAAAACAAGGTATGCTCAAAAAGACGCCTTGGAGCGAATATGAAGTAGCTAAGTCTTCGTTTGCGGCTATGACGTTAAGAGAAGGCGACGAGCTTTTGGGCGTTGAAAACGAAGAAGAAGGAACAAATATTATGATATGCAGTAAGAACGGTTTCGGGCTTCTCGTAACGGCGGAAGATTTACAAATTCAAACAAGTCGCGTAACAAGCGGCGTTAAAAGTATTAATTTGAACGACGGCGATGAGATAAGCGCAATATTTCAAATGGATACCGAGGGAGAACTTGTTACGCTTACTTCGGGCGGATATATTCGTAAAGTTTTGGCGGCGACGTTTGAGCCGATGCACAGAAATCGTATGGGAATCAAGATATTGACGCTTGACGCAGACGTCGGAAAAAACGTTGCAATGTATGCGTATGTGAGAGAACCGTATGAAATTGCCGTTGTTCTTGACGGCGGGAATATAATAAGTATAGATACCGAAGATATAGAAATATCAAACAAGCGCAATAAGGGTAAACAAATATTCAAGGGCAAACATAAAATTAAGGCTGCATTTAAGCATTATTCGAGAATTGAAAAAAACTGAGAGATATATAATATAGATAAGACAAGTGCAACAGTAAGGCAAAAATAAAACAAAATAATTGTCGTAATTAATTTCAATAGGTAATAATGATTTGTACGACAAATATTGAAACAGATAAACGTAAGTTTATTGAAAATAAAAATTATTAATATTTTCAAAAAACGTTTAACTATATTTGACAACAAACGTATGTTATGTTATATTCAGTAAAGCAGAGTAGATAAGATGCGTTAAGTGTGGCAAAATGGGATGTCGTTTGTCAACGAAAGGCGCGAGCCTGCGGTATCTTATCGCGTCCGTTGCGCCAAGATAAACCGAGTATTCGGCAGATGTAAGTTCAATGGACCTCTCACGTCTTTATAGGAGAGGTTTTTTATGAAAAGAAGCACTACGTTTCGCATTACTGCGATTGCCATGCTGTCGGCAATTTGTGTTGTTCTCAACATTTTCTCTATCAGCCCGAGTAATGTTATTAAGATTTCGTTTATTATGATTCCGTGTATGCTCGCAGGGCTTTGGTTCGGTCCGATAGACGGCTTTACGGTCGGAGTAGTGGGGGACTTTTTGGGGTGGCTTGTGCATCCCGACGGGGCATGGCTTCCGCTTATCACGCTTGCGTCGGGTATGCTCGGTTTAATTCCCGGACTTGTAAGATATATTAAAATCAAGTCTTATTTGAAGATAATCATAAGCTCGTTATTATGCTTAATCATATGTACGTCAGGGCTTAATACGCTTGCGCTTTGGCTTTGTTACGCATCGGGTAAGAAAACTTTCTTCGTATATCTTTGGGCGAGACTTCCGTGGCAAACGCTTGTTACGGCGGGAAACTGTTTGATAATTTGCGCGTTATATCCGTCGCTGACAAAAGTGTTGAAAAAGTACGGCGTGTGCAACGATAATAATAAAAAAGAAGAAAAAAATCAAAACGAAAGCGAAAAAGATACTTTCCAGAACGAAACAAGCGACTGATTGAAGATAAACAAAACGCACTTGAATTCAAGTGCGTTTTGTAATTTATTTTTGGGCTATATCTATTTTTATATTTGTTCAAAACTGCCCGATAAAATAAAAAAGGAACATCAATAATACTAAAAATAACCAATCATAAGTTGAAGATCCGATTATTGCGAGTATGAGTCCGATAATGCCACTGAATATAATCGATAATATTCCTAAAACGGGTGATTCATTTTTGCCTACGTTGTCGATCTGATTGTTTGCTGAGCTGAAAGTACCGTTAGTGCTAACTGTACTTTGTGACGAACCGAAATTATTGTCAAAATAATCGTCAGACGAATTTGAATCGGTGAAATGATACCCACAGTTGGGACAATAACTCGTGTTATCTTCGACTTGTTGTCCGCATTTTGTACAATATTTCATAAACAGTTTCTCCTAATTATTTTAGTTATCATAGCAAATTTATAAAGTGATAATAACATAATTTCATAATAAAGTAAAACGTTTTCAATACAGTGAAATAAAACAGTGATTATTAAAACGTAAAAACTCTTCGGTTACGTTTTTTTTGTTTTTATGCTTTCGGTTTAATGAACGCCCAAATGACAAGCGCAATTTGAGCGGGAATGCCGACAATGTATATTAAGAAAATGTTGTAGTCGAAGAACAAAATATACAAATATGTAAGTCCCGACCAAATAAATACCGAAAGCACTACGAAACGATAAATATATTTATTCCAAGTTCCGTTAAAGAAAAGCAATACGATACACGATAGCGGTACGCCTAATATAAATAACGTCCAGATATTTTTATCGAACATTGTTTTAATATAAACATAAGAAACGGTCAATATAAACCAAACCGCAGTCAACAAAAGAAGAACGATGGAAAATTTTCTGATATTTTCTATACGTTGATTTTGTTTTGTGGTTGTGATTACATTTTGTTTTAACAGCGATTCAAGCGGAACATTATAGAGTTCGCTTATCTTTTGAAGCGTTTCAAGAGATGGTGTGACTTCCGCGCGCTCCCAGCGCGAGACCATATTATCCGAATAAGAAAGTTGTTCCGCGAGTTCGATTTGCGTCAGATTTTTACTTTTTCTGAGCGCGATTAAGTTTTCGGCAACGATGTATTTAATATCTTTCATAGTTTCACCTTAACATTAATTATATATGATTTTTTATTAAAGTTAAACAAAAAAGCGCAGTTTTTTGAATTTTTTTCAAAATTCCCTTTTTATGAGAATTGATTTTCGACAATTCCCGTCTCGCAAATCAAACTCGGGAATAATTTGGGATAAATTCATTTGTGCTTTTGCAATATACTTGATAATATAAGTTTATAGACGGACGCGGAATAAGTCGAAATCATTGCGTCCGAAAGGAGAATACGATGAAAAAAACAATTCCGATTTTCTTTGCTTGTAACGATAACTATGTGCCGTATATGGATGTTGCGATAGTTTCGATTATCAATCACGCGTCATCCGATAACGACTATAAGATAACCGTTTTGAAGACGAATATTTCGGAAGAAAATCAAGAGAAGATATTAAAACATCAATGCGAAAACGTAAAAATCGAATTTTATGACGTGCAAAATATTTTGTCGCCTATCGAAAAACAACTGCCCGATGTGTTTCACTATACGCTTGCGGCATATTATAGGCTGTTTATCGAAAAAGCTTTTCCGCAATACGATAAAGCGATATATCTCGATTGCGACGTCGTGCTTTTGACGGATATAGCCGAGTTGTACGATACGGATCTCGGAGATCATCTAGTTGCCGCCGCATACGAACAAAATACGGACAGAAGTCCCGCGTTTACGAATTACGTCCAAGATATAATCGGTATTCCGTATCATACTTATTTCAATTCGGGCGTTATGGTTATGAATCTCAAAGAATTCAGAAAAGCAAAAGTCGAAGAACAGTTTTTACATATGTTGACGACGTATAATTTCGACTGTCTTGCGCCGGATCAGGAATACATAAACGTAATTTGTCATGGGAGAGTAAAATATCTTCCGACGGGATGGAATAAACACAGTTTTCCCGAGAAGCCAGAAGGCGAACTTAAACTTTGTCACTTTGCGCTTGCCCGTAAACCGTGGCACTATAAGGATACCATTAACGGCGAACACTTTTGGAAATATGCGAGAAAAAGCGAATACTACGGTTTGATTAAGAGCCAACTCGAAAGTTTTACGAAGGAAGACGAAGAGCGGGAAAATGCTATGTTCGGTAAACTCGTGGAGGCAATCAAAAATATATACCGAAGTGAGAAAACTTTCAGAAAACTTTGGTTTAAGGGCAAGTTGCAGGCTGAATAATTATGGAAAAATCGCAAGAAAGATTAAAAGTATTGAATAGGATTGCCGAGTACGAAAAACTCGGCAAATTCAATATTGACGTCGAAGACGATAAACCTGCCGAAGAAATAAGACCGAAAGACGTCGATTACGTCAATAAAAAGTTATTGAGTAAATTTTTGACTTTTCTTGCCAACAAGCTCGGCACAGCGTTCTTTGAATCGATGATTAAAAAGAATAAATTCATTATTAAGGAAGTTATCGGTCTTGAAAACGTTGCCGATATAAAAACGGGCGCAATAGTTACGAGCAATCACTTTAATATTCGCGATAACTATGCTATATTCAGGGCACTTAAACCGACTTTTCGCAAAAAACAATTTCTATATAAAGTTATAAAAGACAGCAATTATACCAATTTCAAAGGCGTGGTAAGACTTTTGATGCGCCACGCAAATACGCTTCCGTTAAGCACAAACAGCGAGACTATGAGACGCTTTTTGGACGGAATATCGACACTTTTGAAACGCGGAGAGAAAATACTTATTTATCCCGAGCAGTCTATGTGGTGGAATTACAGAAAACCGCGTCCGTTCAAACCCGGTGCGTTCAAAATTGCGGTAAATAATAACGTGCCTGTAATTCCCGCTTTTATCGCAATGAAAGATTCCGATTTTATTGACGACGACGGTTTCCCCGTTCAAGAGTATTATATAAAATTTTTTCCGCCGATTTATCCCGATTCGAGTTTGACGTATAGCGAAAACGTCAAAATGATAAGTCAAAAAAACTATGATTTGTGGGTTAAACATTACGAGGAGTTTTACGGAGAAAAACTCGTATTTTCGACCGCGTCCGCTCAAACGGAACAAACGAAAGAACTCGTGTAATACACGCTGTGAAACAGATTGAAAAAAACGACCGAAACTTAACGGATGCGGTCGTTTTTTTTCAATAAATACAAATTATGCGACAATTTTAACTTTGGCGAGAGAGTGAAAAAAATTATACGAAACAGACGTGATTTTAAGTAGACGATTTGGTCGAATAAATTGTGTTTGACGTCAACTGAGAAATGCTTTATCATAAATTACGAGATATTAGTAGAAATTTTAATTTATCATGCGCAAAATGAAAAGACATGTTATTTTCAGTTGTTGAGATACGTGATTTTCGTTTTAGGTTGAGAGATTAAAGGAGAATAATATGAAAAACTTAAAAATTTTCACAGATAATATAGAACAACAAGCAAAAGACCAAATAGATCTTTTATTGGAACAAGAGGCATTTAAGAATTGTAAAGTAAGAATAATGCCCGACGTTCACGCAGGGATAGGTTGCGTAATAGGCTTTACTGCCGATTTGGGCGAAAAGATAATACCGAATATAGTCGGAGTTGATATCGGTTGCGGTATGGCTTGGGGAAAATTAAAAACAAGGGATATAGATTTGGTTTTATTTGATAATACGGTCAGACAAAATATTCCGTTTGGTATGAACGCAAGGGAAACCGCGCTTTACACCGAAATAAAGCTTACCGATTTACATTGTTATAATCAGTTAAAGAATATACCTTATTTGGAGTGTTCGCTCGGCAGTTTAGGGGGCGGTAATCATTTTATCGAAATAGACAGAAGCGAAAACGGTGATTTATATTTGGTTATTCACAGCGGAAGCAGAAATTTGGGAAAGCAAGTTTGCGAGATATATCAAAAACTTGCGATGGAAAGATGTTCTTTTAACGAGGAAATCAATGCCGAAAAACAGTTCGCAATAAAAGAATTGATTAAAACTAACCGTAAAACCGAAATACAAGCGAGATTAAACGAAATCGAACGTAAGTATGTCGGCAAAACAAAATTACCGAAAGATTTATGTTATTTAAGCGGGAAAGACAGACAGAATTATTTAGACGATATGCGTTTATGTCAATTATGGGCAAAACAAAACCGAGAGTATATGATTGAAATCATATGCGATAAAATGGGGATAAAACACTTTGATATAACTCATACAACTCACAATTATATAAGCGATGATAACATTGTTCGTAAAGGTGCTATTTCTTGCCAAAAAGACGAAATTGCTTTAATACCTATGAATATGAGAGATGGATGCTTAATAGTTAAAGGGAAAGGTAACGATGACTGGAATTGTTCCGCTCCGCACGGCGCGGGTCGTATAATGTCAAGAGCTATGGCACGGGAAAAATTAACGATAGTAGATTATAAAGAAACAATGTCGGGAATTTATACAACGAGCGTGTCGTTGGAAACGATAGACGAAGCACCGATGGCGTATAAGCCCATTGACGAAATAATTGCGCATATAGGGGATACTGCGGAGATATTGGAAATAATCAAACCGATATATAATTTTAAGGCAAGCGAATAAATATCAATGGGTCGAAATCCTAACGCGGAGAAAAAATAAAAGTGCCGAGTAAACGGCACTTATTGATACTGGCGGAGAGGGTGGGATTCGAACCCACGTGCGCTTGCACGCAAACTGATTTCGAGTCAGCCCCGTTATGACCACTTCGATACCTCTCCAAAAACCATT
>ONBF01000041.1 GCA_900315995.1 uncultured Eubacteriales bacterium
CAAAAGTGCGAAAGAAACGGTACTTAACGCGCATTTTACGCCGAAAGAACTGACTAACTCCCACGATTAAAATCGTGGGAGTAAGTCAGTAAGATAAAGGAATATAAGATATGTTTTTACAGGCTTTGATTATCGTAGGGCTCATGGTACTCATGAGTTTTATGGGGTTTATAATGCGAAAGACCGATGCGGTCGGAAACGAAAACAAAGGTCTGTCCGTAGTGCTTTTATATATAGCGCAACCGTGTATGGTCGTATCCGCGCTTCAAGGCTACGATTATGCGTCGAGCGCGCTCGGCAATATGGGTGTGATGGCATTGCTTGCCGTAATTACGCAAACGCTGATACTCGCGGCTGCGTTTTTTGTTTTCAAATTCAACAAAGACGATAAACAAAGGCGCGTTTACGCGTTTGCATCGGCGTTTTCCAACTGCGGCTTTATGGGTATACCGCTTATGCGCGCGCTTATTCCCGAAAACACGGCGTTGCCTTTCTATGCGGTAATTTACGTAATTATCTTTAATTTGCTTGCGTGGACTGCGGGTATATATATTATAACGGGAGACAAGAAGTACATATCTTTGAAGAACGCTTTTCTCAATCCCGTAACTCTTGCGCTCGTCGTGGCGTTGCCGATGTTTTTCTTTAACGTAAAGTTTCCCGAAAAGCTCGGCGACGTAATATCCGTACTCGGTTCGATGACTACGCCGCTTTGTATGATAATACTCGGTATCAAACTTGCCGACGTTAAAGTCAAAGATTTATTCTCGGGCGTAAGCGTATACGTTTGCGCAGTCATAAAACTGTTTATTGCGCCGTTGTTTGCATATCTTATAACGTTGCCGTTCGATATAGAGCAAAGCGTTGTTATCGCGATAACGCTTGCGGTTGCGATGCCGACGGCGTCTATGACGATAGTGTTTGCGGAGCGTCACGGCGGAGACGTTACGGCGGGTGCGAAAGCCCAACTGATTACTACTTTTTTAAGTATTTTGACCGTACCGATTATAACATTGCTGTTTTAAGCGATACCGATTATAACATTGCTGTTTTAAGCGATTGATTTTACAGTAATTACCTTTTTGAGAAATTAAATAATGTACGATAACTATTGTAAAATTCGTCACAATATGTTAAAATACATCTATAATGTACAATAAAATATATTGTTTTGGAGGATAAAATGGGGATTTTCGGAAAACATATGCTTAAAGTTATCGAGTGGAAAGACGAAACTAAGAATACTATCGTCTACCGATATGACGTAAACGACAGATATGCTATAATGAAAGGCTCTCAACTCATAGTCAGAGAGTCTCAGGCGGCAGTATTCGTATATGAAGGAAAGATATGCGATATTTTTTCTGCGGGCAGATATGTACTTGACACCAACAACTTGCCGATATTGACCAAGATATTAAACTGGAAATACGCGTTTGAAAACCCGTACGTCGGCGAAATCTATTACGTTAATATGAAGCAGTTTATGGCTCTTAAATGGGGAACGTCCAATCCCATTATGATGCGTGATAAGGATTTCGGTATGATCAGACTTCGCGGATACGGTATATATTCGTTCAAAGTTAAAGAACCCGACGTCTTTATGAGAGAAGTACTCGGAACGATTAAGAGTTACAAGACGGAAGATATACACGAAAACCTTAAAAAGCAAATTTTGCAAAGTATGACGGATACGATTGCGGAAGCCAAGATTCCTGCGCTTGACCTTGCAATGAATTATCAAGAACTGTCGGAAATGGCGAAACGCACGGTAGGTGCGAAATTCACGAATATCGGACTTGAACTTACCGACATTGCGGTTGAAAACCTTTCGCTTCCCGAAGAAGTCGAGAAGATGCTCGACAAGAGAACTTCAATGGGCGTTATCGGCGATCAGATGGGAACGTATACGCAGTTTCAAGCTGCCGAAGCAATGCGTGACGCGGCTAAAAATCCCGGCGGACTTTCGGGTGCGGGCGTCGGTATAGGCGCGGGTATCGGACTCGGCAACTTGATGGGACAGACGTTGGGACAATCAATGAACGGTATGAACAACAACAATAATAACAGTGGCGGTAACACCGTTAAAGTCAAATGTCCGAAGTGCGGCGCACTCGTTAAAGAAAACGCAAAGTTTTGTCCCGAGTGCGGAGAGAAGATGGGTACGGAAATATGCCCCAAATGCGGTGCTAAGGTAAAAGCGGGCGCAAAGTTCTGTCAGGAGTGTGGAGTTAAGCTCGGTGAGCAAGTATGTTCAAAGTGCGGTGCTAAGGTAAAAGCAGGCGCAAAGTTCTGTCCGGAGTGTGGAGAAAAACTTTAATAGATGGAAGATAATGTCAACGATTACGGCGAAGTAGAAGCCCGTCTCAGTAAAACTAATATCATTAAGTGCGATTCTTGCGGCTCCAATATGATTTACGAGCCGAAGCGCGGCGTTATTTACTGCGAGCATTGCGGTGCAAGCAGAAAGATTGAGACCGTACGCACGAACGAGCGGGATTTTGATTACAGACCTACTAATAAAGTAGAAGACGGGCGGCAGTCTTTCAGATGCGCAAACTGCGGAGCCGTGACTGTATTCGCGAGAGGCGAAATAGCGACGACGTGTCCTTTCTGCGGGGCGGCAAACACACAGCACATAGACGAGATGCCGGGTATAACGCCTACGGCAATTATACCGTTTGCGATAAGTAAAGACGATTCAAAGCAATTTTATCTGAAATGGATTAAGAAACGTATTTTTGCTCCGCGCGTGTTGAAAAAGACTTTTACGGTAGACAAAATGTCGGGCGTATATATACCTTGCTGGACGTTCGATACAAATACGGTATCCCGTTATGAAGGCAGATTGGGGGAAACGTACACTGTAACCGTCGGCACGGGAAAAAACAGTCATACCGTAACGAAAGTCAGATGGTTTCGCGTAAGCGGTATATACGAGAGATTTTTTGACGATTTAACGATTGAGGACAGTTCGTATATAAGTCAGAAGAGTTTCGATAAGATTTCTCCGTTCAATACTAACAACGCAAATGTGTTTGACGCAAGTTTTATGGCGGGGTTTAAGGCGGAGCGTTACAGAACGGGAATTGACGAGTGCTTTAAGAAAGCGCAGGAAGTAATACAGAATACGGTAAGGAAAGCGATACTCAACAGGTATCACGCCGATAAAGTGGACTATCTTAACGTCAATACGCAATATAACGACAAGAAGTATAAGTACGTAGTCGTACCGACGTGGATATGCTCGTATCAGTATAAGGCAAAACCGTTCAATTTTTTTGTTAACGGTCAGACGGGCAAGACGTACGGAACGTATCCGAAGTCTCCGATAAAAGTGGGTTTTGCCGTACTCTTGGGACTTATTGTGCTTGCGGGACTTATATATTACTTTTTATGCGGTAAATAATAGTTAATAAAGGAGAAACGAATATGGAAATCACTAAGGATATGTTGATAGCAGACCTTTTGAACGACGAAAAGGCAGACGCTCTTGCGGAAGTTTTATTCTCGGCGGGTATGCACTGTTTAGGTTGTGCAATGGCGCACGGCGAAACGATAGCGCAAGCCGCCGAAGTCCACGGAATAGACGCGGACGCGCTTATTGCAAAACTTATCGAAACGCAGAACGCATAGTTTGATTAATAAAAACCCGAAATTTCGAGTGTACTCCGAAAGTTTTTAATTTCAGTCTGACTTTCGGGGTACACACCGTTTTTTCGGGATTTTTTATTGTATTTTTCGTTATTTATCGTATTCCGCGACTATTTCGCCGAGATACAAAGTGTGCAAGTCGTTCGTTTTATACGCGTACTCGTTTATTTCGTCGGGGAACATACTTTTATCGAGCGGCAGTTTACACAACAGTTTACACTCATAGTATTTTGAACAGCCGTCGATAAGCGGTGCGCCGACGAGCGAAGCGGGGATAGTTTTAAGTCCCGCGGCGTTGAATTTATTGCCGTCGCGTCCCGAATGCGAACCGCAGTAAGCAAGTTCTTTTTTAAGTGTGTCACCGAGCGGAACGGAAACGCAAAATTCTTTATTTTCGTCTAACAGTCGTTTCGTATAGCGGCTTTCTCTTACGGGGACGATAACGACGCGTCTGTACCACATTACTCCGACGAAACCCCAACCGACAGTCATAACGTTCGAGTTATTTCCTTTTCCCGTCGTCAAAAAGGCTCCGGGTCCCGCAAGCTGTTTAAGCACAGCGTCGGTGTTATTGAATTGAATTGCCATAATTACCTCCGAAATTAATTATATGATTAATATATTTATAGTCGAACAAACCGCGCCGTTTTGTTAAAACAAGCGTCGTTTAAGCGTTTTTAATGGAAGCGTATTTTGCATTTTAAGCCGATGCTTGCGTGCGGTTATGCTTTATTATAAAGTTTTTTCGCTTCGTCTGTCATTGAGCCGTCTTCGTTATATACGATAAGCTCGTATATTTTCAATCCGCTTTTGCCGCCTTTTGTGCCTTCTACGATAACCGTATCGGGACTTTTGGACGCTTTCGGCTTAACAAGCGTTACCGTTTTCGCTTCGATATTATACTCGTGTATTTTGTATATTATTTCTGCAAGCCGTTCGGTTTTCGAGATAAGCGCGAGACGTCCCGAAAATTTAAGTATCTTTGCCGCCGAATTTATTATATCGTTTAACGTTACTTTTATTTCGTGTCTGCAAACGGCAATCGTTTCCGAAATATTCTTTTCACCGCTTCCCGTGCGTTTGTACGGGGGATTGCAAACCACGACGTCGTATTTTTCACGCTCGAAGCAGTCCGCAGCGTTTTTTATATCACCTTCTGCGATATTCACTTTATCGTTTAAGTTATTGATAATTACGTTACGTTTTGCAATATCGGCAAGCGCAGGTTGAATTTCTATCCCGTCTATGTGCCGCGCTTTCGTTTTTAACGCGATAAGCACCGCAATTATTCCCGACCCCGTACCGAAATCACATACAAGGTCGTTGTTTTTGATTTTTACGACGTTTGCAAGCAGTACTGCGTCGGACGTAAAGCCGTACAATTCGGGATTTTGTATAAAGTATGCGCCGTCGAGTTCGAGGTCGTCGAGCCGTTCATACGGTTTTATATAGTCTTTGAAATTTTCGATAAGACTCATAATAACAGTATAGCACAAGCATTTGATAAGTGTAGCGTCAATAAATAAAATTAAGTAAAATAAATCGATTTTTATAAAAACACAAAAAAGCAAAGCGGTATTAAACGCGATTACATCGGCATATTGAAAATAAATTGTGAATATAAGTAAATTTAATTGCAAATTCGATTTGACAGCGGTTTTGACAGCAATTATAATTAATAATTAACAGTATACTTTATAATAAGGTGAAACAATGGAATACAATTTCAGCGACAGATTGAAGAATTTAGGCGGTAACGCGATAAGAGAGATTTTCAAACTTCTTGCGCAACCCGATATGATATCGTTTGCGGGCGGACTTCCCGCAACGGATCTTTTACCGTGCGAAGACGTGGCGAGAATAACCGACGGTATTATGCACGGCGCGAACGCCGCGAAGATATTACAATACGGAGAAACGGAAGGATACAGACCTTTAAGAGAAGCCGCGCCGCTTTTATTAAGTCGCGTGGGGATACAAGACGTAACCGTTGATAAGACGCTTATAATAAGCGGCGGACAGCAAGGAATAGACTTAACGCTCAAACTGTTTACGAATAAAGGAGACGTAATGCTTGTCGAGTCGCCGACTTATCTTGCGGCTTTACATATAGCAAAGACGTATGAACTTAACGTAATCGGCGTAAAGTCGGACGACGACGGATTGAACGTTGAAGACTTGGAGCGTAAAATAATCGAGTATAAACCTAAACTTATATACGTTGTGCCTACTTTCTCGAATCCGACGGGTAAAACAATGCGAGTCGAGAAGCGTAAGGCGATAGCGGAGTTGACCGCAAAATACGGCGTGATAGTCCTTGAAGACGATCCGTACTCGGAATTGAGATTTGAAGGCGATGTTGTTCCCGCAATGAAATCTTTTGATGTTGTAGGTAACATAATATACGTTACGTCGTTCAGCAAGACCGTATCCCCGGGACTTCGTACGGGTTATGCGTTTGCCGCTTCCGAAATTATTAAAAAACTGACAGTCGGCAAACAAGCCGTGGACGTACACACATGCGCTTTGTCGCAAGCTGTAATAACGGAGTTTTTGACGAGCGGACTTTTATTTAAGAATATCGAAAAGGCAAAGCCGTTATATAAGGCAAAAAAAGACGCGATGATTGACGGTATCGATAAATATATGCCCGAAGCGTTCAGACACACAAACCCTCAGGGCGGACTGTTTATTTGGGGCGAGTTTGAGAACTTGGACGTTGCGGACTTATTCCCCGAAGTATGCAAGCGAAAAGTAGCGTACGTATCGGGCGAAAGTTTCTTTGCGGACGGCGCGGGCAGAAACACGATAAGGCTCAATTACAGCAACGCGACTTTCGAGCAGATAGACAGGGGTATGAAAATACTCGGAGACTTCTTTAAGGAGAGAGTTTGAGTAATGAATAATGTTATAGATACGTTAAGAGCGCGCGGATTTGTAAAGCAGACCGTTTATGAAGACGACTTATACGAATTACTCGGTAAAGAGAGCGTGCCGTTTTATATAGGTTTCGATCCGACGGCGGACAGTTTACACGTCGGACACTTCATACAGCTTATGGTTATGAGTTGGATGCAGAAAGCGGGGCATAAGCCGATTATACTTATCGGCGGCGGCACGGCAATGATAGGCGACCCGTCGGGCAGAACGGATATGCGCGCAATGATGACGAGAGAAACTATCGGACACAACGTGGAGTGTTTCAAGAAACAGATGTCGTCTTTTCTCGATTTCGACGGTAAAAACAAGGCGATAATCGTCGATAATGCCGATTGGCTTTTGAATCTCAATTACGTTGAATTTTTGCGTGATATAGGCGTGCATTTTTCTGTAAATAAGATGCTGACGGCGGAGTGCTATAAAGCAAGGCTTGAAAAAGGTTTGTCGTTTTTGGAATTTAACTATATGCTTATGCAAGGTTACGACTTTTTGGTGCTTAACGAAAAGTACGGATGCGTTCTCGAATGCGGCGGCGACGACCAGTGGAACAATATGCTTGCGGGGGTTGATCTTATCCGTCGTAAAGAAGGTAAACCCGCGTACGCTATGACGTCGCCTTTGCTGACGACGGCGGAAGGTAAGAAAATGGGCAAGACGCAAAAAGGTGCCGTTTGGCTTAATCCCGACAAAACCGCGCCGTTTGATTTTTATCAGTATTGGCGTAACGTGGACGACAGAGACGTAGAGAAGTGTTTCAAACTATTGACGTTTTTACCGCTTGACGAAATAACCGAACTTGTTAAATATACCGATGAACGCATAAACGAAGCGAAAGCGCGTCTTGCTTACGAAATAACCAAAGTCGTACACGGTAAAGAAGTTGCGGACGATGTGCAAAGACAAGTCAAAGCGTCTTTTTCGGGTAACGTTGAAGATATGCCCGTCAAGACGATAGACGACGGCGTAACGCGTATCACGGATATACTGTTTTTGACGGGACTTGCTCCGTCAAAAGGCGAGGCAAGACGTCTTATCGAAGGCGGCGGAATACGAATTAACGATACTAAAATCGACGACGTTATGTATGAAGTGAACGACGAACTGATAAACGGCGGTTTCGTACTGCATAAGGGCAAGAAAGTACACGTCAAAGTAGAGAAGAAGTGAAATCTTTTCTGACAGTTGACGGAGTATATCGCGCAGAATTCGAAACGGAGCGTTCGCGCTTTATAGCGAGCGTTATGCGGGTAGACTGTGCGGACGACGTAAAAGTCAATCTCGAAAAGGTAAGGAAAGAGTTTAGCGACGCAACGCACCACTGTTACGCATACGTTATAGGCAACGAGCGGAAAGCGAGCGATGACGGCGAACCGCAGGGGACGGCGGGTATACCTATTCTCGAAGCGATTAAGCGTAACAATCTCGATAAAGTGCTTGTTATCGTTACGAGATATTTCGGCGGTATCAAACTCGGCGCGGCGGGCTTGCTCTCGGCGTATATGCGCAGCGCGAGTGAAGTTATAGACAAATCGGAAATCGTCGAATATATATATTCTGACGTAGCGACAGCGGAAACGGATTATAATTTATATAAAAAATTTTCGCAGTATATAATAAACGTAGGCATTATTCTGAAAACGGAGTATAATGATACGGTAAAGGTAGAGTTTGCGGTACCGACCGATAAGTACGAAGCGGTAAGATTGAAATTAAGCGAGTTGTCGGCAGGCAAAGTGAACTTAATAAAACAAGAAACAAATTATTATAAATACAAGAGGTAGCCAAATGAAAATCACATTGACAAAGTCACCGAAAGCAAAACCCGATTTCGGTAAACTCGGATTCGGCAAGTATTTCACCGATCATATGCTCGTAATGGACTATATTGCCGATAAGGGCGGTTGGCAAGAAATCGAGATTATTCCGTACGACGAGTTCAAGTTAGAGCCGTCCACTACGGTACTTCACTATGCGCAAGGCATATTCGAAGGCGCGAAAGCGTATAAGGACAAGGCAGGTAACGTTACGGTGTTCAGAATAGACGAAAATTTTAAGCGTATGAACAAAAGTGCGGAAAGACTTTGTATGCCCGCGCTCGATTCAAAGAAAGTTATCGACGCATTGTTTGAACTTTTGAAGATTGAGAAAGATTGGATTCCGACCGAATCCGGTACCGCGCTTTATATAAGACCCACAATGATAGGTACGGATAAAACGCTCGGCGTACACGCAAGCCACGATTATAAGTTTTATATCATTTTGTCGCCTGTCGGCGCATACTACGCGCACGGACTTGCACCGACCAAAATTTATATTGAAGACTTTTATACGAGAGCGGCGCTTGGCGGTACGGGCGAAGCGAAGTGTATGGGCAACTATGCTACAAGCTTAAAAGCGGGCGAAGAAGCGCATAAGAAAGGTTTCGATCAAGTTTTGTGGCTCGACGCACAAGAGAAGAAGTACGTTGAAGAAGTCGGCTCTATGAATATGTTCTTTGTGATAGACGGAGTAGTCGTAACCCCGATGCTTAACGGCAGTATTCTGCCAGGTATCACAAGAAAGAGTGCGATTGAAGTTTTGAAAGACGCAGGCTATAAGGTTGAAGAGCGCAGAGTAAGCGTAGAAGAACTTATTAAGGCAAACGCTGACGGTAAACTCGACGAAGCGTTCGGCACAGGTACGGCGGCGGTTATCTCACCTGTCGGACAGATAACGTATAAGGGACAAGATATGATTATCAACGGTGGCACTATGGGTAAAATCACCGAATTTTTGTATGATAAAATCACGGGTATCCAAACAGGCAGATACGAAGATACTAAGGGGTGGGTCGTTAAAGTCTGCTAAGCCGAATATACGTAAATCGTATTGTTTATAACGATAAGCGCAGGTCATTAAACTTGCGCTTATCGTATCATATTGTTATTTCAAATCTTTCTCGGTTATTTCTAACTCGTTGTAGTATCTCGAAACAATCTATCCTTTAACATTTTTTCGAATATTTGTTTTTCTGCGGACGGGACTACCGCTCTTAATAATCTAACTTTTCACTTTTTCGAATATGTTTACGGGCGGGCGCAGACGTACAATTTATCCATAATTTATTTTTTCTTATATGGTGTATTAATGTAATATATTCTAATTTACATACTTTCTCATACAGTCAGCCGACTTAATATATCTGTACTTTACGCATTTTCTTATACAGTTTGCCGATATAATAACTTTACTTTTCGCCCTTTCATAAAACGAAGTTTGAGAAGAGAAATGGAGATTGTCACACAACGCAGTCGGGAGAGTTTTTTGAAATACTCCATTAATGTTCATACTGCGCTTATTGAAATTTTTGAAAATAATCGCACAAAATATATTTTTTTTGACAAAAATTGTAAAATTCAGGTTGCTATTGACATTTTTCTACGTATGTTGTATTTTATTATTAGGAGGGGAAAATTATGAATAATTCAAAAACTATATTTAATAGGAGATTGATTGCAGTTTTTACGAGCATTGCGCTCGTATTGGCATCTTTGGTCGGCTTAACGCTATTGCGCTCATCCGACGTAGCGCACGCCGATCCGACGGTCAGTTGGACTGATGAAGGCAACTATGATACGTCTTGGTACGTAGGGCACGAAAGT
>ONBF01000023.1 GCA_900315995.1 uncultured Eubacteriales bacterium
CCGCTACTCTCTTTGAGTCTTAACTCGGTTACTCTTCCGTCTCAAACGCTTTATCAGTACATAAATTATATTACACCGAAATTTTTGTGTCAAGCGTTTTTATCGGCAAAATCAACGAGTGCGGTCACGCAAATAAAAATATGGACAGATTATCAAAAACAATCGTGGTTGAATATGATAAATGTTGACAAAAATCGCGGTATTTGTTAAAATAACGCTCGTGGAGGTAGAATTAAATGGAAATGTGGATTATTTGGCTTGCAATAGTCGCGATATGTATTATCGTAGAATTAGCCACCACAGCGCTCGTAAGCTGTTGGGGGGTAGCGGGTGCTCTCGTCGCGCTTATCCTGTCGCTTATCGGCGCGCCGGAGTGGTCGCAAATCTTATCCGCTATATGTGTTACATTGATATGTCTTGTCGGTTTCAGGCGGTTTGCTTTGAAAGTATTCAAAAATGATAACTATATGAGCAATAGTAATTCCCTTATTGGAACGAAGACGAGATTATTAACCGCAATTACCGAAGATAATAACGGCAGCGTTAAGATTAACGACGTCGTTTGGACGGTAAAGAGCGTTGACGGGATGCCTATTCCCGAAGGCTTGTTCGTCAAAATCGACGAAGTATCGGGAAATAAACTTTTGGTAAAAAAAACAGAGGAGGAATAATTTATGTTTGATGATCCAATATTAATTGTTTTAATAGTTGTCGGCGTACTTGCGATAATTTCGCTTATTATGTCGATAAAACTCGTTCGTCAATGCGACGCGAAAATCGTGGAAAGACTCGGTAAGTATCACAAGACGCTCGAAACGGGTGTTCATATGGTTTTGCCTTTCTTCGACAGGGTAAGTCCGGCAATATGTCTTAAAGAAAAAGTTGCGGACTTTCCGCCGCAGCCGATAATTACGAAAGATAACGTTACGATGCAAATCGATACTGTCGTATATTATCAGATAACCGATCCGAAACTATATACTTACGGCGTAGAAAAGCCGATTAGCGCAATCGAAAACTTAACGGCTACAACGCTTCGTAACATAATCGGTGAACTCGAACTCGACGATACATTGACGAGCCGCGATACCGTCAACACGAAAATGCGTCAAATACTTGACGAAGCCACTGACCCGTGGGGTATCAAAATCAACCGTGTGGAACTCAAAAACATCGACCCGCCGAAAGCTATCCGCGAAGCGATGGAGAAGCAGATGAGAGCGGAGCGTGAAAGAAGAGAAACGATACTTCTTGCGGAAGGTGAAAAGAGAAGTAAAATTTTGAAAGCCGAAGGTGAGAAGGAATCGAAGATTCTTGTTGCCGAAGCCGAGAAACAAGCCATAATACTACAAGCGGAAGCAGAGAGAGAAGCGCTCATTGCGCAGGCGGAAGGTCAAAGTCGGGCAATCAGAAAGATTGTCGAATCGGCTCCGTCTCCCGAGTACTTGACGCTTCAAGGCTACGAAGCGCTTAAAGTACTTGCCAACGGCAACAGTACGAAACTTATCGTTCCGAGCGAACTTCAAAACGTTGCATCTCTGTGCGCGTCGGTTAAAGAGTCGCTTAACTTAAACGGCGAAGTGACTGCCACTAAGATTCCGTCGGCGTCCAAGTCCACGCCTTCGAAGGCGACTCCCGCTAAAAAATAATCTTATAAAGATTATTACTCCGCTCCGAAAGGGACGGAGTTTTTTTTATTGAATAAACGTTTGCAAAAGTACGTTATATGTTATATACTTAATAAGTATAATTATAAGGAGAAGTATATGGCGTACGTTTCGTTATACAGGAGATTCCGTCCCGACACGTTTCAAAAACTTTACGGACAGGAACACATTGTCAAAACTCTCAAAAAGCAAGTCGAAACGGGTGAAATAAGTCACGCGTACTTATTTACGGGGACGCGCGGAGTAGGCAAGACCAGCGCGGCGCGTATCTTTGCGCGCGCGATAAATTGCGAACACCCCATTAACGGTTCTCCGTGCGGAAAATGCCCGTCTTGCCTTGCTTTGAAGAACGAAAACAATATGGACGTACTCGAAATAGACGCTGCGAGTAACAACGGTGTTGACGAAATAAGAGATTTAAGAGAAAAAATCAAATATCCGCCCGTATCGTGTAAGTACAAAGTTTATATTATCGACGAAGTGCATATGCTCAGTCCTGCGGCGTTCAACGCGCTCTTAAAGACGCTTGAAGAACCTCCGAAACACGCTGTGTTCATACTTGCGACGACCGAAGCGCATAAATTACCCGCGACTATTCTTTCGCGTTGCATAAGATTTGATTTCAGGCTTGTATCGACCGAAGAAATATCGGAACATCTTGCCGAAATCTTGAAAGAACTTAAACGTCCGTATGAACCCGACGCGTTACTTGCCATTGCCGCGTTCGGCAACGGAAGCGTAAGAGACGCGTTATCTGTTGCCGACTTGTGTCTTTCCTACTGCGACGGCGAAATTACATATAAAGGCGTTCTCGACGTTTTGGGCGCAAGCGATTTGAGAATAGTCAATACGCTTGCCGATTCGATATTGAAAGGAGACGTTAAGTCCGTACTTGTAATAATCGATAAAGCGGTGAAGTCGGGATGTAACGTAAGCGTGCTTGCAAAAGATCTGACTACTTATATTCGCAATGTTATGTATATGAAAAACTGCGGCGCGTGTACGGACGTTCCGTCCGAACAGCTTGTAAATATCGAAAAATCGGGCGCGCTTGCCGACAACGCAAAGTTATTGAGAACGCTCGAAATACTCGCGACGCTCGAAGGTTCCATGCGTAACAGTTTGCAAACGCGACTGTTATTCGAGACGGCGTGCGTTAAGGCAACCGAAGCAAAGGCGGATATTTCGGTCGAAGGTATAATAACGAGACTTAACGCGCTTGAATCGAAAGTCGAAAGTCTTTCGGTAAACGGCGTTCAAATAAGCGCGGTAAGCGCGGACATTGCGTCGAAGGCGCAAACAAGACCTGAACCGCGTAAAATTTGGGGGCAGATAATAACCGCGCTGTCGGCGGAACGTATGTACGCGCTGTCGAGCGCATGTTCGGGCGTACGCGTAAGTTTTGACGGTGATAAATTTGTTATTTTCGCAAAGACGCAACTCGATTACAATACGCTGACCAAAGAGAAAAATTCGGAACTTATAAAGGCGCAACTTTCACGTTTTACCGATTGCGGACTTATGATTAAGAAAGATTATCAAGATAACGTTAATAATATTGACGAACTTAAAACACTTGCGGACGAAAGCGTCGTGCGAGTGGAAAAATAAAAGGAGTGGGTTATGGGAAACTTTAACAGATTCGGTGGCGGCTACGGCGGTGGCGGTAATATGCAGCAACTTATGAAACAGGCGCAAGAAATGCAAAAGAAAATGCAGGAAGCGCAAGAAGAACTTGCGGATACCGAAGTTACGGGAAGCACAGCGGGCGGACTTGTCGAAGTAACGCTCAGCGGTACGAAAGAGATGGTTTCGGTAGTCATTAAGCCCGAGGCGGTAGATGTTGACGACCTTGAAATGCTTGAAGATATGATAGTCGCGGCATACAACGAAGCCCTTGCCGAAGTCGAACGTTTGACGCAAGAAAAACTCGGACCTATGGCAGGCGGACTCGGGGGGCTTATATGAGTGAATTGAACTCGGTTGAAAAACTCGTAAGTATGCTTACGATGTTGCCGAGCGTAGGTAAGAAGACGGCGGCTCGTTACGCATACCGCATTATCAATATGAGCGGCGAGCAAGCGAACGCGCTTATCGACTCGATACGTGAAGTTAAGGAGAAAGTACACTTTTGTTCGGTTTGCGGCAATTTTACAGATAAAGAAATTTGCGACCTTTGCGAAACGCGGGACAAGAGCGTAATATGCGTTGTTAAAGAGCCTAAGGACGTAACCGCGCTCGAACGTATGGGAACGTATAAAGGCGTATATCACGTTTTGCACGGTACGCTCGACCCTTTGATGGGTATAGGTCCCGACAATATAAGAATTTCGGAACTTATGCGAAGACTTGACGGCGTTAAAGAAGTAATCATTGCTACCAATACGGACGCAAGCGGCGAAGCCACGGCGCAGTATATTGCAAGACTTATTAAGCCGATGGGAATAACGGTTACGCGTATAGGAAGCGGACTTCCCGTTAACAGCGACATCGAGTATGCGGACGAAATGACGTTGGCGCGAGCCATGGCGGACAGAAAAGCCATTTAACAGGGTGATAAAATGGAAGATTTCGAAAGACAATTAATGTGGTACGGAATCATTATCTTAGTTGTGGCTGTCGTTGCCATAATAACGATAGTGCTTCTCAATAAACGAAAGAAAGTAAGCGACAGCTTTATGTGCGCCGTACTTTTATTAAGCGTACCGTGCGGACTTATCGGTTTCAGAGTTATTTTCGGAGTAAGCAATCCCGTTGCTTTTACTATCGGAAGCATTGAAATAAGATGGTACGGCATTTGCGTTGTCAGCGGTATGATAGCGGCTTTGTTTACAATGATACATTTGACTGTGTATAGGGGTATGAAGAGCGATTGTGCGCTTGAAGCTTTCTTGTGGGCTATTCCGTGCGGACTTGTCGGAGCAAGACTGTATTATGTATTGACCACGCTTGACAGGGGCTGGACGTTCCTTGAAGTCCTTAATTTAAGAACGGGCGGACTTGCGATATACGGCGGAGTAATCGGCGGAGTAATCGGACTTTTTATTTTCAGCCGTATCAGAAAAATCGAGTTTCTCAAAATTCTCGATATGGCGGGTATAGCGGTACTTATCGGACAGGCTCTCGGAAGATACGGCAATCTCATTAATCAAGAAGCCTACGGCATACCGATAACGAGTGAAGCGTTACAGCGTTTTCCGTTCGGTGTGTATATCGAAAACTGTACTGCGGCAGGCTGTACTTGCGGCGGCGCGGCGCACTGGCACTGCGCTACGTTCTTTTATGAGAGCATATGGAACTTAGTCGGATATTCTGTACTGATTTTGTGGCTTGACCGTAAAAGATTTTTTACAGGTTTTGTATTTTGTTTTTATTTTATCTATGAAGGGATAGGCAGAGCCGTAATAGAAGGTATGAGAACGGACAGCTTGTATTTTCTTAAATCCGTCTTCGGAGAGTCTATCCGCATTTCTCAAATGCTCTCGATATTTATGTTGCTCGGCGGGCTTGCGTTCGGCGCATATTTATTCGTTAAAAACGGGAAGAAATTCAAGTCGGCAACAGCAACCGCAGACGGACAAAACGCGTCGGATGCAGATGTTACAATTTCGACGGGCGGCGTTATTGACGAAGATAAACTGCGCGTTACATCCGTAGAAAAACCGATTATTGACGATACGCAAAATGTTGAAAACGTTTCCGCCGAACCGAATAAAAATAAGCAAGGCGAACACGGCTCGTGTGTCGAGAAAGTTATAGACAAGTGCGGTAAAACAAAAATTTCCGAAACCGACGGAAAGTCGCAAGAAAAGAAAACGAACGAAATAAAGTCTTCAAAAGGCAAGAAGTAAAATGAGAAAAAGAAATTACACGGTACTGTTAACGGCAATCGCGTTCTTATCGGTAGGATGCGCGTTGTTGTTGGACGCTTTTGACGTTTCGTTCGTCGGAATAATCGGCATTAAAAACGTATGGTTTCCTGTACTCGTTATTCTTATCGGCTGCGGTATGTTTTTATCTATGATTATACGAAAGAAAGCGGATTTTATCGCGACGGCTACCGTAATTTTCGTAATAGGAGTAATGCTTTTACTATTGCGACTTGACATGGAAAATCTGACTTTTGCGAGAGTATGGCCTATGATAATATTAGCTCCGTCGCTTGCGCTTTTATTTACATACATATTTCGTTCGAGAGATAAACTGTATTTGAGATTGGGCTTATTTACCGTTGCCGTATCGATAGCGTTACTTGTCGGATCGGTATTCGATCTATGGATAATGGTTGCACCGATAATAATAATTTTTATCGGCGCGGTTATGTTAATATACGCGTTTACCGACAAAGAGTCGGACGACGATAAAGAAATTGAAATTCCGAGCATATCAATCGTTGCGAGAAAGCAGGAAATAGAACGCGAACAAGCGGATAAACAAGATAAAGAGGACGAAAAAAAATGAAAGGTAATTTGACTTTACTTACGGATCTTTATGAGCTTACTATGATGTACGGATACGTTAAAGCCGGTACGGACAATCGTACTGCGGTATTCGACATATTTTTCAGAAATTCGGAGAAGAACACATACGCTGTAACGTGCGGTTTGGAGCAGGCTGTCGAATATATTCTCAACATAGATTTCAGCGACGAGGATATAGCGTATTTGAGAAGTCTTAAACTGTTCGACGATGACTTTTTGAAAAGGCTTAAAAACTTTAAGTTCAGCGGAGACGTATACGCTATACCCGAAGGAACGGTCGTTTATCCGTACGAACCGTTGCTTACGGTTAAAGCGACGCTTTTTGAAGCGCAGTTTGTGGAAACCGCTCTTTTGAACATTATCAATCACCAGTCTCTTATTGCGACCAAAGCGTCGAAGATAGTATATGCCGCGCAAGGTAAACCCGTTATGGAATTCGGATTGCGCAGAGCGCACGGACCCGATGCAGGCGTATACGGCGCGCGCGCCGCAATGGTTGCGGGATGCGTCGGAACGAGCAACGTGCTTGCGGGACAAATGTTCGACGTACCCGTTTTGGGTACGCACGCCCACAGTTTCGTAATGAGTTTTAAGGACGAATTGACCGCGTTCAGACATTATGCGGAGATATATCCCGATAATTGTCTTTTACTCGTAGATACGTACGATACGTTAAGAAGCGGCGTGCCAAACGCGATTAAGGTGTTCGACGAACTCAAAGCAAAAGGACATAAGCCCGTAGGTATAAGGCTTGATTCGGGCGATCTTGCGTATTTATCGAAGAAAGCGCGTGAAATGCTTGATGCGGCGGGACATACGGACGCTAAGATTTTCGCGTCCAACGACATAGACGAAAACGTTTTGACGTCTCTTCACGAACAGGGCGCGAAGATTGACGTTTTCGGAATAGGAACAAAACTTATTACGAGTTACGACAACCCGAGTTTCGGCGGCGTGTATAAACTTGCCGCAATCGAAAACGGCGACGGAGTTTTGGAATCTCGTATGAAAGTTTCCGATACAGCGCAGAAGATGACGAACCCGGGCTTTAAGGGAGTGTTCAGAATTTACGAAGACGGACACGCGGCGGCGGATCTCATTGCGCTTTATGACGAGAAGTACGACGAAAGCAAGCCGCTTACGGTATTTAATCCTGTCGAAACGTGGAAAAAGACCACATTTGAAAACTATAAAATAAAGAAATTGACAATACCCGTTATCGAGAAAGGCAAACTCAGATATAAATTCCCGACTCTTAAAGAACTTGCGGAATACTCAAAGGCAAGCATAGAAGAGTTTTGGGAAGAATATAAGAGATACTACAATCCGCATATCTATAAAGTAGACTTGTCGGACAAGGTATACGCTCTCAAAAAAGAATTACTCGAAAAGGGTATCGGTCGATAATAAGGAGAACATTTTGGCAACAAAGAGTATAAAGGTCGTATTTTTGGGCGGTGTCGGTGAAATCGGCAAGAATATGACGGCAATAGAATACGGAGAAGATATTATCGTAATCGATTGCGGTATGTCTTTTCCGACTACGGAAATGCCCGGCGTCGATATGGTTATACCGGACTGTTCGTATCTTAAAGAAAACGTTAAACGTATAAGGGGCTTCGTAATAACGCACGGTCACGAAGACCATATCGGAGCGATACCGCTTATTCTTAAAGATATAAACGTTCCCGTATACGCCACTAAGTTGACGCTTGCGCTTATTGAACATAAACTTATCGAACAGAATTTGGACAGATACACGTTAAAGACGGTCGAATACGGCAGCAAGATAAGGCTCGGGTGTATGGAAGTCGAGTTTATAAAAGTCAGTCACAGTATAACGGGCGCGGTGGCGCTGTCGATTACCACGCCCAAGGGAATAGTATTCCATACGGGCGATTACAAAATAGATTTTACGCCCGTAGATTCGACGCGTATGGATTTGATAGAACTTGCAAAAGTTGGTGAAAGGGGTGTGCTTTTAATGCTCGGAGAGTCCACCAACGTAGAACGCGAAGGTTACAGTATGAGCGAAAGAAAGGTAGGCGAAGCACTTGACAAGATATTTGCGGCAAATATAAAGAAACGTATTATTATTGCGACTTTTGCGTCCAACGTTAACAGATTGCAACAAATAATCGATCTTGCGAAGAAGTACAAACGTCACGTTGCGATGCACGGTCGCAGTATGGAAAACATATCCGAAATGGCTAAAAAAATCGGAGAACTCAAAACGAAAGAAGAGTTTATACCGATTAACAAAATCAAAGACTATCCCGACGAGCGTATGATTATACTATGTACGGGCAGTCAAGGCGAGCCTATGAGCGCATTGACCAAAATGACGTCGGATAACAGTAAGATAAAGATTACGAAAAACGATACGATAATAATCTCGTCGTCTCCAATCCCGGGAAACGAAAAGATGGTTTATTCGCTTATCAACAATTTATATCGTAAGGGTGCGGAAGTAATTTACAGCGCATTACAAGAAGTACACGTTTCGGGACACGCTTGTAAAGAAGAACTTAAAACGATGTTGTCTTTAATCAAACCGACTTATTTTATACCCGTACACGGCGAATACAGACACTTGAAGCAACACGCGCAGCTTGCGGAGTTACTCGGTATTCATCCGACGCATATATATGTTCCCGATCTCGGAGACGTTGTGGAAGTCGGTAAAGGCGGACTTAAAAAAATCAATCAGGTGCGCGCGGGAGCAACGCTTATCGACGGCGTAGATATGGGCGGAGACTTTAATTTGATACTTCGCGACAGAAGACACCTTGCGGAAGACGGCGTGCTTATTCCGATTGTTGTCACGGAGCACGGACTTGTTGCGGAAGAGCCGGAACTTATGGCGCGCGGTTTTACTTGCGGCGACGATATACTAAACGAAGCCAAAAAAATCGTGTATTCGCAAATGAATACCAATCTCGGCAAGTCGGTAGACGACCAGAAAGTCGCAATACGGCGCGCACTCAAAAAGTTTTTGTTCACGCGTTGTAAACAAAGTCCGATGATATTGCCGATAATCATAGAACATTGAATAATACAAACGAGTTACTTAAAGAGATAGAAAGCAAGGCGCGTGAACGCTTTATGACCGTAATGCTCAAAGACGCTTTCGACGTTCTTATTGATATTGTAAGTAAAAGACAGCCGAAAAAGATTTTAGAACTCGGCACGGCAGTCGGATACAGCGGTATAGCTATGCTTAATGCGTCGCCCGACGCAAAACTTTACACGGTCGAGTATCTTGAAGAACGTGCGGAAGAAGCAAAGCAAAACTTTATAAAAGCAGACGTTTACGAGCGCGTGGTACAGTTTACGGCAAGTGCGGACGAAGTACTCGATAATTTAAGCGGAGACTTCGACCTTATGTTTATAGATGCCGCGAAGTCGCATTACGAACACTATTTTACTATGCTCGATAAGCATTTGACGCGCGGCGGAATTATGGTATTCGACAACGTGCTTTTCAGGGGTTATGTTGAAGGAAAGGCGGAATACGAACATCGTATGAAAACGATAGTCATGAATATGCGAAAATTTATCGAACGACTTAAAAAAGATGATAATTACGTTACCGACGTTATGAACGTCGGGGACGGGTTGCTTATTGCGGAGAAGAAATGAAACCCGAACTGTTGGCTCCCGCGGGAGACCGTTCAAAACTCAATACTGCTTTTTATTACGGAGCGGACGCGGTATATTTATCGGGGACGGCTTTCGGACTTCGCGCATACGCGGGCAACTTTGAACTTGACGAAATGGCGCAAGCCGTTAAGTATGCGCACGGTATTGACAAAAAAGTTTACGTTGCAGTCAACATATATGCGTTTAACGACGACTTCGGCGGACTTAAAGAGTATATACGGGAACTCGAACGGATAGGCGCGGACGCGGTTATAGTATCCGACCCGGGGATATTATCGGTAGTTAAGAGCGTAAGCAATTTGAGTATTCATTTAAGCACACAAGTCAACACGACCAACAAATACGCCGCAAAGTTTTGGGCGGATCAAGGCGTTTCGAGAATAATACTTGCGCGCGAGCTGTCGCTGAAAGATATTAAAGAGATACGCGACGGAATATCGGCTGACGTTGAACTTGAAGCGTTTGTTCACGGCGCGATGTGCATATCTTACAGCGGAAGATGCCTTTTAAGTAATTTTCTGACAGGCAGAAACGGTAACCGCGGAGAGTGTGTTCAGGCGTGCAGATGGAATTACGAAGTAAGGGAAAAATCGAAGAACGGCGACTATTTGCCCGTTGAAGAAGACGGAAGAGGTACTTATATATTTAACGGTAAAGACCTTAATATGATAGAACATATCGATAAACTCGTCGATGCGGGAATAACGTCTTTTAAGATAGAAGGACGTATGAAGTCCGAGTATTATGTAGCAACGACCGTCAACGCATATAGGCGCGCTATCGACTTGTATGTAGCCGCGCCTTCGGAGTATAAGGCGGATAGGACGTTAAGCGAAGAACTTAATAAAATAGGACATAGGAAGTATACGACGGGTTTTTATCTTAATGAAAACAACAGAGAGTATACCGAGTCGTCAAAACCCGAACAGGAGTACGATTATATAGCGGACGTTATAGATTATTGCGATGGTTGCGCAAAACTTGTTATGCGCAACAGATTCAAGAAAGGCGACTTGCTCGAAGTATTGAGTCCGCGCGATTCGTTTAACGCGCGAATAAAGGCGGATAACTTGACGGACGATACGGGGTGTCCCATAGAAGATGCAAAACTCGTTCAACAGCGACTGCTGCTCAAAACGGACGTTAAACTCAAAGCAGGCGACATATTGAGGCGCAGAAATGCTCAGAATAACCGACGTTAACAGTAACGGCGTAGGCGCGGAACTCGGATTGGAAGCGGGCGACGCGCTCGTATCGTTTGACGGTGAAGAGTTTGAAGATATACTCGACTATTACTATATCGACGGGGAAACGAAGTTTACATTGACGGTTAAGACGAAACAGGGCGATATATGTACCTGCGACGTAGAGAAACTCGAAACGGAATCGTTGGGACTTGAATTTGACGGAACGGAATTAACGCCGAGACGATGCGCGAACAAATGCATTTTTTGTTTTGTCGACCAGTTGCCCGAAGGTATGCGCGAAACATTGTATTTGAAAGACGACGATTGGAAACTGTCTTTTATTTGCGGTAATTATGTAACGCTTACAAACGTTACCGAAAAAGAAATCGAGCGTATTGTCAAACGCGGATTTTCACCGTTGTATATATCGGTACACGCAACTGACGCGAATATAAGGGCGAAACTTTTGGGACGTAAAAAGCCCGCGCCCGTTATACCGTATCTCAAACGTTTCGGTGACGCGGGAATTGTTATGCACACGCAGATAGTTATGGTGGGCGGAATTAATGACGGCGACGTACTCGAACAAACGCTTAACGACTTGAATACGTTATATCCGAGCGTTAGGTCGGTATCGGTCGTACCTGTCGGGCTTACGGGACACAGAGACGGACTGTATCCGCTTACCGAGATAAGTAAAGAAACGGCAGAGCGTGCAATAGACATAACCGAAAAGATAAACGGCGACAGAGATTGGTGTTACTGTTCGGACGAGATGTATATTATAGCGGAGAGAACCCCGAAGTCCGCCGAGTATTACGGCAACAATTATCAACTCGAAAACGGTGTCGGTATGATTCCCGCCTTTTTGCGCGGAATAGAAACGAGCCTTAAAGGGAGTGAACTTGTAGGCGATTACGGCGTAGTTACGGGTAAAGCCACCGAAAAAATGTTTTCCGATATATGCGTAAAACTTACATCGGAAAACCCCGAATTGAAATTGAAAGTGTATCCGATTATAAATAACTTTTTCGGGACGAGTATAACCGTAAGCGGACTTGTGACGGGCAGAGACATAATAACCCAGCTGAAAGGTAAAGATTTACCCGAAACGCTGCTTCTTCCGCGTGTTATGTTTAAGGAGTTTGAAATAGTAATGCTTGACGGAACGACGGTGGAAGACCTCGAGCGTGAACTCAAAGTTAAAGTAAAAATAACCGAGACGAGCGGAGAAAAATTCATTGACGCGCTCAAAAAGGAGTAATAGGAGAACGTATGACGAAACCATTAATAGCTATAGTCGGCAGACCAAACGTCGGGAAATCAACGTTTTTCAATAAGGTCGCGGGACAAAGAATATCGATAGTGCAAAACACACCGGGCGTTACACGCGACAGACTGTACGCGGACGGCGAGTGGTGCGGATTTAATTTTACTATGATAGATACGGGCGGAATAGAATTGAAGAGCGAAGACGAAATGTGGAAACACATTAAGCGTCAAGCGGAAATTGCCGTCGAGACCGCCGATCTCATATTGTTTTTTTTAGACGGACGTACGGGGCTTGTAGCCGAAGATTACGACGTGGCGGATTATCTGAGACGGAGTAAAAAGCCCGTTATTCCCGTTGTCAACAAACTTGACAACAACGAAACGGACGCATTGTACGACTTTTACGCGTTGGGACTCGGCGAGCCTATTCCCATATCCGCGGAACAGAGTAAGGGTTTAGGCGATCTTCTCGACGAAGTCGCCAAGCACTTTGAAAAGAACGAAGCGGACGAGCGGGACGAAGTCATAAAGATTGCGGTAGTAGGTAAACCTAACGCAGGCAAGAGCAGTCTTGTAAACAGACTACTCGGATACGACAGAGTGATAGTAAGCGGAATTGCAGGCACGACGAGAGATGCGATAGACACGCCGTTTGAGCATAACGGAAAGAAATATATGCTTGTCGATACTGCGGGTATAAGGCGTAAAAGGAGCGTTGATACGGACGTTGAATATTACAGTGTAATGCGCGCGTTCGGAGCGGTAAGACGCGCGGACGTTGCGGTAATCGTCATTGACTGCGAACAGGGAATAAGCGAGCAAGACGTAAAGATAGCAGGTTACGTCCACGAAGAAGGCAAGCCGTCCGTAATAGTAATGAATAAGTGGGACTTAATCGAGAAGGAAACCGACACAATGAAAAAGTTTGACGACAAACTTATGACCGAACTTGCTTTTATGGACTACTTTGAATCGGTTTATTTGTCCGCAAAGACGGGCAGTCGTGTCGAGAAATTAATGGGCGCGGTCGAGAAAGTATACGAAAACGCCAATCGTAAAATTACGACGGGCGTATTAAACGACGTTATCGGGGAAGCCGTTTCGGTTAACGAGCCACCTACGAAAAACGGTAAGCGTATGAAGATACTTTACGCGACGCAGGTATCGGTTGCGCCGCCTGCGATAATAATTTTCGTAAACGACGCGACGCTTATGCATTTTTCATATAAAAGATATATCGAGAATACGTTGCGAAAAGCATTTGATTTTAAGGGTACGCCGATAAAACTTATTGTCAGGAATCGTGAAGAAAAGGAAGGACTGTGATGGAGTGGTGGAAACTTGTAATCGTATGTTTTGTCGGATATATGTTGGGCAATATCAATTTTGCCCGAATAGTTTCCGTTGCGAAAAAGAAAGATATAACGGAAATGGGTTCGGGCAATCCGGGTACTATGAACGTTTTGAGAAATCTCGGCGCAAGATGGGCTGCGATGACTCTTATCGGAGACGTCTTAAAGAGCGCTATACCGTCTTTAATCGGGTTGTTGTGGATAGGAAGAACCGCGCTTTATGCGGGCGGACTATCCGCGGTCGTCGGGCATATATATCCGATAATTTATAAATTCAAGGGCGGTAAAGGGGTGGCGTCGGCAATCGGTGTATTTGCTGTCGCTTATCCTCTTGTTATGGCGATAGGCTTTGCGGGCGGTTTCGTATTCCTCTATTTTTCAAAATATGCGTCTATTACATCACTTATACTTATAACCGCAATGTCGATATACGCAGGGTATTACGAAACGGATATAGCTGTCAGAATTATTATATTCGGCATATGGTTATTAGTGTGGGTAGGTCACAGAGGCAATATAATGCGGGCAATCGTAGGGAAAGAACGCAAAACGGATTTAGCGAAAGCTTTTTCCAAAATAAAGACCAAAGAAAAAAAATACAAAAAAACGGAAAAAACCGAAGCATAATATTTGTAACAAAACAAAATTTTGTGATACATTATACAATTGTGATAAAATGTACGGAAAGAAGGTGCATATATGATATACTCGAATTTTAATAAAAAAGAATTACTTAACGAGAAAGAACGATTAATTCAAAAACTCGAAATTTATAAGCGACAAGGCTTGAAACTCGATATGTCGAGAGGAAAGCCGAGCGGTGCGCAGCTTGATATATCGATGCCGCTTCTTCAACAAAAACTCGACTATAAAAGTAACGGCGTTGATTATAGGAATTACGGACTGTCTATGGGTATTCCGGAAATTCGCAATCTTATTGCCGAACTTCTCGGAGTTAAGTTTGAAGAAGTAATGGTGCTTGACGGTTCAAGTCTTAATATTATGTTTGATACGGTAGCGCGCGCAATGTTGTTCGGCGCGTATAAAGGCGCGAAACCGTGGTCGAGGCAGAAAGTGAAATTTATTTGTTGCGTACCGGGATACGACAGACACTTTGCTATTTGTGAAGTATTCGGCATAGAGATGATAAACGTTGCTATGACCGAAACGGGTCCCGATATGGACGAAGTCGAAAGGCTTGTATCAAGCGACGAAAGCATTAAAGGCATATGGTGCGTTCCTAAGTTCAGCAACCCCGACGGCATAGTATACAGTGACGAAACGGTTAAGCGTTTTGCGGCGTTGAAGCCTAAGGCGGACGATTTCAGAATTTTTTGGGATAACGCATACTGCGTACACGAATTATACGAACCCGTAACTTTGCTTAATATATTCGACGAGTGCAGAATGCGCGGCAGCGAGGATATGGTATACGAATTTGTTTCGACGTCCAAAATAACGTTTTCGGGAGCGGGTGTATCGGCGTTTATAACAAGCGAAAGGAATATGGAGTACGCAAAGAGCATTATCAAGTACCAGACGATAGGACCTAACAAAATAAACCAATTTATGCATTATTGTTATCTTCCGACCGTTGAAGCGATACGCGAACATATGAAGGAAGAAGCCGCGATAATAAGACCCAAGTTTGAAGTGCTTATCAATCGTCTTAACGAAGTCAAGAAAGACGGACTTGTAAAGTTTACCGAGCCGAAAGGCGGATATTTCGTAAGTATCTATGTGCTTGACTGTTGCGCGAAGCGCGTAGTGGAACTTTGCGGAGAAGCGGGCGTCAAACTCACGGGAGCGGGAGCGACTTATCCGTACGGAAAAGACCCGTGCGACAGTAATATTCGTCTTGCGCCGACCTTGCCGCCGATAGAAGAAATAGAAACCGTTGCGGATATACTTTGCGTATGCATACGGCTTGCGAGCGTTGAAAAGTTTCTAAGCGAATAATAATCATAAACAGATAATTACGGCGCGGATTTTTCCGCGTCTTTTTATTTTTGTTCTAAGTGATAAGCGACTTTCATATATTTTAGCGTTATTTTATGGGAGGTGCTTATGGAAAAATTTCAGTTATACGAAGATATAGCGACCCGAACAAACGGGGATATTTACGTTGGAGTGGTAGGACCCGTGCGTACGGGTAAATCTACTTTTATAAAGAGATTTATGGAAACTTCCGTACTGCCCAACATCGAAGATAAAAACGTGAGAGAACGCGCGACGGACGAATTACCGCAAGGAGCGAGCGGAAAGACGGTTATGACCACACAACCGAAGTTTGTTCCAAACGACGCGGTGAGAATAACGCTCAAAGACAATATGACGATGAATGTAAGACTTATCGACTGCGTAGGGTATTTAATCAACGGAGCATTGGGAGATAAAGAAGACGGACATGACAGACTTGTCAGTACGCCGTGGTCGGACGAACAAATACCGTTTTATGAAGCCGCAAAGATAGGGACGGATAAAGTAATCAAAGAGCATTCGACTATCGGTATAGTAATGACTACGGACGGCAGTATAGCGGGGATAGATCGTAAAGACTATATCGACGCGGAAGAGAAGGTTATAGCGGAACTTAAAGGCATCGGCAAACCTTTCGTAATTGTCCTTAACTGTAAGGAGCCGAAGTCGAAGGACGCGCAGAAGTTAAAGAACGCGCTTTGTGAAAAGTACGGTGTCGCGACCGTTGCGATTAATGCGGAAGAAATGGGCGAAAATGAAGCCGACGAAATATTTAAGGCAGTCTTGCTTGAATTTCCGATTAAACTTATTGACGTCAAAACGCCGAAATGGTTACGCGTAATGAGTGCCGACAACGATATAATCAAAGAGATAGAAGAAGAGATTATGCGCGCGTCCGAGAACGCTTTCAAGATGCGCGACTATGAATCGTTTACGGCTTTGTTCAATACCTCCGAAAACATAGAGCCGAATCCGAGCGTATCGGTTGAACTCGGTGAGGGTAAATTGACGGTCGAAATAGTCGCGAAACCCGACTTATTCAACAGAGTACTTTCAAAAGAGTGCGACGAAGATATAACGGAAGATTATAAAATGATGGCTTATATAAGAAGTCTGAGACACGCGAAGCGCGAGTATGAACGTATTAAGGACGCATTGAACGAAGTCAACGAAACAGGTTACGGAATAGTGATGCCGACGTTTGACGATATGATACTCGAAAAACCCGAACCGATGAAACACGGTAGTCGTTTCGGTGTTAAACTCAAAGCGTCCGCGCCGAGTTTACATATAATGCGTGTTGACGTCGAAACGGAAGTATCTCCCATCGTCGGAACGGAACAGCAAGGCGAAGATATGGTAAAATATTTAATGAACGAACTTGAAACCGATGCGAGCAATATTTGGAACAGCAATATGTTCGGAAAGTCTTTGAATACTCTCGTTAAAGACGGACTTGACAATAAGTTGAATTCAATGCCGAAAGAGGCTCAGGCAAAATTGAGAAAAACCGTCACCCGAATAGTAAATGAAGGGAAAGGCGGAGTAATCTGCATACTTCTCTGAGATAAAGACAATTTCTGATAAGGTGCGTCCGAAAAGTTTCCGTTTGCGCATTTCGGACGCACCTTATTTATTGCGATGTTTTACCGTTCGTTCTTATATTGAATGAGAGCTTTTGCGAGTTGATCGGGACATGATGTACCGTTACGGCACATTATACCCGAAAGAATTTTTATTACGTCGTCCACGTCGCGCCCTTCGGCAAGTTTGGCGACGCCCTGCGTATTGCCGGCGCAGCCGCCGTAAAACTTTACGTTTCTGACTTTACCGTCTTCGACGTCGAAAGTAATTTGAGACGAACACGTCCCGAAAGTTTTGTAAGTCATAATAACACCTCTTTATAAAGATTCAACGAGATTCGTGTATAGCAGTCCGTATACGTTGGACGCGTTTTCTTCCCAGTTTTTGTATATCCATTTGGCTTTTGTTCTGTCGGGTACGACGAGTTTAAGCTCCATAATAGGTTGCGTCGGAGAAAGTATTTTCAGATACACGGTATAAGAGCCGTCGGGGTTTTTGTAATAATCGCTGAAATACTCTTGTTTACGTCTGTACGCTATACGGTTGGCTTTGATATAAGTGAAAATTTCTTCGCGCAGAGTGGACGGAAGACGCGTGAAGAAGTGATTAAGGCACTCGCGTCCGTCGTTGGTGATATTCAATAACTGTCCTTGAACCGAATTTGCGACGAACACAAACCCCGCTTCAATGAGTTGGGGAAGAATTTGTTTGCATACCATATAGTTAAGCCAGTTGTTGTCGGCGCAACAAAGATCGAGAAGAGTTTTCTCGGTTATCGGAATTTCCATCTTATCGAAAACGAAAAGAAGTATTAACTTGTCATACAATTCGTCTTGCATAATACGATTATTATAACACGAGCCTCATATAATGGTAAAGAAATTTAGTGCTTATTGTCAAAACGTTGAAATATATGGGAAATTTTCGGTTTTATTGTTTTTCTTTACAAAATTTTTTAATATGGTATAATTAAATAATAATATTACGAAGTCAATCTCTCAATATAAGGAGAATATTTATGAAACGTGGGAAGAAAGGTTTTACTTTGCTTGAAATTGTTATCGTTGTAGCGGTTATAGCGATACTCTCGGGCGTGGCTGTTGCGATTTTTGTAGGTATAAACAAAAATGCGGATAAAAACGAAGCTTTTGAAAAGGCTATTGAAGCGTATGCTTCGGTTATCGAAGAAGATTCGACAAGAAGGAATATGATAATAAAAGTAAAAAACGACGGGACAGATGAGTACATATTTGTTGTCAAAGACGGTAATATCATAGAAACTCCTTATCCCGATGAAACCGAAGCGCTCAAAGCGTTGGGCTTTGACGACGGAACGACTGTCGATAAGAACGAGAAGTTTGAAAAGATTGAAGTAGATGACGACGACGTAACGGTTTGGAATAGAATAGACACTTTTACCATCACATACTTTAAGCATCAGGGAGATACGGTGCCGCTTGAAACGGTTACGAAAGTAAGAGTCGGAGATAAAGTGGTCTTGAAGAGTTCGGAAATAGAGTCGGGTCAGTTTATTTGGCATTGGAATATAAGCGATGAAGAAAGTTATCCGACGGAACACTTGTTTACCATGCCTTCCGACGACGTCACATTTGTCGCTGAGTGGAAATCGTTGGCAAAGTATTGGACGGATAGTGGCGTCCGTAATACTTCTTGGTACTACAACAATTCAAAACGGTTTACAATAACTACGCCCGAACAGTTTGGCGGTTTTGCACATCTCGTTAATAACGGGAATAATTTCAGTGGCAAGATTATATATCTCGGTGCCG